>CAYNPL010000014.1:71695-74406 GCA_964399135.1 uncultured Gaiellales bacterium
CCCACCGGTTCCGTCCCCTCTTCTTCCTGCCCGCCGACCGCGTGACCTTCGCCCTCCGCGCGCAGGACCCGCTGGATGCGCCCGACAGCATCCCAGTCGAAGCCTCGGCGCAAGAGGAACCCGGCCAGCCGGTTGGCGGCACCGCGAGGGTCCACGGCGAACTGAGCCCCGAAACGCTTGCGGGCCAAAGCGAGGGCCACTTCCTCGCCCGAAGCCACCGGGAAGGCTTCACTGTCCTCTTGAGCAGCCAGTGCGGCGTCGACCACAGCCCGCTCCACCCCCTTGCGCATGAGCTCGGCGCGGATGCGCTGGGCTCCCCAGCCGGCGCGGGCCTTATCGGCGGCGTACCGCGTGGCGAACCGAGCGTCGTCCACGTAACCGATCTCCTTCAGCCACGAGACCGCGTCGTCCACCACTCGGGGGTCGAACCCGGCGGACTCCAGCCGGATCTGCACCTCTCGGGCGGACCTATCCCTGTAAGAGAGGAAACCGAGCGCGGTCTCCCTTGCCCGAAAAGGCGCGTCCTCCTCCAGCAGGCGCTCTTGGGCGGCCGCCGGCAACGGGTCGCCCACCCGCAGGCCCTCTCGCTGCACCAGCACGGCGGCCACGTCGAAGCAGAAAGAGCCCTGCAGGCGCACAGTGACGCGCTCGGCGTCACCCCGCCGGGGCACCAACGCCGTGATCACACCGTCCTGCGCCGGGCCGGGACTGCGGCGGCTCCTCCCCCGCACGCCGGCCTCCTCCTAGCCGACGGCCTCGCCGGTGGGCGCCCCCGGGACCGATGCGGGCTCCGCCGCCTCTCCCTGCTGACCAGAAGGCGCCGGTTCGGGCGGCGCCGGCCCTGCGGCGCTGGTCACTCCCGCCATCGTGGCCCACTCGGGCTCGACGGCCTGGATGACCTCCCGCCTCAGCTGCTGGACCAGCTCCGGATTGTCCCCCAGGAACTGACGGACGTTCTCCCGGCCCTGGCCGAGCCGCTGGTCGCCGTAAGAGAACCAGGCGCCGCTCTTCTGCACGATCTTGTTCTCGACTGCCAGATCGAGTACATCTCCCTCGGTGGAGATGCCCGCCCCGTACATGATGTCGAACTCGGCCTCCTTAAACGGCGGAGCCACCTTGTTCTTGACCACGCGCACCCGCACCCGGTTGCCCACCGCCTCGGTTCCCTCTTTGAGGGTCTCTATGCGGCGGATGTCGAGGCGGACCGAAGCGTAGAACTTGAGAGCCCTGCCGCCGGGGGTGACCTCCGGGTTGCCGAACATGACGCCCACCTTCTCCCGCAACTGGTTGATGAAGACGGCGGTGGTCTGAGTCTTGCTGATGGTGCCGGCCAGCTTGCGCAGGGCCTGGCTCATGAGGCGGGCTTGTAGACCCACGTGCGAGTCGCCCATCTCCCCCTCGAGCTCGGCTCGAGGCGTCAAGGCCGCCACCGAGTCGATGACCACGATGTCGAGGGCGCCGCTGCGGATGAGGAGCTCGGTGATCTCGAGGGCCTGCTCGCCGTTGTCGGGCTGGGAGACCAAGAGCTCGTCGATGTTGACCCCGATCTTGCGGGCGTAAGCGGAATCCATCGCATGCTCAGCGTCAATGAAGGCCGCTTTGCCGCCCGCTCTCTGAGCCTCGGCGATCATGTGCAGCGCCAGAGTGGTCTTGCCGCTCGACTCCGGTCCGAATATCTCGACCACCCGGCCCCGGGGCACCCCACCCACACCCAGAGCCAGGTCGAGCCCCAAGGAGCCGGTGGAGATGGCAGGTACCTTGACGACCGCCGACTCGTCGCCCAGACGCATGATGGAGCCCTTACCGTACTGCCGCTCGATCTGCAGCACGGCCATCTCCAAGGCCTTGTCTTTTTCCACCGCTCCTCCTATGCCCTTTCTTCCGCGCTCGCCGGCACCAACGCCTTCCGCGCGACCACTGTGTACACCGCGCCCTCGCGCCTCAACTTACTCTGGAACAGGCACACCGACTGTACCGCAAACGGAGCCCGTGCGCTCTCATACCTTGGTCTGACCGGGCCGGGCGTGCGCAACCTGGCCACCGTCAGGTGGGGACGGAACGGCCGTTTTTCGCGGCACATGACGCCCCTCGCTTCCAACCCGTTCATCACCAGCGAATAGAGGCCGGCCAGCACTCCATCGCCGTCTTCGATCTCGAGCGTCACCACCCGGGCCTTGCCCGGTGAAGGCAGCAGCAAGAACCGGCCCAGGGAGACGGTTCCCCCCATAGCGGCTGGGACCGCCTCCACCACCGCTCGCGCCGCCGCCGCCCGTTCGCCTTCGACCTCCCCCATGAAGGCCAAGGTCACGTGCAGCTGCTCCCGGCCCAACAGGCGCAGGTTCGGGTCCGCCGGCAGCGCCTCTTGGGCGGACCGCACGACCGGGAGCGACTCCTCAGGCAGAGGCACCGCCACGAATAGCCGCTGTCTCTCCCGATCCACCCAGGTCTCCCCGCCTATCCCTGCTCCGCAGGCCCGTCGGGGCCCCCGGTCGGCCTGGTGAGGGTGCCAGCCAACTTGTCGCGGGCGTGGATGAAGTAGTCGAGACCGCTCAGTACGGTCAGCACCAGCATCAACACCACCAGGTACCAGCTGACGGTGTGGCCTCCCAAGGTCCACTCCGGCTTGAGCCACCGAGGCTCCAGGATCAGAGCGGCGATGGCGACCATCTGGCTCACGGTCTTGGCCTTGCCCCACAGGCTGGCCGCGATAA
>CAYNPL010000015.1:0-61800 GCA_964399135.1 uncultured Gaiellales bacterium
TGCTGGGCGCGTTCCCCCGAGTAGACCTTGGCATAACGGAATCGGCCTCCGGCGAGCGGGGGGTGCTGGTGGGCATGAGCGGTGGCGTGGACAGCGGGGTCGCGGCCATGCTGCTGGTGAAGGCCGGCTTCAGGGTGGTGGGCATCACCCTGCGCCTGTGGAACGATCCCGGCGTGAGTGGCGAGCGGAGCTGCTGCTCGCCGGAGAGTGTGCGGCGGGCGCGGGCGGTCGCGCACGGCCTGGGCATCCCGCATCTCACTCTCGATGCGTCCGCCTTGTTCCAGAAGCGGGTGGTGCAGTACTTCGTCCAGGAATATGCGGAAGGGCGCACCCCTAACCCCTGCGCCAAGTGCAACGCGAGGGTGCGTCTGGGCCTGATGCTGGATGTCGCCCATCGTCTGGGGCTGCCCAGGGTGGCCACCGGGCACTATGCCCGGCTGACCGGTTCGCCTCCCTGCCTTACTCGCGGGGTCGATACCAAGAAGGATCAGTCATACGTGTTGGCCGAGGTATCGCCGGACCTCCTGGAACAGATGCTGTTCCCCCTGGGGGAGATGACCAAGATCGAGGTGAGGAGAGCGGCGGCGGCTGCGGGGCTGGAGGGCCACTCGGCCGCTGAGAGCCAGGAGATCTGCTTCGTGCCAGATGACGACCACCGGCGGTTTCTGCGGGCGCGGCTGGGAGAGGCGCCGGGAGAGATAGTGGACGAAACCGGCAGGGTCGTCGGCCGGCATTCGGGCACCTACAACTTCACCCCCGGTCAGAGGCGAGGGCTCCGCGTCGCCGGTCCGCAGCCGCTGTATGTCCTTCGGGTGGACGCGGGGCGCCGGCTGGTGGTGGTCGGCAGCCTTGCCGAGACCGCGGTGGGCGCCGTCCACGTGGAGGATCTCACCTTCCATCGTCCCAGCCCCGGGGGAGACCTGAGCGTTCAACTGCGCTCATCGAGCCCGGCCGTGCCGGTGCGCAGCGTCGAGCTGGCCGGAGGACGGGCGGTGATCGCCCTGGGCGAGGCCGCCTATGGGGTGGCTCCGGGGCAGACGGCGGTACTGTATTCGGGAACACAGGTGGCCATGGCGGGTACCATCGCCGGCACCGAGACCTGAGAGGGGACGCGGCCCGCTAGGAGCGGGAGGCGGGGAGCCAAGGGCCCTGTGGTATAGTCTCTGCGTTTGCACCGGAGCAGAAAGGGGATCGAAATGGAGTGGGACGCCGGCGCCTTCATGCAGATCGCCATCGGTATCTTCTTCCTGCTGTTCGGCATAGGCTGTGCGTATGCGCTCTTCCGCCTCGCTTCCGTCCTGGCTCGGCTGACCGGCATCCTCGCTGACACCAACACGCAGGTCCTGCCGCTTCTCACGCGGATCGAGACCACGTTGGACGGGGTCAACGCCGAACTGGCCAAGGTGGACGAGATCACCGCGTCGGTAGGCGTGATAGTCAAGACCGCCGAGACGACCACGACTGCGGTCCACGGGGTGGTGGCGACGCCTCTCAAGAAGGTGGCCGGACTCGCGTCTGCCGTCAACGAAGGGATAGCCACGTTCGTTTCCGGCAAAGGGAAGGAGAGTTGAGACCATGTTTCGTTCTGTTCTGATCCTCGCCGCGGGGGCCGCCATCGGTGCCGCCCTGCTCATCGCTCACCGGGTTTCCCAGGAGACCGGCAAGAGCTTCGCTGAGTCTTTCGCTGATGTGCCCGAGGAAGCCAGACGTCTGTTCGAAGAGGTCAGAGAGCGGGCTGAGGGTGCCGTCGAGCGCGGCCGTCAGGTCTATCAGGAGAAGCAGGCCGAGATGGACGAGTACCTGGGCGGCGCCGACACAGGTGCGTGAGCGTGCCGGCTTCGTCTGAGGCGACCGGACATCCTCGACCGGTACTTCTGAGGACGCCGCGCGGCGAGGGTTGCCTGCGGGTCATGCGGGTGGTCATGGGTGGGGTGGCGTCCCGGCACGACCTGCCGGTGGACGGATTGGATGACATCGAATTGGCGGTCGAGACCCTCCTCGCCGAGGAACCCGCAGATGGGGACGACCTCGAGCTGCAGGTCTCGGCGGTCCCAGGGGCGTTCAGGGTGCGCCTGGCCGGGCTGCGCAACCAGGGTACCCGCAGAGCCCTTTCCCCCGAGGGCGCTGACTCCGCCTGCGAAGGCTGCCTGCTGGATGTCCGGCTGCTGCTGGAGTCACTCGTCGATGGTTTCGTCGTGCGGGACGTCACGACTGACGCCTTCGCGGTCGAGATGGAGAAACGGATCCCGTAGGTGTCCGAGACGGGGACGGCAGCGGGACGCGCGGACCCCTCCCGACGTGGGGCTGGCCACGTGGGCGGGCTGCGCTCACTCTCGGAGCGGGAGCTTCTGGTCCTCATCCGGGACCACAAAGACGCCGCTGCCCGGGAAGAGCTGATCACCCGGTACCTTCCGTTGGTGAAGAGTCTAGCCCGGCGTTTTGCCTCGCGAGGACAGCCGGTGGAGGATCTGGTGCAGGTGGGATCCATAGGCCTGATCAAGGCCATCGATCGCTTCGATCTGGACCGGGGGGTGGAGCTGTCTACCTACGCGACCCCTACCATCTTGGGGGAGATCAAGCGGTACTTCCGGGACAAAGGCTGGGCGGTGAAGGTGCCGCGGGCCCTGCAGGATCTGAAGGTGCGGCTGAACCGGGTGATGGAACAACTCACCGTGGAGTTGCGGCGGTCGCCCACCATCGGGGAGTTGGCTGCGGCCACCGGGGCCACGGAAGAAGAGGTGGTGGAGGCCCTGGAGAGCGGGCGGGCCTACAGTTCGGTCTCGATCTTCGCGGGCGGCAACCCGGAGGACGAGGAATCGGCGGGGCTCCTGGATACCCTGGGCAGCGAAGAAGAGGCCTACGAGGTCTTCGAGCAGCGCCGGGTATTGGCGCCCGCGATGGGAAGGCTCGATCCGCGCGAGCGCCTCATCCTGCATCTCCGCTTCTTCGAGGGCATGACGCAGACCCAGGTGGCGGCGCGCATCGGTATCTCGCAGATGCACGTTTCGAGGTTGATACGCAAGTCGATCGACAATCTCCGCCAGTTTATGGCGGAGGAGGAGTCTCTGGTCAAGCGGACCGGAGGGAGAGGCGAGGATTGATCCAGTGAAGACGGCCGAACTGCGGAAGATGTTCGTGGACTATTTCGTCGAGAGGGGCCATCTGCTCGTCCCTAGCTCGTCGCTCGTGCCCTACAAGGACCAGACGGTGCTCCTTACCACGGCGGGCATGCAGCAGTTCATGCCGTACTTCATGGGCCTGGCCGAGCCTCCCAGCCGCCGGCTCACCAGCGTCCAGAAGTGTTTTCGGACCTCCGATATCGACAAGGTTGGGCTGACCGCCCGGCACTGCACCTTCTTCGAGATGCTGGGCAACTTCTCGGTAGGGGACTACTTCAAGGAAGGGGCCATCCGGTTCGCTTGGGAGTTCTCGCTCGACTACCTGAAGCTTGACCCGGACCTCATCTGGATCTCCTACTTCGAAGGCGACGACGCTATCGAGCCCGACGAGGAAGCGGTATCGCACTGGGCCGCGCTGGGACTGCCGCGGGAGCGGATGGTCGGCCTGCCGCGGAGTGCCAACTTCTGGGGTCCGGTTGGTCCGACCGGACCCTGCGGCCCCTGCTCCGAGCTCTACTACGACCGGGGTCCCCAGTCAGGCTGCTCCGACCCCGACTGCCGGCCCGGCTGCGACTGCGACCGCTTCGTGGAGTACTGGAACCTGGTGTTCACCGGCTACAACATGGGCGAAGATCACCAGCTGACGCCGCTGCCGGCCCAGAACATAGACACCGGCATGGGGTTGGAGCGGATCGCCGCCCTCAAGCAAGGGGTCTCGTCGGTCTTCCTCACCGACGTTTTCAGACCCCTTGTGGAGCTGGGAGAAGAGATATCCGGTGTGGCCTACGGGACCGACGCGAGGGCCGACGTGGCCATGCGGGTGTTGGCGGACCACAGCAGAGCCATGTCCTTCCTGGTGGCCGACGGGGTCCTTCCCAGCAATGAGGGGCGGGGTTACGTCTTGCGCAGGATCATCAGGCGGGCGGCCCGCTTCAGCCGTTCCGCCGGGATGCGGCCGCCTCTACTCCGCCGTTTCGCCGAACGCACCATCGAACAGATGGGCAGGGCCTATCCCGAGCTGGTGGAGCGCAAGGAGGCCATCCTCAGCGTGGTACACGCCGAGGAAGAACGCTTCAACCGCACCCTCGACCAGGGTCTTGTGCTGGTGGAAGAAGCCATGGCAAGGGCCCGGGAAGAAGGCTCGGCGGTCTTCCCGGGAGCGGTGGCCTTCCAGCTCCATGACACCTACGGCTTTCCGGTTGAAGTCACGCGCGAGATCGTGGAGGAGGGCGGTCTGGCACTCGACATGGAGGGCTTCGATTCCTCCATGGAAGACCAGAGGAAACGGGCCAGACAGGCCCAGAAGGGTGGGGACACCCTACACGAGGCCATCGTCCGTTTCGCCCGCGCCACCGAGCACGCCACCGAGTTCAAGGGCTATGAGCGAGAGGACCTGTTCACGGTGGTCGACAATGTGGAGCTGTTGGACGACGGCCGCATACTGCTGGCCCTGCGGGAAAGCCCCTTCTATGCCGAGATGGGCGGACAGACCGCCGACACCGGAGTGGTTGAGGCCGAGACGGGCAAGGCCGAGGTCGAAGACGTGCAGCTTCAGGGTGAGGTCCAGGTGGTCGTGGCCCGCGTGATCGAGGGCCAGATCGAAAAGGGGGCCCGGGTCAGAGCCGCGCTCTCTTCGACCTACCGGCACGACGTGGCGGCCAACCATACCGCCACCCACCTGTTGCACTACGCTCTGCGTTCCCGCCTGGGCAAGGACGTCACTCAGGCCGGCTCTTCCGTCCGCGCCGACAAGTTCCGCTTCGACTTCGCCTACCACGAGCCCCTCGGTCCCCGCCGTCTGCTCGAGGTCGAGGAGCTGGTCAACCGCCGCATCGTGGAGGACCATCCGGTGCGGGCCTTCACCACCAGTCTGGAACACGCCCGGGACCTTGGTGCCATGGCACTGTTCGGGGAGAAGTACGGAGAGTTCGTGCGGGTGGTGGAGGTGGATGATTTCAGCAGAGAGCTGTGCGGAGGCACTCACGTGGGCTCCACTAGCGAGATCGGGGCCTTCAAGATCCTATCCGAGGGGAGCGTGGGTGCCAACGTCCGCCGCATCGAGGCCGTGACCGGGCGGGCCGCCGTGGTCTACTATCGGGAGCGCGACCGGCTTGTGGCCGAGGCTGCCGAGCTTTTGGGCGTGCCCCCCGATCAGCTCCTTCCCGCTCTGCGCAAGCTGCAGGCGCAGGTGGGGTCGCTGCAGGCTGAACTCGACGCCTTCCTGGCCCAGGCGGCCAAGGACGTGGTGGCCGACCTGGTGAGCGAGGCCGTCTCGGTGGGAGGAATCAGCCTGGTCGCCGGCACAGTAGAGGCCAGAGACACGGACCACCTCCTGTCCCTGGTCGACCAGGTGCGCGACCGGGTCCAGCCCGGTGTGGTGGTTCTGGGTGCCGATCTGGACGGCAAGGCGGCTCTTGTTGTAGCTGTGGCCGGAGTCTCCCAAGTGGACGCGGGCCACGTGGTCAAGACGGCGGCCAAGGCTTTCGGGGGCGGAGGGGGCGGCACCGCCCATTTGGGTAGGGGCGGGGGCGGGGACCCGGCGCGGCTGGGGGAGGCCCTTGAGGCCGCCCGCCAGGCCGTGCTGGCGGCCATGGGTGGATGAGTGCGGGTGTTGGGTATAGATGTGGGACGGACACGCACGGGTCTCGCCCTGTCGGACCCGCTCGAGGTCACGTGCTCTCCGCTCCCCGTCATAGTGGAACGCAATCGCGACCGGTTGCTTCTAAGGTTGGTCGAGGTGGCCGAAGAGTTGGGAGTGGGGGAGATAGTGGTGGGACTTCCCCGGCCCCTCAAGGGAGGCAGCAACCGGCAAATGGAGGACACGCTGGAGTTCGCGAATCGTTTGGGGGAGCGCACCGGGGCGCGAGTGCTGACGTGGGACGAGCGGTACACGACCAAGCTCGCCGGGCCCCCGGGGACGCGTAGAGCAGACCAAGACTCGGTGGCGGCGTGCTACCTGCTGCAGAGCTATCTCGATTCGCGATTGACCCGAGCCGACGGGGGAGAGTAGATGGCCGACTGGTATTCCGAACTGCCCCGGGTGGGTGAGCGCCCGGACGCGAAGAAGCGCCCATCTAAGAAGAGATGGGTGTTGCGTGCTTTCGTGGTCTGCGGCTTTGTGGCCTTCGTGGCGATAGTGGCGACGTTCGTCATGAGGGGGGCAGAATGGCTGGAGGCGCGTTCCTCCACCACCACGGTCACCACGGTCGCCGCCAGCGTCAAGGTCCAGATCACGCCGGGCATGAGCGCTACTCAGATCGGGCGGGTGCTGGAGGAGAAGGGGGTCATCGATTCGGCCTCCGAGTTCGTCGAGTTGGTCAAGTCGCGGCAATCAGAGGCCAAGCTCCAGCCGGGTACCTATCAGCTTCGCACGGATCTGCAGCTGTTGGCTGTAGTCTCCAAGCTGGAAACGGGGGAAGGTTCCTCCAGCTTCAGGGTCATGATCCCCGAGGGGTTGACCAACTCCCAGGTGGCGGCCTTGCTGACGAAGGGCGGCAAGATCAAGGGCGACGAGTACATCGAGTTGAGCAAGCAGCCGAGCAAGTTCGTCGTGCCCAAGGTGGGCGGCACCGCCGTCGAGGTGCAGACTCTCGAGGGTCTGCTGTTCCCCGATACCTACTACCTGCTGCAGGGTGATGGGGCCACACAGCTGATCGGGGCCCAATTGGCGGCCTTCGAGAAGAAGACGGGGGCTTTGCCCTGGAGCAAGGCGGAGGCACTGGGGCGGACGCCCTATGAGATCGTCATCGTCGCTTCCTTGGTGGAGAAGGAAGCGGTCACCGCTGAAGACCGAGCCAAGGTGGCCGCCGTCATCTACAACCGCCTGAAGGAGAAGATGTCGCTCGGTCTGGACGTGACCGTGCGATATGCCCTTGACAAGTGGACGGGTGAACTCACCGCGGAGGATCTCAAGGTCGACTCTCCCTACAACACCCGGGAGGTCAAAGGGCTGCCGCCTTCGCCCATCGCCAACCCAGGAGTGGCGGCGCTGACGGCGGCTCTCGAACCCGCTGAGGTCGACTACCTGTACTTCATCGCCGACAAAGAGGGCAAGCTCTTCTTCACGGCCGACTACGACGAGTTCCTCAAGGTCAAGAAGGAGCTGTCGCAGTAGCCCCTCAGGCCGGGTCCCTCCCGCCAAGCTCCCACCTTCGTACGAGACACGATGGTCCTTCAGGCTGTAGTCTGCACTGGTAGACCGGGGTGACAGCGACAGGAGGTGGGTGATGGAAGGCCAAGGGGGAGCTTTGCCCGGCTACTGTGATCTGCTGGGGTTGTTCGGTCATCCCGTGGGGCACTCTCTGTCGCCGAGCATGCACAACGCGGCTTTGCGCGCGCAGGGCCTGAGACTCTCCTATGTGGCCTTTGATGTCGCTCCGGACCGGCTGGGGGCCGCTGTCGAAGGCGTGCGTGCCTTGCGGATGCGGGGCGTGAACGTCACCGTCCCCCACAAGATCACCGTCATGACCTACCTTGACGACCTCGAGCCCACGGCGGCCCGCGTCGGGGCCGTCAACACCGTCGTGAACGAAGACGGCCGCCTGGTGGGCCACAACACCGATGTGCAGGGGTTCGCGGATGCCCTGCGCTCACTGCTGCCGCAAGGGGCGGAGGGTCTGACCTGCGTGGTTCTGGGGGCCGGTGGCGCGGCTCGGGCGATCGTGGCGGCGCTGGTGGCGGAGCGAGTCAGCCTCATTTCGGTGTACAACCGCACTGCGGTCAATGCCGAAGCGCTGTGCGCGGCCGCCGCCTCCTGGGGGGGAGTCGCGTGCGCGCCTCTCGCCGAGGGTGTACTTCTCGAAGCCGTCCGTGGCGCCGACCTGGTGGTCAACGCCACTTCGGTGGGCATGCCGGGGTCGGTCAAGGAGTCCCCTCTTCCTGTCGATATTCTCCACAGCCGGCACGTCGTCATCGACGCGGTTTACGGTGCCCGGCCCACAACCCTCGTGCGAGAGGCGAGGGCCCGGGGTGCCCGGGCCGTGGACGGCAAGGAGATGCTCGTGAGGCAGGCCGCCGGCTCCTACGAGCTGTGGACGGGCATGCAGCCGCCGATGGACGCGATGCGCAGGAGTATCGAACAGAGGGAGAGGTGAGACTCCGTCAATGCAGGCGGCGCGAGAGGAGAACCTGGAGCGTAGGCTGGTAGGAAAGCCGACAGGCGAGGTCCTGGTCGACATGGGAGTGCTCACTCAGGAGCAAGTGGACCTCGCCACCGCCGAACAGCGGGTCTCGCATCAACGTATCGGTGAAATCGCCCTGGCCAAGGGATGGGTGACCAAGGCGGACCTCATGGAGGCTCTTGCCCGCAGGCTGGGCGTCCGCTACCTGGAGCTGGGGGCCACCCGCATCGACCCGGTGGCCTGCGACCTCATCTCGGAGCGAGATGCCCGCCGCTACTCCGCCCTCCCGGTCTCATTCGTCGATGAGCACACCATCCTCGTCGCCATGGCCGACCCGTCGAACATAGTCGCCATCGACGACCTGCGCATCCTCACCGGGTTCGACATCGAACCGGGGCTCGTCAGCAGTGAAGACCTCGTGGAAGCCCTCAGCAAGCTCAAGCCGGCGGTCGACGACCAGCTTTCGCAACACCTGGAAACGCGGGTGGCCGAGGGCGAGGACGAGGCCCTCCAGGACGAACTGCGGGACATCCGGGAGCAGGTGGACGCCGCCCCCGTGGTCAAGCTGGTCAACGGGGTGCTGGCGCGGGCGGCCGACGAGGGGGCTTCGGACGTCCACTTCGAGCCTCAGGCCAAGGACCTGCTCATCCGTTTTCGGCACGACGGTGTCCTCCATGAGATCATGACCATCCCCAAACGGCTCCAGGCCGGAGTCATCTCTCGCCTGAAGGTCATGGCCGACCTCGACATCGCCGAACGGCGGGTGCCCCAGGACGGACGCATCGGCCTGACCGTCGGGGGGCGGCCCATCGACATGCGGGTGGCGTCGCTGCCCACTGTCTACGGCGAGAAGGTGGTCATCCGTCTGCTGGACCGCTCCAACGTCATGCTTCGCCTGGAGGAGCTGGGGTTCTCCGAGCAGGCCCTGGCCCGTTACCGGCGCTCGTTCCTCAAACCGTACGGAGCCATCCTGGTCACCGGTCCGACGGGGTCGGGCAAGTCGACGACGCTGTACGCCACCCTCAACATCCTCAACACCCCGGAGAAGAACATCATCACGGTGGAGGATCCCGTGGAGTACCGGCTGTCGGGCATCAACCAGGTGCAGATCAACCCCAAGGCCGGGCTGACCTTCGCCTCCGGCCTGCGCTCGATCCTGCGTTGCGACCCCGATATCGTGATGGTGGGCGAGGTGAGGGACAAGGACACGGCGCAGATCGCGGTCGAATCGGCGCTCACCGGCCACCTGGTGCTCTCCACGCTTCACACCAACGACGCCCCGGGGGCGCTGACTCGACTCACCGAGATGGGGGTGGAGCCCTTCCTCACCGCCTCCGCCGTCGACTGCGTCATCGCCCAAAGGCTGGTCCGGAAGCTGTGTGAGCACTGCAAGGAGGCGTTCCAACCCACCTCCGAATCACTGCGGCAGTCGGGATTCTCGACCGAAGCGATCGAACGGCGGGAGGAACTCACCCTGTACCGCGCTGTGGGCTGTCCTCGCTGCAACAACACCGGCTATAAGGGTCGGATGGGCCTGTACGAGGTCATGCCGGTCACCGAGGCCATAGAAAGACTCATAGTGGAGCGCAAGAGTGCCGATGAACTAGGGCGAGTGGCACGCGCGGAGGGGATGGTCTCGCTGCGCCAGGACGGCCTTGAGCGGGTGATGCAGGGGCTGACCAGCATAGAGGAGATCTCCCGCGTCATCGTGTAGGCGCGGGATGCGAGGAACGAGGAGAGAGCAGACGTGGACATCGCCGAGATCCTTAAAGAAGTGGTGGAAAGACAGGCTTCCGACCTGCATCTGGCGGTCGACCTGCCCCCAGTGGTGCGCATCGACGGTCATCTGCAGCCGCTGGACAGGCCGGTGCTCAGTCCCAGTGAGGCCAGGGAGCTCATCTACAGCATCCTAACCCAGGACCAGCGGCAGAAGCTGGAAACCGACTGGGAGGTCGATCTGTCGTATTCCCTGTACGGTCAGGCCCGCTTTCGCGTCAACGCCTACTTCCAGCGCGGGACATTGGGAGCCGCCTTCCGGCTGGTACCCACGTGCATCAAGGGGATCGACGATCTCGGGCTACCCAAGGTCCTCCACAGCTTCTGTCACAAGCCTCGGGGGTTCGTTCTGGTCACCGGACCGACCGGGTCGGGCAAGTCGACCACGCTGGCGTCCATCATCGACGAGATCAACGAGACCAGAGCGGATCACATCATCACCATCGAGGACCCCATCGAGTTCCTGCATAGTCATAAGCGCTGTGTTATACATCAGCGCGAAGTCGGCAGCGACACCAAGGCCTTTCCTATCGCCCTACGCTCGGCCTTGCGCCAGGACCCGGATGTGATCCTGATCGGCGAGATGCGGGACCTCGAGACCATCCAGATCGCCTTGACCGCGGCCGAGACCGGACACCTGGTGTTCGCCACTCTGCACACCCAGGACTGTCCTCAGACCATCGACCGGATGATCGACGTGTTCCCACCGCACCAGCAGGAGCAGATCCGCGTGCAGATCGCCGCCACCCTGGAAGGGGTGGTGACCCAGCAACTGCTCCCGCGGACGTCGGGGATCGGCCGGGTTGCCGCCTGTGAAGTGCTCGTCGCAACCCCGGCAGCCCGCAACCTCATCCGGGAGGGCAAGACCCACCAGCTCTACACGGTCATGCAGACCGGCGGCCACCACGGCATGCAGACAATGAACGCCTCATTGGCCGACCTGGTGCGCCGAGGCCACATCACCCGCGAGCTGGCTCTGCGGCGGTCGTCGGTGCCGGACGAACTGGAGCGTCTGCTCCTGGCCGGAGCCGCCTGAACCATGCCTCGCGCCGGGGACTGACCCGAGTGGGGGAGGGGCAGAGCCGGGTCGTCGCCGGAGGTCTTGAGTACCGGCGCACATCGGCCGATAGAGGACTTGAAGGGCGTCATCAACCCGCGACCTAGAAGAGGATCGAACAAGACGTGGCCACCTATACATACACCGCTAAGAAGGATCGCGGACTCCCGTTCACCGGTGAGGTGATCGGCGAATCCAAGGCTGCGGTGGTGGCTGAGCTGCGGCGCAAGGGTCTCACCGTAGTCAAACTCGAAGAGAAGCGCGGAGTGCCCGACATCGGGGCGATGCTGGAGAACAGCAAGCGCATCAAGATCCGGGACAAAGCCGTCTTCGCCCGTCAGTTCGCCACCATGATCAGTTCCGGTCTCGCCGTTCTGCGCGCCCTCTACGTGCTGGAGGAGCAGACCCAGAACTCTCGCTTCAAGAAGATGATCAAGGCCGTCAGAGAGGACGTCGAAGCGGGCATGCCGCTCTCCGACGCCATGGCCAAGCAGTCGGTGGCTTTCGACCGGCTCTACGTGGCCATGGTCCGCGCCGGCGAGGCCGGGGGCGCTCTCGATCAGACGCTAAATCGTCTGGCCGTCCAGCTCGAGAAGCAGGACAGCCTGCGCCGGTCCATCAAATCGGCCATGACCTACCCGATCCTCATCGCCGTCTTCGCCGTGTTGGTCATGATCGGGATGCTGCTGTTCATCATCCCTATCTTCGCCGACATGTACAACGACCTGGGGGGCGAGCTGCCCATGCTCACCCAGGTCATGATGGGCATCAGCAAGGCCCTCAAGGGCTATTGGTTCATCATCTTCCCGGTGTTCGGCCTCCTGATCTGGGCGCTGGTGAGACTCAAGAACACCGACAACGGGCGTAGGGCCTGGGACCGCTTCAAGCTCAGGCTGCCTATGAAGCTCGGACCCATCATCCAGAAGATCGCCCTGGCCCGGTTCAGCCGCACTCTGGCCACCCTGGTGAGCTCCGGCGTGCCCATACTGCAGGCCATCGAGATCACCGGGAAGACCTCGGGCAACACGGTGATCGAAGAAGCCATGATGGACGTCAAAGAGGCGGTGCGGAGCGGCGAGCCAATCGCCAAGCCGCTGGCCCGGGCCTCGGTGTTCCCGCCGATGGTGACGCACATGATCTCCATCGGGGAAGAGACGGGCGCTCTCGATTCGATGCTGAATAAGATCGCCGACTTCTACGAAGACGAAGTCGACGCTTCGGTCAAGTCCCTGACTTCGATCATCGAGCCGATCATGATGATGTTCGTGGGCGGACTGGTGGGCGTGATCGTCATCTCCATGTACCTGCCCATGTTCAACATGATGAACCTGGTGAAGTAGGTCACGGCCCTGGTTCACGGCCTTTCGCGCATGGGACCGCCGGCTGGCGGCCTCTTGGTGGCTCCCCACTCTTAGTGCATGATAATGTACATTATGTAAAGTGCGCAGCGAGCAGACCGTGACCCGGCCTTCATGGCCGCAGGGATCCGGTGCAGCAAGACCAGGTGACGGCCCCCGCGTGCCGCCCTCCCCTGCCGTGGCCCTCCCGTGAACCCAGAGCTTGGTGGCCCTGGCGCCTCCGGGCAGGACGGCGCCAACCGCCGGCGCATCATTGTTTCAGATCAGCGTCAGGTGGAGCCGCGGCCCGGCACCACGCCGCGCCGGGCCGCGTCAGGGGCTAGACCGCGTAGGTAAGCAGGCTAAAGACGTCGTACCCCGCAAGTTTATCGCGGCCGCCCAGCTCGGTGAGTTCGATGATAAACGCGAGACCGGCAACGATCCCACCCGCCTCCTCCACCAACTGGATCTTCGCTTTGGCGGTCCCCCCCGTCGCCAGCAGGTCGTCGTGGATCAGCACCCTCTGCCCGGGTTTGATGGCGTCGGCGTGCATCTCCAGCGCGTCAGTGCCGTATTCGAGGGCGTATTCGCAGCGGTTGACCCGCCAGGGCAATTTCCCTGGTTTGCGTGCTGCAGCAAAACCTACACCCATAGAATAAGCCAGCGCCGCTCCCAGGATGAAACCGCGGGCCTCCGCTCCCAGTATGAGATCCACCTTCTTGGAGCGGCCATAGTCGGCCAGTCGATCGACCGCATATCGCAAAGCTTCGGGGTCCTGCAGCAAAGGCATGATGTCGTGGAACAGGATCCCCTCCTTGGGGAACCCGGGAATGTGGCGCATATAGCTGTCGAGATCCATGGCGCTCCTTGGGCAGTGGCGTAGAGACAGGGCTACATGGGAACGGACGACGAGGGCGGGGCTATAGGAGCCGGCGCAGCTCGCGGGTGAGGAGGAGGTGGGTCAACTGAGAAAGGAGCGACCCCAGGTCGGCCAGCATGCGCTCCCCGTATTCACGCTTGTCAGCGTGGGTGGAGCGCAGCGAGGGGGTGGTCACCTGTTCCACTAAGGCGGCCTCTCGCTCGATCGAAGAAGCGACAAGCCGGAGGTTGCGGGGCTCCACTCCGAAGCGGGCCAACAGCTGGCAGATGCGGACCACCTCCAAATCGCTCTCGGTGAAGGTGGGCCCCTGGGGCAGCGGGCGGTCCAGCAGCCTGAACTCCACGAGCATGCGCAAGAAATCGGCGTCTACTCCAGCGGCCTCGCAGAGCTCTTCCTGGCTGTAGACCGGCTCCTCCCGCCTGATGGTGGGTGCCGCTCGCAGAGGTACCGCCGCGGCCAGGGGTTGGCCCAATGGCGAAGCGGCCCGCTCCAGCCGCTGCTTGATCACGTCCAGAGGCAGATACTCGTCGCGCTGCAGGGCCAGCACGGTGCGGAGACGGCGGATGTCGGCGCCTGAGTACTTGCGGTACCTGCCCGCGGTCCGCGTGGGTGCGAGCAGACCCCGGTCTTCCAGGTAGCGGACCTTGGTGATGCTCAGGTCGGGGAATTCGGGCCGGAGGCGGTCGACCACCTGGCCGATGGTGAGCAGACGCTCGTTTTGGACAGCGGCGCTCGCGCCGACGGCGGTCCCGGGAGCTGTCGCACTGTCTTTCATTGCTCCTCCGGTATGTGTCCAGCCTGCTCAATAAAGGCCATCTTGTACTTGCCCACCTGCAATTCGTCGCCATCCGAGAGACCTTGGTGCTCGATCCGGCGGCGATTGACATAGGTTCCGTTGAGACTGTTGAGATCCTCGACCACGTAGCCGCTGGAGTCTCGTATCACCCGCGCATGATGGCGGGAGACGGTGACGTCATCCAGGAAAAGCTCGTTATCGGGGCTACGCCCGATGCTGACGACGTCCAGGTCGAGGGCCACGATCTCCCCCTCTCGGCCTCCCCCTCCCCGGATCAGAAGGACCGGGCCGGGATGTTCGAGAGGTGTGATCGTATCGCCTTCCTCTCCCTCTCTCTCGGCCCACACGTACGTGAGGGTGGTGTCTCCCAGGTCGCCTGGCCCCAGCCGCTCGCCGCACCGCCTGCAGAAGTTGGAGTCCTCACTGTTTTCGAAGGAACAGGTGGGGCATTCGATCACGGCCGTTCTCCCGCTCTAGTCGGTGGAGTCTTGGCCGGGTTCTTGGTGGGACACCGACTCTTCGTAGTCGGCGAACTGCCGCTTGATCTGCGCCTCTAGGGCCTTGATGATCTCGGGATGCTGAAGGAGTTCCTCCCGGGTGGTGTCACTGGTGTGCTCCACTAGGTAGGCGTCGCTGAGGATGTCGTCGAGGTGGCGTCCAAGGCCCAACTGCTTGATGACGTAGCGGACGATGCGCTCCTCCCGCACGTCGGCGGAGAGATCACGGAAGCGCTTGTGGATGCTCTCAGAGGCGTCCGACCCGGAGCTCATGGTGCGGGCGTACCCCCCGGTTCACGCTTGGGCCGCGTCTTTCCACTGAGGATGTCGGTGAGCGCGGCGACGTCGCCGTCCTGGACCAACCCCCCGCCCTCGTCATGCTTGGCCTTGAGCCTGCGCACGATCTCTGCCCGCAGGATGTCTATCTCGCCGTGAAGCAGGCGTCTGCGCTTGGAGATCTCCTTTTCCTCAGCGGATAGACGGTCGGCAAGCTCGCGCAACTCCTCGTCGCTGTACGACTGGATATTGATGAGTCTCTCGAACGGGGTGTCCTCCATGGCGGTCATACCCCTACTATAGACGTTGCCGGCAGAACCTTCAAGTTCAGGTGGAGATTGGTGTGAAACCCCGGGCCGGGGTTTCAGAAAGGAGTCAGTGCCGGAAGGCGATCACTCTTCCTCGCTGAGAAGCTCTTCGTATTCCTCGGCGGTCATCAAGTCGTCGATCTCAGATACGTCGCTGAGGCGCACTTTGATCAGCCAGCCGTCTTCGAAAGGGCTCTCATTGATGAGTTCGGGAGCATCGACGACGTCCTCGTTGACCTCCACCACCGAACCGCTCAGGGGAGCATAGACGTCCGAAACGGCCTTGACCGACTCGACCTCGGCGTACGGCGTCCCTGCTGTGACGTCCGCACCTACCTCGGGGAGCTCGATGAAGACGATGTCACCGAGTGTTTCCTGGGCATAGTCGGTGAGGCCGAAAACCGCGGTATCTCCCTCGACCCGGGCCCAATCATGCTCCCTGTGGTACTTGAGGTTCTTGGGGTTCACATGCGCTCCTTTCTCGCCACCATCGGCTGGCCGTCATGATAGCACGCCTACTTGTATACTCTGGGGGCAAGAGCCAAGCGCAAGGAGGGTCGCCCCGTGGCACGCCGCAGAGGTCTGGTCATCAGTGACGAACAGATGCGGATGATCGAGAGCGTGCTCGAGAAGCTGCGACGGGTCTCCGGCGCCACCTTCGTGGCCCTCGTCTCCACCAGCGGCCAACCGATCACCACCTCTCCCCCGGACTCCCGCTCCGACACCCTTTCCCTCGCCGCGCTCGCAGCCAGCTCATTCGCCGCCACCCGCCAACTGGCCGAGGTGCTGAACGAGCGCGAGTTCACTCTCTTGTTCCACGAGGGCAAAGAATCCAACCTTCACGTGGTGCAGGTGACCGAGCAGATTCTGTTGTTGCTCACTTTTGGTCGCGAGACCCAGGTGGGCCGCGTGCGCCTGTACACCGCCCGGGCGCTCGAGGTCCTCAAGCCGGCTTTGGAGGCTGCCGAAAATAGCCTAAGAGACGAGGGGGTCATCGACGGGGAGTATTCGCGCGAGATCGGTGCGGCGATCGATGGTCTGTTTTCCGGCAGCGAGGAGACGTAAGGCAGGGAGCGGCCTGTGGCACTGATCAACCTGGCGGCGCGGGAGATCAACTACAAGATCGTGTACTACGGATGTGGTCTGTGCGGCAAGACCACAAACATCCAGTACATCCACCGTCGCGTCAATCCGGCGGCCAGAGGTCGCCTCGTCAGCATAGCCACCGAGGAGGAGCGCACCCTCTACTTCGACTTCCTCCCTTTGTCGCTGGGCACCGTCAAGGGTCTGCGCACTCGTTTCCATCTCTACACCGTACCCGGGCAGTCCTTCTACAACGCCTCCCGCCGGCTGGTGCTGCAGGGTGCGGACGGGGTGGTGTTCGTGGCGGACAGCCAGATCTCACGTCTGGACGAGAACGTCGACAGCTATCTCAACCTGTGGGACAACCTCATGTCCCAAGGGGAAGACCCCTCCCGGCTGGGCATGGTCTTGCAGATGAACAAGCGGGACCTGAGCGACATCTTCTCAGTGAGCGACCTGACCGAGTTGCTCGATCACACCGGTTCCCCGGTGGTGGAGGCCTGCGCCCTCACCGGAGAGGGCGTGTTCGAGACGCTCAAGACCGTCTGCAAACAGGTAATAGCCCGCAGCACCGAGTCCTGAGCCGGCCTCAGGCCGTCCTCGCCTCCGCGATCACGCTCTCCAGGGCGGACCGGTAGCGCGCGGCTAGAGCCTCCGCTTTGGCATCGTCGGCGGCCTCTGCATATACGTGGAACAGCGGCTCCTCGGCGTCGGGAAGCACCAGCGCCCACTCGTTGTGATCGAGGAACAGCTTGATCCCGTCCACCAGGGACACCCGGCCCTCGCGGAGGGTCTCGGTCATGCGCCGCATCACCGTCCCCTTGAGCTCCCAGGGACAATCGCACTGCAGGTGAGTGACGTGGGCTTGGGGGATACGCGACACGAGTTGAGAGAGCGGGGCGTCGGACGTGGACACCATCTCGATCATCTTGCCCAGCACGTATAGGCCGTCGAGCGAGGGTAGCACCGCAGGATAGATGTAGCCCCCGTCGGTAGTGGCCGCGAAGATGGTGTTGGGACGGCTGGCTTCGGCCATGAGGGTGGCCTTGGAATACTTGGTGCGCCGTATGGTGACGCCCGTGGACCCCACCATGTGCTCGGCCAAGCGGGTGGCGTGCAGAGGCAGAGCGGCCACTCCCGAGCCGGCCTCCTTGGCCGCCTGCTGCAGCAACAACAGGAGCATGGCCGAATCGGGGACCACTTCCCCCTTCTCGTCGACCACATAGAGGTATTCCGCGCCCGGATCGAGGACCGCGCCCAGATCGGCCTCCATGGCCCGCACGACCTCCCCCACCCGAGCGGTGGCGGCGGGCAAGGTCTCGGTCAGGGTGAAGCGGGTGCGATTGCGGGAGAACGTGTTGAGGGCCACGGTCTCCACGCCCAGTTTGTCGAGCGTGGCCGGGAAGAAGAAGGCCGGGGCCGATAGCGAGTAGTCGAGGACGAGCCGGGGTTGCCGGCCCCGGATGGCCACCGTGTTCCAGTTCTCGAGCAGCCAATTGGTGTAGGTCTCGATGACACGGGGCGGATACAGCACCTGGCCCATCTCCTCGAAGGCCGCTCGGCGGAAATCCTCCCTGAAGTAGAGGTTCTCCACGGCCCGCTCCCGCTTGCCGTCTATGGGGATGCCGGGGGCCTCGGAGAAGAGGATCTCGATGACCTCCGGGTTCTCCAGGCTGAGTTGCACATGGATGCCGGCGATGGCGTTGCCGCTCTTGATGTCGAAACGGTTGACGGCCAGCGGGGCTGTGGTGAGATCACGCACGTTGACGCCGGTGGAGTTGAGGCCGCTGATGATGGCTCGCTTGAACACCCGGCTGGCGTGGTGGGTGTCGCGGCTGGTGGTCACATAGGAGCTCTTGGGGACCAGGGTGCCGTACGACATGGCCAGACGCATGGCCATCTCGGGAGTGACCTCGACGTTGGCGAGCCCGCGAACCCCGTTGCGGCCGAAGAGAGTGCTGGGTCCCCTGGTCTCCCAGACGATGGAAGAGCGGACGGCGGAACCCGGCTCGATGTTCTTGAGCGGGTAGATCTTCACCTTGTTGGCCACCACGGCGTTGCGCCCGATGATGGAGCGGTCCCCGATCACCGCGCCGTCGGCTATGTGGGCGTTCTCGTGGACCTCCACGGCATTGCCCAGCACCGCCCCGGTGACGACCGCCCCCGACGCGATGTACACGTTCTCCGCGAGCACGGAGTCGCCCACTTGCGCCCCGGTGCGCACGACGGTGTTGTCGCCCAGTATGGTGTGCGCCAGAATGCGGGCTCCCGGGTCGATGCGGACGTTGTCGCCGATGACGGCGGGACCCTCGACGTCGTCCAGAGTGTCGATGGCGGCGCCTTTGCCCACCCAGACATTGCCGCGCAGGCGGACGCCGGGCGGGGTGAGGCGGATCTTGCCGTCCAGGGCGTCTCGGTTGGCCTGCAGGTACTGCTCAAGGCTGCCGATGTCCTGCCAGTAGCCGTCGCAGACGATGCCGTAGAGAGGCTTCTTCATGTCGAAGAGCTTGGGGAAGAGGTCGTGACTGAAGTCGTAAGGCTGGCCTTCGGGGATGTGATCGAACACCTCGGGCTCGAGCACGTAGATGCCGGTGTTGACCGTGTCGGAGAAAACTTGCCCCCACCCCGGTTTCTCCAGGAAGCGCTGGATACGTCCCTCCTCGTCGACGATCACCACGCCGAACTCCAAGGGATTATCGACGCTGGTCAGAGCGATGGTCACCAGAGCGCCACGCTCCTTGTGGAAGTCGATGACCCGAGTGAGGTCGAAGTCGGTGAGAGCGTCACCGCTGATGACGAGAAAGGTCTCGCTGAGCAGGTCTTTGGCCAGGCGGATCGATCCGGCGGTTCCGGCCGGGGTCTCCTCCACGGTGTAGTCGATGTGCATGCCCAAAGAACTGCCGTCGCCGAAGTGGTTGCGGATGAGCCGGGGCAGGAACGCCAGTGTCATCACCACCTCGTTGATGCCGTGACGCTGGACCAGCTCGAGGATGTGCTGGATGGTGGGTTTGTTGACCACCGGGACCATGGGCTTGGGCTGATTGGAGGTCAGTGGGCGCAGGCGGGTGCCCTGACCGCCTGCCATCACGACTGCCTTCATGGGGGCCTCCCGATCATGATTGGGCCATACCGGGTGCTGCGGTTCCACACTACTCACAGAGTAACAAGGAAACGTTCTACCCGCGCAAAGCGGTGTCGCACGCTGCGGTGGCCTCTGCTGACACAGGGGGCCTCTTCAAGTCGGGACGGCCGGATTTGAACCGGCGACCTTCCGGCCCCCAGCCGGATGCGCTACCAAGCTACGCCACGTCCCGATGCGAGGACCAGTATACCGCTCCCCTGGGTCGCGGGCCAGGCCGCGGCCGGCGATGGCGCCGTCTGCGGTTGACCCGCAGTCGGTCTAGACTCTCTCAGGCCGGGGCTGCCGCAGCATGAGGTCGCGGACGCAGTCCCGCACGTCCTTGCCGCTGGAGATGACGGCGACGACGTTCTCGGTGATGGGCATCTCGAGACCATGGGCCCGGGCCAAAGCAAGCACCACGGGTGCCGCCGTGAGTCCCTCGGCCACCATGCCCATCTCCCCTTCCACCAGCGCAGGCGAGTGTCCCCGGGCGATGAGTTCCCCGGCCAGCCGGTTGCGCGAGTGACGCGACGTGCAGGTGCCAACCAGGTCTCCCAGCCCGGCAAGACCGGCGAAAGTCAGAGGATCGGCGCCGAGGGCCGCACCCAGCCGGATCATCTCGGCCAGTCCGCGGGTGATCAAGGCGGCTCTGGCGTTGTCGCCGTATCCCAGCCCGTCGGACATGCCGGTGGCGAGGGCTACCACGTTCTTGACGGCGCCGGCCAACTCCACGCCCACCAGGTCGCTGTTGACGTAGACCCGGAAGGCTTCACCGGTCACGGTGCGCTGCAGCCGTTCCGCATAGGCGGGATCCTCTGAGGCGAGGACGGTGGCGGTCGGTTGGCCCCGGGCCACTTCTTCCGCGTGGCTGGGCCCGGAAAGGACCGCGACGGAGGGGCGGAGCGCGGCCAACTCGGTCTGAAGGATCTGGCTCAACCTCCGTCCATTCGCGGGGTCCAAGCCCTTGGTCAGGCTGAGGAAACCCATCCCCTCCCGGAGGCGTGGCGCCAGCTTCTTCACCACGTCTCCGTAGGCTCGGCTGGGGACGGCGAGAACGATGAGGTCGTACGAGTCGAAGGAACAGTCGCCGTAGGTGCCGTATTGCACCGTGGACGGAAGCTCGATGTCTTCCAGATAGTCGGGATTCCGGCGGTGGCGGGTCAGATAGGCGGCCTGCTCCCGGCGCCGGCACAGAAGGGTGGTGACCACGCCCCGCGACGCCAAGTGGCGGGCGAACGCCGTCCCCCAACTGCCCGCGCCCACCACGGCGGCACGCGTCGGGCCGCCTGGTGGCGCGACGCCGGGACTGTCGGGGATCTCAGCCATCGCCGCGCCTTCTTCTAGGAATGATCGGCCGTACCGGTGGGATCGGCTGGATCTACCGGTCCTCTTCCGGGGTCAACGCCCGCTGGGGTCTTCTGCGCCCAAGGGAAGGCGAAACGGGTCTCTTGCCCCTTGAACAGGCGGACGAGATTGCGGCGGTGGGCCCACAGCACCACGGCGGACATAAGACACGACACCACCAGGTAGGGAACTGGTTCATCGAACACGAAGGCGAGGATGGGAAGGAGGATGGTGCACGTGATGGACGCGATGGAGACGATGCGCGTGGTCAGCACCAAGACGATGAAGACGACAAAAAGCAGCCCGCCGATCGCGGGCATCATGGCCAGGACCGTGCCGGCGCCGGTGGCCACGCCTTTGCCCCCCCGGCCGCGGAGGAAGACGGAGTAATTGTGGCCGGCCACACAGGCGAAGGCAACGAAGACGGTCACCAGGGGGCTGCTCAGATAGCGGGCGAGCAGCACCGGGATCACCCCCTTGAGGATGTCTGCAACCAGCACGGCGGCGCCCAACTTGGGCCCCAGAACCCGGAAGGCGTTCGTGGTGCCGGCGTTGCCGCTGCCGTGGCGGCGTAGGTCGATCCCTTTGAACACTCGGCCCAGAAACACACTGGGCGAGAGCGATCCGACCAGGTAGCCGAAGACGACCAGGCCGGCAGCGATCAGCCACTCCTCCGAGCTCACGAGTAGCGCTCCTCCTTGCCTTCGAAGTCGATCACCAGGGGTATGCCCCAGAGGCCGTAGTCCTCGCGCAACCGGTTCTCCAGGAAGTATGCGAACGGCTTGTCGACCAGAGCCCGCGAGTTGACCATGACCTTGAACCGGGGCGGGGCGGCGTCGTACTGGACCATATAGAAGGTTTTGATGGTCTTGGCCCCCTTGCCGGCGGGAGGCCGGCGCGCTCGCAATCCCTCCAGCCAGCGATTGAGCTCAGCCGTAACGATGCGACTGCTGTACTGAGTGTAAAGCTCCCGCACGAGCGGCAGTATCTTCTCCACCCCTCTTCCGGTAAGCGCCGACACCGTGAGCCAGCGCGGCTTCATCTGCACTTTAGCTTTGATCCTCTCCACCGTCAGGTCGAGGTCGAGGGTGGTGGCGTCCCACTTGTTGAAGAGGATAGCGGTAGCGCACTTGGCGCGCTGCGCCTCATATGCCACCTGGAGGTCGAGGTCAACCAAACCCTCAGCGGCGTCGACCACCACGAGGGCGACATCGCTGCGCTGCAGGGCCTGCAGGGCCCGGAGGGAACTGTAGTATTCGACGTCGGTGGCCGTGCGCTTGCCGGGGCGGCGCAGACCGGCGGTGTCGATGAGGGTCATGCGGGTACCGTCGAACTCCAGGTCGGTGTCGATGGCGTCTCGGGTGGTGCCCGGACGAGCGCTGACGATGGTGCGCTGGTCGCCGAGCAGGCGGTTGAGGAGCGAGCTCTTGCCCACGTTGGGACGGCCCACGATGGCGACGCGGATGGAGGCGCGCTCGACCACTACCTCCGCCTCAGGGGGCAGAGCGGCCACGACCGCATCCAGGAGGTCCCCCACTCCCAGGCCGTGTTCGGCGGAGACGCCGATGGGCTCTCCCAAACCCAACTGCCAGTACTCGTGAAGGCTTTCTTGTGCGGCCCGAGAATCGAACTTGTTCACCGCCAGGACGACGGGCACCCCGCTCCGGCGCAAGAGAGCGGCGATCTCCTCGTCCTGAGGAGCAGGCCCGGTCTTGCCGTCGACCAGGAAGATGGCCACGGCGGCCTCGGCCAACGCCTGCTGGGCCTGTCGGCGGACCTCGTTACCGAGCGGCTCTTGACTGAGAAGGTCGATACCGCCGGTGTCGATCAGTACGAACGAGCGTCCGGCCCACTCGGCCTCGCCCTCCTTGCGATCGCGGGTGACGCCCGACTCGGGCGCGACCACCGCGTCACGGGTGCCGGTGATGCGATTGAAGAGGGTGGACTTGCCCACGTTGGGATAGCCGATGATGGCCACCCGCGGTCTGGAAGTGGTCATGTTCCGAACTCCCGCAGTCTGGCGGCCACCGTCTCGATCTGGGCGGGAGGGGTGGACGCTCCCGCGGTGATACCCACCGTGCGCACGCCGGTGAACCAGGCCGGGTCCAGCTCTTGGGCCGACTCGACGTGATAGGTGCGGGGCTGCCGCGCGGCGCACAACTCTGCCAGCCGCCGCGTGTTCCCCGAGTTCCTACCCCCCACCACGACCACCGCTTCGACCTCCCCGGCCATGGCCATCGCGGCCGCCTGGCGCTGCTCGGTGGCGCTGCAGATGGTGTTGTAGACCAAGAGCTCGCGGCACAACGGAGCGAGGTGCATGGCCAACTCGGCAAGGCGATCCTGCGATTGCGTCGTCTGTACCACCACCCCGATCCGAGGTCCGGGCAGAACCTCCGGCAGGTCGCCGGGCGATTCCACCACCAGGGAACGCTCTCCGGCGTAGGAACGCAACCCCAGCACCTCGGGATGGTCCCTCTCCCCCAGGATGATGACGAAGTAACCGTTGTCGCGCAAGCGGGCCGCCTTCTCCTGAGCCGAGGTGACGAACCGGCAGGTAGCGTCGACCACGGTGACCCCGGCGGCGGCCAGCCGGTCCTTCGCCTCCTTGGGGACGCCGTGTGACCGGATGACCACGGTGCCGGCGACGGCCTCTTCGGGTGCGGCGAGGACTCCTACCCCCTGTCTCTGCAGGTCCGCGATCACTCCAGGGTTGTGTATCAAGGGACCCAGGGTGTTGACCGGTCCGGGAGCCTCGTGCGCCGCCTTGGTGGCCAATTCCAGAGCGCGTTCCACCCCCCAGCAGAAGCCGGCGCAATCGGAGATGCGGACGGTCAGGGGGCTCATGAGCCCTCCGTGGCGGCAAGGATGGACCGATAGGCGGCAGTGAGCCGTTCAGCCACAATATCGGCCCTCTGGGAACGGGGCAGGCCTTGGGGGGGCAGTTCCAGCGGTGGACCGAAAGTCACCGAGACCCGAGGCAGACGGATGCGCTTGCCCTGCATGATCCGCTCACTGCCTTGAATCACCGCCGGTATGGTCACCACTCCCTCCCGCAGCGAGAACAAGGAGACTCCCGGATTGATCGTGCCCAACCCACCGTGTCGCTGACGATGGCCTTCGGGGAACAATCCCACCACGGCGCCGGCCTCCAGGTACTCCAGGGCCCGCTTGACCGCGGCGCGGTCGGCTTCGCCCCGATTGACCGGGAAGGCTCCCAGGGCGTCGATGGCCCGCCCGATGAGGCCTACCTTCCATAGCTCGGCCTTGGCCATGAAGTGGATCTGACGGGGAGCGGACACGCCGAGGAAGAAGGGGTCGAGGTTAGACCGATGGTTGGAGGCGAGGAGAACGGCACCCGTCAGCGGGAAGTGCTCGGAGCCGTCGATCTTCATGCGGAACAGATGGCGCCAGATGAACGGCAGGAACGCGTAGGCGAACCGCCACAGGAACGTGTCGCGCGGGCTGCGGACCATGCGGGAAAGGGGCCACTTCGGGGGCGAAGCAGGGTCGGCGGCAGGGATGGCGTCCGCGGCGTCTGCGGCCCGCCGCTTCGCGGCCAGGGTGATCACTCTCTCCACCACTTCAGCCACGGTCATTCCGGTAGTGTCGATCTCGATGGCATCATCGGCCTTGCGCAGCGGCGCCACCGGCCGGCCCGAGTCGTAGGCGTCCCGCGCGGTGATGTCGGCGATGAGCTGCTCCAGCGGTTGCTCCCCGCCCTGCTCTCTGAGCTGCGCCCGGCGGCGACGCGCCCGTTCTTCGAGGGAGGCGGTGAGAAACACCTTGAGGTCGGCGTCCGGGACCACCACGGTGCCCAGGTCGCGGCCCTCGAGCACCACGTCGCCGCGCCCGGCCTCTTCGCGCTGCCTCCTCGTCAGCACTGCGCGCACCCCGGGATCGGCCGAGACCGCCGAGACGTTCTGGGAGACGACCCGTCCGCGGATGTCGTCGGTGACCTCGCGCTCGCCCACGAACACCCGGGTGAGGTCGTTCTCGCGTTCCTGGAGCCTCAGCGGCGTCCGTTCGGCCAGAGCGGCGGCTTCGGGGATGCGGCCGGGCACCAGTCCGGCCTCCAAGGCCAGGAGGGTGATGGTGCGATACATCGCCCCCGTGTCGAGATAGCGCATGCCTAGGCGCTTGGCCACTTCACGCGCGATGGTGCTCTTGCCCGAGCCGGCCGGACCGTCGATGGCGATGATCACGCGTACCGCCCTCCTATGAGGCGCAGCCTCTCCACGAAGCCTGGGAACGAGACCGCGATGCAGCCGATGTCGTCGACATAGGTCCCCTCGCGCGAGGCCACCCCCGCCACCGCACCGACCATGGCGATCCGGTGATCGCCGGCGGAGGTGATGACGCCCCCTTGCCACCCCCGCGGATCGCCCACTACGTCCAGGCCGTCCTCGTGCTCGGTCACTGTCACCCCCAGCCCGCGCAGAAGGGCGGCCATGGCGGCCAGGCGATCGCTCTCCTTGGCCCGCAGCTCCGCGGCGCCCCGCAAGCGGGACACTCCCTCAGCCTTGGCCGCAGCCAGGAGGAACAGCGGCAGCTCATCGATGACGTTCGGGACCTCGGCCGCCCCTACCTCGGTGGCCAAGAGCGACGTGCTGCGGGCGGTGATGCGCCCCACCGGTTCGGGACCGGTCGTCTGCCCGGGTTCCACGCTCAGGTCGGCGCCCATTCGTTCCAGGACGTCCAACAGGCCGGTGCGGGTGGGGTTGAGTCCCACCTTCTCCACGGTGACCTGAGACTCGGGCACCAGCAGAGCCGCTACCAGGAGGAAGGCGGCCGAGCTGAAATCACCGGGTACGGTTACCGCCGGCAGGTCGAGACGCTCGACCGGCGACAGCGTGACGATGCCGGCCCCCTCCCCCCTGTCGGCTGAGACCACCTCGGCTCCGGCATGGCGCAGCATCCGTTCGGTATGGTCGCGCGAGAGGCCTGGTTCCACCACGACCGTCTGCCCGGAGGCCCGTAGTCCGGCCAGAAGCAGGCATGACTTCACCTGAGCCGAGGCGACCGTAAGCTCATGCCGCATGCCGCGGAGAGCCCCACCCCGGATGGAGAAGGGGGGGAGGGAGTCCTGGGCCCGCCCGGCCACCGTCGCTCCCATGGCGGCCAGGGGCTCCAGGATGCGCCGCATGGGCCTCCGGCGGATACTGGCGTCGCCGGTGAAGACGCACAGGAGGGGAGAGCCCGCCACCAGGCCGGGCAGCAGCCGGATGAGCGTGCCGGAATTGGCCACGTCGATGACGTCGTCCGGCTCGCGCAGACCTTCCCAACCCGTCCCGTGCACCACCAGGTCGTCACCCTGCTCTTCCACACGGACGCCTAGAGCCCTCACCGCCGCGACCGAAGCCAGACAGTCGGCGCTGCGCAGGAAGCCGGTGACCGACACCGGTCCAGAGTTCACGGCGCCGAGGAGCACGGCCCGATGCGAGATCGACTTGTCCCCTGGGACCGTGATCGTACCGCGCAGACCTTGAGCAGCGGGCAGGAAGCGCACAGCGGTCGACGGTTCACTCATCGCCGTCACCCAAGAAGGCCACCGCCACCCGGTAACCGAGTCCGGCAAGAAGCGCGGCGGCGCTCTCAGCCACCGGGCGGCCCTGGATGAAGAGCACCAAGTCGCCCCCCACGCTGCGGTTGACGTGGTGCAACGTGAGGTCCTCGACGTTGATCTGGGCATCGCCAAGGGCGTTCATCACTTTCGACACGGCCCCCGGTTGGTCGGGGATGCGAACGGTGACCTTGAAGAGGGTCTCCGGGGTGATGTCCTCGAACTCCAGCAGCTCCTCCCGGTAGTCCGCCGCCACCGCTATCGCTTGGGAGATAGCGGACTCGTCGCCCGCTTCGAGCAGAGCGGTGAACCCGTCCAGCTCCGCCCTGACCGCGCGCAGGGAGTCGGCCAGCGCGGCCCGGTTCTCCAGGAAGATGTCGCGCCACATGGGCGGGTTGGCGCCGGCGACGCGGGTGAGGTCCTTGAAGCTGGGACCGACGCAGTGAAGGGCCCTCTTACCCCCCACGTTGGCGCTCCCGGCGTGCGTCATGAGCACATTGGCCAGCACGTGGGGCAGATGGCTGACCAGTGCCATGAGGCGGTCGTGCGCCACGGCATCGATGTGAGTGGGGCGGGCTCCCAGCTGAACGACGAACTCCTGGAGCATCTCGTAGAGTTTAGGGAAGGCCGCTCCTGTGGTGCAGAGGAAGTAGGTGGCCCGGTTGAAGAGATCGGAGCGGGCGTACTGGACACCGGAATCTGCCGCTCCACACATGGGATGCCCCCCGATGAACAGAGAGCGGGCGAGCGGGGAAAGGGCGGCCATGATGGCCGACTTGGTGCTGCCCAGGTCGGTGATCAGCCGGGGTGCGGGCTGGGCGGCGGCGCACTCCTCGACCAATGACGGTATGCTCCTGACCGGCGTCGACACCACCACCAGGTCGGCATAGGCGGCGGCTTCGGCGGCGGTGAGGGCGGTCTCGTGGATGATGCCCAAGCTCAGCGCAGTCTCGAGGGCCTCCACGTCGGTGTCGAAGCCCACCACAGAGTCGACCTGCGCCCGCTCCTGGGCCGCCAGGGCCACGCTGCCCCCCATCATGCCCACGCCGACGATGGCGAGACGGTGGACGCCGCTGTGAGGACGGGACTCGGCCACGGGGGTTACCCCAGGGTCTTGCCGGCCCAGCGGACGATCTCGGCGATGCGGGCAGCCACGCGATGGAACTGCTGCGGATCTAGGGACTGGGCTCCGTCGGAAAGGGCGGTCTCAGGGGTAGGGTGCATCTCGATCATGATGCCGTCGGCTCCCGCCGCGATGGCGGCCAAGGAAAGGGGCTCGACCAACTCCACCTTGCCTGCCGCGTGGCTGGGATCGACGACCACGGGCAGGTGGCTGCGCTGCTTGAGGATGGGCACCGCCGAGATATCCAGGGTGTTGCGGGTGGCGGTTTCGAAGGTGCGGATTCCCCGCTCGCACAGAATGACCTGGTCGTTGCCCTCTTTGACGATGTACTCGGCGGCCATCAGCAGTTCCTCGATGGTCGCGGCCAGCCCGCGTTTGAGGAGGACGGGCCTGTCGACGGCTCCCACCGCTGAGAGCAACTGGAAGTTCTGCATGTTACGGGCGCCGATCTGGATGACGTCAGAATAGGCGGCCACGTCCTCCAGGTGCCGGGGATCCATGAGCTCGGTCACCACCGGCAGTCCGCTCGCCTCCCGGGCTTCGGCCAGTATCTCCAAGCCTTCCACGCCAAGGCCCTGGAAGGCGTAGGGCGACGTACGGGGTTTGTAGGCTCCTCCACGGAGCATGGTGGCGCCGGCCGTTTTCGCGGCGGCCGCGGCCTCCAGTAGCTGCTCCCGGGTCTCCACCGAGCAAGGGCCGGCGATGAGGGCCACGTGGCCGCCGCCCAATCTGGTGCCGCCCACGGTTATCACCGTGTCGGAGCGGCGGAACTCCCGACTCACCAATTTATACGGCCTGAGGATAGGCAGCACCTTGTCCACCCCGGGATATGCCTCCAGGGGCAGCCCGGCCACGACGTCTCTCTCCCCCATGACCGCGATGACCGTGGCCATGTCGCTGGTGGACACGTGCCCGCGCACCCCGGCGCTGCCAAGGAGTTCCAGCACTCGCTCCACGTCTTCGGAGGTCGCCGCCTCCTGCATCACGATCATCATCTCAGTGCTCCCGATGTCCATCTCAGCTCTCCGGGCTCAGGTCCTCTGCGTCCAGGCCGTTGACCGGATGGAGCCGGGGCGCCGCCCGCCCCGCTTGTCGCAGCTCTCTCATGGCGGCGAGAAACAGGTCGTTCTCCTCCGCTTCACCAATGGTAACCCGAATCCATCCCGGGCACCCCATCGCATATCCAGACCGGGTGAGCACCCCCCGCTCGAGCAGCGCCTGAGGCACGTCGGGGCCGGGCAGGTCCAGACCGGTGACGTCCACCAGAAGGAAGTTGGCCTCGCTCGGACGGTGGGCGATCCCCAGCCTGTCGAGCCCGCCTTCCACCCGGGCTCGCTCGTCGGCCACCAACCGCCGGCGCTCCTCCATTCGTCCGGGCAGACGGAGCGAGGTGACGGCTGCCACCTGCGCCAGCGAGTCGACGTTGAAAGGCTGCCTGATCTTGTCCAACGCCTGGATCACCAGAGGATCGGCCACGCCGTACCCCACCCGCAGACCGGCCAACCCATAGATCTTTGAGAAGGTACGCAGCACCACCAGGTTGGGGAACTCCTTGACCCACGTGACCGAGTCCACCCTCCCCGGCCGGGTGACGAACTCCACATAGGCCTCGTCTAGAACCACCGCCACCTCGGCGGGCACGTGGGACAGAAAGCTGTGGACCAGGTCGGGCTCAAGGTAGCCGCCCGTGGGGTTGTTGGGATTGCAGATGATAAGGAGGCTCGTTTCGTCCCGGATCGCCGCCAGCATGGCGTCCAGATCGTAGTCCAGGCCGGGTAGAGACACCGCGGTATAGGCGGCTCCGCGCATGGTGGCGATGGCCTTGTACATCACAAAGGACGGGTGCGGGAAGACCGCGTGTGTCCCCGGTCGCAGAAAGGCGTCTCCCAGGAGGATCAGCAGTTCGCAGGAACCATTGCCGAAGACCAGGTGGTCGGCGGGGATGTCGAGGCGCTCGGCCATCAGCCCACGTAGCTCGTCGCATCCTCCGTCCGGGTAGCGGTTGAGACCGTCCAGGGCCGCCTTCATGGCCTCGACGACCTCGGGGAACGGTCCCCACGGGCTCTCGTTGGCGGAGAGTCGGGCCAGCCGCTGCAGCTGGTAGCGCCGGGCGATGTCCGCCAGAGGCGGGCCCGCCTTGTACGGCGTCAGTCTGTCTAGGACCGGGTTGAGCTTCATAGCACTTCCACATATCGAGCAGTACACAGCGGGCAAGACCTCACCCCTGGCTGCACGCCGCGGCGCGGCGGCGCGAAGAATCAGTATAGAGCAGCCAGGGCCCGGCCGGCGGCCTTTCTAGCGGCGGCCGGCCGCCCGCCACAAGGCTTCCACCTCGGCAGGCGACAGACGCCGGGCCTGGCCGGGGGCGAGAACGGCGTCGGAAAGCCCGGCGAAGCGCGAGCGATGAAGGGTGACGACCCGGTGGCCGACGGCCTCCATCATGCGTCGCACCTGTCGCTTGCGCCCTTCACGCAAGACCACCGACAGGCTGGTCACGATGCCGCGAGGGGTGCGCTCCTGGCCCATGATCTCGACCACGGCCGGGGCGGTGGGCCCATCGTCGAGGACGACGCCGCGACCTAGCCGCTCGGCCTCTTCGGCGCCCACGGCGCCGCGCACGGTTACGACATACTCTTTGGCCACGTGATGGCGGGGATGCAGCAGGCGGGCTGCCAGCTCGCCGTCGTTGGTGAGTAGGAGCAGTCCGGTGCTTTCGAGGTCCAAGCGGCCGACCGGATACACCCGGGCCCCCGCGGGCACCAGGTCTACCACGGTAGTGCGGCCGCGATCGTCTCGGACGGCGCTCAACACCCCGGCCGGCTTGTTGAGCAGCCAGTATTCCTTCTCCTCGCGGGCGAGTGCCCGGCCGTCCACGGCGATGGTCTGTGTCTCGGGGTCCACCGAGGAGCCCAGTCCGGCCACGACCCCGTCGACCGTTACCCGGCCCGCCGTGATGAGCTGCTCACAGGCCCGGCGGGAGCCGAGCCCGGCCTCGGCCAGAGCCTTCTGCAGACGGACCTTCATTCTGGGAGAGTGAGGAGCCCCAGACGCCGGCGCAGGTCGTCTTTTTGGTCCTCGGTGAGGGCGAAGCCCTCCAAAGCGGGGAGCTCTTCCAGACCGGCCAATCCGAACATGGCCTCGAAGCGGAGGGTCGTGCCGTACAGCACCGCTCCCCCGGCTCCGGCGGCGCGCCCCACCTCGGTGATGAGCTCCCGGTCGAGCAGGGTGTGCACCGCCGAGTCGGAGTTCACCCCGCGCACCTCAGCTATCTGAGGGCGGGAGACAGGCTGCAGGTAGGCCACGATGGCCAGGCATTCCATGGCGGCCGGGGACAGCCGGGCGGGGTCGTCGGGGACCTCGAACAGCCGCGACACCACCTCCTGGCAGCAGGGAGCCGTGCGGAAGGCCCACCCTCCGGCCAGGGGTACCAATTCGAAACCGTGAGGGCCACCGGGGGCGAACTCCTGCCGCAAGTGAGCCAACGCGGCCTCCACCTGCACCCGACCCCGGTCCACGGGAAGGTCGAGGGCCTGCGCCATGGCTTCCACCCTCAGTGGCTCCCCAGACGCGAACAACAGCGCCTCGACGGCTTGACGCAAGTCCCGGTCCGCGGGCAGGTTGGACCCGGTGTCATCCATGCTCGGACCTCACCCCGCCTTCTTGGCCTCGCGCAGGCGTACGTCGATATCGGCGAAGGGCCTCGCCTGGGACACACGGACCTCTCCCCGCCCCACCAGATCGAGCAGCGCGAAGAGAGAGACGGCCTGGACCAAGGGCGGCTCGCCGCCGAAGACCCGGTCGAACGAGAAGCGGCCCCGGCGGGCCAGTATCCCCCGGATGATCCGGATCTGCCTGCGCAGCTCGATCTTCATCTGGGCGATGTGGGCGGTGTCGGGCTCCCGCCTGGCCTCGACCACCCGCAGAAGGGCCTCCCGCAAGGCCATGGGGTCGCCGGTGCCGGCAATCACATCGAGCGGAGGCAGGCGGCGCCGGCGCTGGTCCTGAGGCGGTCGCAACAGACAGGCGGCGTTCTCTTGGCCCAGTCCGCGCAGCCGGGCCGCCGCCGCTTTGAACTTGCTGTACTCGTGCAGGCGGGCGAGCAGCTGGTCGCGCGCCTGCTCGGGCGTGAGTTCGCTCTCCATTCCCGGCTCGGCTCCGGGCAACAGCAGCCGTGACTTGATCTCCACGAGGAGGCTCATGAGGATGAGGAACTCGGTCATCTCGTCCCAGTAGAGAGCGTCGCCGGACTCTTCCACCCGCTCCAAGTAGGCGCAGATGACCTCGAAGAGGGGAACCTCCAGCAGATCGATCTCCTCTTTGAAGACGAGCGACAGCAGCAGGTCGAACGGCCCCTGGTAGACGTCGAGATCGAGTTCGAGGGGTCTCAAAGACAGGCTCCTGAAGCGGTCGCCGGGGCTAGAGGACCGTGTAGTTGGTGAGCAGGAGACCGGCCAACCCAAGAATGGCCCCCTCGATCAAACGGAAGAACTGGTCACCAAAGACCACGATGAGTATCAGGACCACGAACATGCCGTAGCGGTCGACGGCCACCCACTTCTCGTACGCCTCCCGGGGAAGGAAGGCGCCGAGGACGCGGGACCCGTCCAGCGGCGGGACCGGGATGAGATTGAAGAGCCCGAGGACCACATTGATCTGAAACAGAAGGAACAGCACGGTGAAGAGGCGGCTGCCGACCTCCGGTTGGATCCAGTTGAGCACCAGACCGAACACGATGGCCAGGACGAAGTTCGTGATGGGCCCCGCCGCTCCCACGATGGCCATGCCCCGCTGCCTGTTCTTGAAGTAGTAGGGAGATACCGGGATGGGCTTGGCCCAGCCGAAGACAAACCCCGAGAAGAGGTAGGTGATGATGAACATGGCGGTGCCGATGGGGTCGAGGTGGCGGATGGGATTGAGGCTTAGTCGGCCGCGGTTCTTGGCGGTCGGATCCCCCAGACGGTAGGCCACATAGCCGTGGGCAAGCTCGTGGAACATCATCGAGACGAGTAGAACAGGCACGAGAAACAGCAGGTTGACCCAGCGGTCGCTCATCAGCTTTTCTCCAGCAAGCGCCGGGCATACTCCAACTCGGCCTCCCTACCTTTGATGATCCCCTCCACGCGCATCTCCCTCAGTCGTTCGAGCAGGCGTCCGACGGCCGGCCCTTTCTTCATCCCCAGCGCGAGCAGATCGGCGCCCGTCACGCTGAGTGTCCGATGCCGTATGTCGGACAGGTACCGCTTGAGACGGCTCTCCGCCGGCCCAGGCTCCAGGCCGGCCAAGGCGAACACGATGGCCTCCACCGGGGTAGCGCGCAGGGTGCGGAAGATCTCCCAGTCGCTCATCTCTGTCTTGCCCAGCCGCGATGCCAGCAGGGGCCCCACCACCACCGCCGCCCGCACCACCTCGCTGTCGGCCCGCTTCAGCTTGAGCCGTTCCAGCCACACGAACAGCTCGTCATGCGTCATGTTCCGGGTGATGGCGGCAAGGCGCAGCCGCCAGGGTACCACTTCGGCGGTCAGGCCGAGTCGGGACACAAGCTCGTCGAGCCTCTTGACGAGCGCCGCCGTCTTGATTCCGGTCGCAAGCTTGGGGTGCACTTCTTTGGCCACTCCCAGCTCATAGAGACGGCTAAGGGTCCACTCCACGTCGGTCTCCCCCAGTAGAGCGACCAGTTCATCGCGCAGGCGGACGCTGGACAGATCACCGACCAGGTGCATGTCCACGCAGCTCTTCGCGAAGGCCCGGGTCTGCTCGTCCATACGGAAGCCGTAGCGGTTCTCGTAGCGGACCGCCCGGAAGATGCGGGTGGGGTCTTCGATGAAACTCAGGTTGTGCAGCACGCGGACCACTCCGTCTCGGAGGTCGCGGTATCCGCCGAAGAAGTCGATCACGGTGCCGAGATCGCGGCCACCCAGGGAGATCGCCATGGCATTGATGGTGAAGTCCCTGCGGAAGAGATCCTGCCGGATGGAGGCGTGCTCCACCCGGGGCAGCGCGGCCGGATAGTCGTAAAACTCGGTCCGAGTGGTGGCCACGTCGACGTGAAACGGCTCGCCGGAGGTCCGCAGCCAGGCCGGGGCCTCCCCCAGGATCTCCGGAGGCAGCAAGACCACGGCGGTCTTGAACTTCCGGTGCGGCCGCACCCTCCCTCCCAGCTCGGCGGCCAAGCGAGTGGCGAAAGCGATGCCGTCTCCCTCCACGGCGATATCGACGTCGACGTTCGGCTGCTCGAGCAGCAGGTCGCGCACGAATCCGCCTACCAGGTAGACTCCCGCGAAGTCCTCGCTGAGAGCGGCGCAGGCCCGGAAGAGGCGCCCGAAGAAGGGATGATCGGCCAATGCCTGCATGGTGTAGACCTGCGGGGAAGGCACCTCGGCCCGCTCGCGCTCCCAGCGGCCCTGGTACGCAGCCAAGACGTCGGTGCGGGTGACGATGCCCAGGACGTCGCTCACCCGGGCCGCCCTCTCCTCCATAGCCCTGTCGTAGGCCTCGTCCGTCACCACCGGCACCCGGCCGGCGTTACCTGCCACCATGATCCGCCTCAGTTCGTCCACGGTGGTGGAGGTCTTGGCGACGGTGATGGTCCGGGTCATGACCCCTTTGACAGGGGCGTGGCCGAGTCCATGCCTGATGGCCTTGTCCAGGTCACGCCGGGCGACGATGCCCACCACGCGTCCCTGCTCGCGTACGCATATGCCGGAGTGCCCGTAGCGTTGGGCGGTGACCAGGGCGTCTGTGACCGACGTGGCCGCGTCGATGAGGCGGATGGGCCGGCTCATGATGTCGCCTGCGGTGGGGATGCCCACCGAGGTCTGGGCAAGCGTGTCGAGCAGGGTCTCGATGGCCTCCCGAGGGGAGCGGCCCCGCACCACCGCGGACGCCGCTTGGGCATGGCCGCCGCCATCGATGGAGTGAAGGAGCGCGCCCACGTCCACCGACCCGGCTCGGGAACGCCCGGTGACGAATACCCGGTCCTCCATGGCCACCGCCTGCAGGAGCACCTCGGCGTTGACCAGTTCCATGAGCTTGTGAGCGATGACGCTCAGACCGTCGACGTACGTGGGCAGCTCGAGGGCGACGGTGTGGACGTCGATGCCGCGCACCCGCTCCACCTTGACCTCGTCGACCATCCTCATGAGCACCGCACGCTGGTCGGCGGTCAGAGCGCTGTGCAGATACCGCTCGATCAGCGCCTGGGAAGCCCCCAAACGCATGGAAGCGGCCAGCATCTCGGCATCCCGGATAGTGGTGCGCGGATAGGTGAGCGACCCGGTGTCTTCGTGGATGCCCAGAGCGAAAATGGTGGCGGCCAACCGAGGGACCTCGACTCCCCGCTCGCGCAGGATGTGGAGCATGGAGGTGGACTGTGCCCCGTCCTGGGACAGCACCCAGTTCTCCCCCTTGACGAACGGAGGCCGTTGCGGGTTCTCGGACTGATGGTGGTCGAACACCACCACCTCCACACCGGGACGGCCGCAGAGACGCCCCAGGTCGCCTATCCTCTCCGGGTCGGAGGTGTCGGTGATGATGAGTTGCCGGATCTTGTTCTGGTCGATGAGTCTGAGATTGACCAGCGGCAGGTTCTCCCCGTGCAGGGAGACGAACTCGCGGACGTTGGGGTTGAGGGAGCCCGCGAAGACGATCCTGCCCTCAGGGTAGAGGAGCGCCGCCCCCACCGCCGCTCCCAGAGCGTCGAAATCGGCGTTCTGGTGGGTCGTGATGACCGTGGGCACCTCGAGCAGTGAAGGCGGGGCTGTCATAGGCGTAAGTATAGCGAGGCGCGGCCCCCCCGGCCCCGGCGCGCGGGGAGGCGGCGCGGTGCGGCGCGGGCGCTCAGCCTTCCCAGAGGGATAGGAGGGCGGTGACGACCCACCCGACCCCGGCGGCGGCCGCGAGAGCTCCGGACAGGACCTCTTGGTGCGAGGTGTCTCCCGCGTTAACGGCGGCGGCGAGCGCCACCGCCTCCAGCCCCGTCTCCGTCGCCGCCACTATCTCCGAGGCCAGCGACATGCTCACGGTGGCCACGCCCAGCCGGCGGAGGACGGCAAGCTCGGCGGCCGTCTCGTAGTGGGGACCGGGCACGCACGCGTGGACGCCTCCCAGGAGGCGAGCCCGGCCGGCGTTGCCCGCCGAGTCGCGGGGACGACCTTGAGGCCCCTGCAACCACTCCATCAGGCCGGCGCCGCTGGCACCAAGGGGCAGCGGCGCCCCATCGGCCAGCAGATGACGAAAATCGAGGACCTCAGTGGCCAGCACCACGTCTCCGGGGCGGATATCCGGTGCCACCGCCCCCGCAGCGCTGGTCACCACCACGCGGGTGGCTCCCCAGGCTGCTAGAGTGCGGACCGGCAACTGAATCTCGCCCTCGTCGAAGCCCTCGTAACCATGGAGCCTACCCTCAAGGACGACCAGGGTCCTGCCGCCCCACTCGACCAGGACCAAGGCATAGGGATGGCCGGGCACGCTGCCGGCGCGCCAATGGGGGATCCTAGCGAAGGGGACCCGCTCCAGCGGGGTCTGCTCCACGCAGGAAGAAAGTCCGGAACCCAGGACGAGGCCGACCTCGGGGGCGGGACCGAAGCGGTGGTGAAGCCAGTCGGCCGCTTCAGCGGCCTCCTGGGGGCCTGCGCGCACGGGCTCGAGCGGACCCCACGGGAGCCGGACCCTCGAGCCCCCGGGAGCCGGGTCGGCCAGGACCGCCGGGTAGGGGCGCCATCCCCGGCTGGGGCGAAGGTCGTCGATGACATCGCCGGCCAAAGCCGGCGGCCGCCGGGCCAAATGTCGGTAGGCGGTGGCCCCGGTGTCGGCGAAGAAGCCCTCGTACACGGCAGGCGGTGCAGCCTGGGGCCGTGGATAGAGCAGCAGCGGTGCGTACTCCCGACTGTGGTCGGTGCTGGGCGTGGTGGGGTCGACCCCGTGGTCGGCTGTGAGGAGCAGGCGGTCACCGGGGCCCAGCGCGGCCAGGATGCCGGGCAGAGCGGCATCGACGGCGCGCAGACCCTCCGCGAAGCCGTCGACATCGTTCCGGTGGCCCCAGACCATGTCGAAGTCCACCAAGTTGGTGAAGAGCAAGCCTTCGGTGAAGGTGGCCACCGGGCCGCGGCGTTCGAGCAAGGCGCGTACCAGGGCCAGGTTCTCGGCGTTGGAGCCGACCTTTGCCACAGTGGTGACTCCTCTCCCCCCGAAGATCTCACTGACCTTGCCCAGGGCCAGCACGGGGACGCCGGCCTCGGCCAGCTCATCCAAATACGTCGGCCCGGTGGGGGCCAAGGAGAAATCGCGCCGGTCCTTCGTGCGCACGAAGGCCCCGGGCTTACCGCTGAACGGCCGGGCGATCACCCGCGCCACCGCGTGCTGGCCCTGGAGCAGGGCGCGGGCAGTCTGGCACCAGGAGTACAGCGTCTCCAGCGGGACGATGTCGACGTGGGCGGCCACCTGGAACACGCTGTCGGCGGACGTGTAGACGATGGGCCTGCCGGTGGCCAGGTGCTGCTTACCCAGTTCATCGATGATGGCCGTGCCCGAGGCAGTCTTGTTGCCGAGCACCTCGCGGCCAATGGCGCGGGTGAAGGGACCTATCACCTCCTCGGGGAAGCCGTACGGGTAGGTGGGGAAGGGCCTGGCCGTGACCAGGCCCATGTGCTCCCAGTGTCCCACTGTGGTGTCTTTGCCCGCCGAGCGGCAGGCGAGACGACCGGCGAGGGCGAGAGGGGTCTGCGCGGGCGGGACTCCAGGCAGAGGCGCGATGTTGCCCAGGCCCAGACGCTCGAGGTGCGGCAGAGTCAGCGGCAGCAGCCGGCTCAGATTGCCGAGGGTGTCCGACCCCGTGTCGCCGTAGTCAGCCGCGTCGGGCAGAGCCCCTACCCCCACCCCGTCAAGGACCAGAAAGACGAAGCGGCGCCGCACCGTCACTCCGCCCTCGCCCGGGGATGGGCTTCGCGGTAGATCTTCTGGATGTGCGCGGTGGTGACGTGGGTGTAGATCTGCGTGGTGGAGAGGTCGGCGTGGCCCAGCATCTCTTGGACCGCCCTGAGGTCGGCCCCTCCTTCCAGGAGGTGGGTGGCGAAGGAGTGGCGCAAGGTGTGGGCCGAGACCTCCGGGGAGAGTCCCGCCTCCCGAGCGTAGCGCTTGATGATGGCGTGCAGGCCTTGCCGGGTCAGCCTGCGTCCGCGATGATTGAGGAACAGTTCAGGCGCCTTCAGCGTGCCGGCGCCTCCCAAGAGCGGTCGCCCCCGCTCGTTGTAGACCCGAAGTGCCTCCACGGCCATCCTTCCCAAGGGTACCACCCGCTCTTTGTCCCCCTTCCCCACCGCCCGGACGAACCCGACCTCCAGATCGATGTCCTGGAGACGCAGGCTGAGAGCTTCGGAAGCGCGCAGGCCGGCTCCGTAGAGGGTCTCCAACAGAGCCCGGTCGCGCAGACCGGCGGGCGTGGCCTTGGGGCGGGAGAGCAGCCGTTCCACTTCTTCTACGCTGAGGGTCTGGGGTAGCCTGGACTCCAGACGGGGAGCGGCCAGGGCTCGGGTGGGATCGACCGGCAGCGAGCCCGTGAGCACGAGACGCCGGTAGAAGGAGCGGATGGCCGCCGTCTTGCGGGCCCGAGTGGAGGGACGCCAGGCACCCGAGGCCAGATAGGCACGGATGTCGTCGGTGGAGGCTTGGTCGAGCGCCCTGCCGTTCAGCTCCAGGAACGCGGCGAACTGGACCAGATCCCTTCCGTACGATTCGATGGTGCGCTCGGAGAGCCCTTCTTCCAAGCGGAGGGCGCGCAGATGGGCTGAGATCCGCGGGTCGGTTCCGGAGAGGGGCGCCACTCAGGGCCTCCCGCTCAGGTGTACTCGATGGGCAGCACGTACTCCAGGGGGAAGTAGGGATTACCGGTGGCCGCGGCCACTTCGGCGATGGTGACCTTGCCTTCCATGACGTTGACCCCGCGTGCCAGCGCGGGGTCGGAGCGGGCCGCCGCCACCACTCCCGCGTCGGCCACCGCGATGATGTAGGGCAGCGTGGCATTGGTCAGGGCGAGGGTGGAGGTGATGGGCACCACTCCCGCCATGTTGTCGACGCAGTAGTGGATTACTCCATGCTTGACGAAGGTGGGAGAGCGATGCGAAGTGGCCACCGAGGTCGCCACGGCGCCCCCTTGGTCGATGCTGAGGTCGACGATGACCGACCCAGGCTGCATGCTGCGCACGACCTCCTCCGTCACCAGCACGGGGGTACGGGCGCCCGACACCAGCACGGCCCCGATCACCACGTCCGCGGCCGCCACCTCCTCCTCGATGGTGAGCTGGTCGCTGTGGAGGGTCTCCACCGCAGGCAGCTGCCGGCGCAGCCGGGCCAGAGCTTCAAGGTCGATGTCAAGAACCTTGGTGCGCGCCCCCATTCCGTGCGCGATGGTGGCGGCGTTGGCGCCGGCGGTGCCGGCCCCCAAGATGACGACGCTGGCGGGCCTGACTCCAGTGGCGCCCCCGAGCAGCTTGCCTTTGCCTCCGCTCATCCGCTCGAGGAAGAAGGCACCGATCTGAGGAGCGAGCCGGCCCGCGATCTCGCTCATGGGGGCCAACAGCGGATGGCGGCCGTCGGCGGTCTCCACGGTCTCGTAGGCCAGACAGGTGGCGCCGCTCTTCACCAGCCCGGCGGTGAGTTCGCGATCAGGCGCCAGGTGGAGGTAGGTGAACAGGATGTGGCGCGGCTCCAGACGGGCGATCTCCTGTTCGAGCGGCTCTTTGACTTTGACGATTAGGTCGGCCTGCGCGAACAGGCTCTGGGCATCGGCTACGATGCGGCCCCCCGCCGCCACGTAGGCTTCGTCGTCGAACAAGGAACCTTGGCCGGCTCCTCGCTGCACGATGACCTCGTGGCCTCTGGTGGCCAACTCCTTCGTCCCCGCCGGAGTAAGGGCTACCCGATATTCCTCTTCCCGTATCTCGGTCGGCACACCGATGCGCATGTCAATCGTGACCCCCCGTCTTGATCTCATCCGGTAGGAGGAGCAGCGTCGCCAGAGTCTTGGAGTCGGGAGTCTCCTCCGGATGGGAAAGCAGGTGCTGCAGGGGGTAACGTACCACGGTGATGTCCTCGTCGTCATCGGGATCCATCGGCACGGAACACAGATCCTCGGCCAGGAAAGCATGGAGCCGTTCATTGACGAAGCCCGGGGACGAATAGAATTGCCCTAGTGGCGTCCAGCGGCGGGCTTCGACGCCGACCTCCTCCCTCAGTTCCCGCGCGGCCGCCTGTAGTGGCTCTTCCCCCGGTTCCAAGCCGCCAGCCGGCAGTTCGAGCAGCCAGCGGCCGATCGCGTGGCGGTATTGACGGACCAGGAGGACCTGCCGTTGCTCGTCGAGGGCGATGACGACCACCGCCCCCGGATGCTCCACCGTCTCCCGCGTCGCCGTCCCCCCGTCGGGAAGCGCTATCTCGTCCACGCGCAGACGCACGACCCTGCCTTCGTACACCAGGCGCGAGTTGAGCACCACTGGAAGCGGTTCCGGAAGATGGGTGCCGCGCTCAGTCATGGGCCAGTGAGCGCGCCGCGGAGCGGGGAGCGAAGTCGGGGGCGAGGGCGATGATGCGAAGGACGAGCCGGCAGAGCCGTTCGAGGTCGTCCAGGGCGATGTGCTCGTCAGGGCTGTGCACCTGCATCATTCCCGCACCGAGGTTGATGGTCGGAAGGCCGCGGGCGTTGAGGATGTTGGCGTCGGATCCTCCCCCGCCTGCGATCAGCCGCGGTTGCAGCCCGATGTCGGCCAGGGCGGCCCGGCCCAGGCGCACAACGGCCGCCCGCGCGCTCAGCGAGAAGGCCCTGTATTCGTGGATGAGGGAGATGTCCACGTCCACGCCCGTCCGGGCCGCCCCCTCCTGCAGGGCGTCCACCATGGCGGCCGAGGTATGGGCCAACTTGGTTTCGTCGTGGCTGCGGCACTCCCCCACCACCTCACAGACCTCGGGAATGATGTTGGAGGCCACGCCGCCATTGATGACCCCGATGTTCGCGCTGGTCTCGTCGTCGACGCGGCCCAGCGTCATGGCGGCTATGGCTCGGGCAGCTGCTTGGATGGCGCTACGGCCCCTTTCAGGTTCGACGCCGGCGTGCGCGGCCCTTCCGCGAAAGGTGGCCTTGAGTCCCTGCTGGCTGGGGGCGCGGACGATGATCCCCCCCACCGGGCCGGACGAGTCGAGCACCGCCGCGAACGGGCTGGCGAGCACGTGCTCCCCCAGATGTTTGGCCCCCACCAGCCCCGTCTCCTCTGACACCGTGAAGAACAGCTCGTAGGCCGGGAAGGGCTCGCCGCGCGCCCTCAGTAGTTCGGTGGCATGGACCAGGGCGGCGACGGCCGCCTTGTCGTCCGCGCCCAGGATGGTGTGGCGCCGGTTCCTGAAGACGCCCTCCTCGTCCAAGTAGGGCTCTATGCGGTCGGTAGGAGCGACGGTATCCAGATGGGCGCCAAGGGCGACGTGGGGACCCTGCGGCCGCTCCCCGGTGGAGACCCCGGGATCGGGCCGCACCAGGCACCACAGGTTGCCCGTGTCACCCCCGATGGCCGCTCCGGTGTCGTCCTCGTGAACGTTGACACCGGTGACCTCCAGCATGGCAAGGACGGCGTCGGCCACGGGCCGTTCTCTCTTTGAGGGGCTGCTCAACCGGGCAAGCCCCAGGAAGATCTCCGTCAGCCGCTCGCGGGAGGGCACCGGCGCCGCGGGGCTCATCTCCGCTGAGAGACCTCCGCCGGCCCCGCCGCCTTCTGAACGGCGATGGCCGCCCCCACGAAGTCCCTGAACAGTGGGTGCGGACGCGTCGGCCGGCTCTTGAACTCGGGGTGGAACTGGCAGGCGACGAACCAGGGATGGTCGGGGAGCTCGACAAGTTCCACCAGGCGCTCATCCGGAGTCGTCCCGCTGATGACAAGCCCTGCTTCGACCAGCCGGCTGCGGAACACGTTGTTGACCTCGTAGCGATGGCGGTGGCGCTCGTAGACGAGCTCCTGGCCGTAAGCGGCATGCGTCTTGGTCCCCGGCACGAGGCGGGTGGGCGATGCTCCCAGACGCATCGTGCCGCCCATGTCGCACACCTCCTTCTGCTCGGGCAGCAGGTCGATGACCGGGTAGGCGGTGGCCGGGTCGAACTCCGACGAGTTGGCCCCTTCCATGCCGGCCACGTGACGGGCGAACTCCGCCACCGCGATCTGCAGGCCCAGGCACAGCCCTAGATAGGGGACGTCGTTCTCACGGGCATAGCGCACCGCCATGATCTTGCCTTCGATACCGCGGATGCCGAAGCCGCCCGGCACCAGGATCCCGTCGGCCGCCTGCAGGCGGGAGGTGATCTCCTCCTGCCGGAGCGTCTCCGCGTCCACCCAGATGATCTCGAGGTTCCTGCCGTGATGGATGGCGGCATGGCGCAGGGCCTCCACCACACTCAGGTAGGCGTCCTGCAACTGGACATACTTGCCCACCAAGGCGATGCGGACCACCCCTGTGGCCGACTTGATCCTGTCGACCAAGGCGATCCATTCTCCCAGTTGGGGTCGCCCAGCCTCCAACCCCAGTTTGTCCACCACCAGACCATCGAGCCCTTCGTCACGGAGATTGAGGGGCACGTAGTATATGTGGGGCGCGTCCACGCAACTGATGACCGCTCGGGCCTCCACGTCTGTGAAGAGGGATATCTTCTCTTTCAGCTCCTGGCTGATGGGCCGGTCCGACCGGCACACGATGATGTCGGGTTGGATCCCGATGCTGCGCAGTTCGTTGACGCTGTGCTGGGTGGGCTTGGTCTTGAGCTCTCCGCTGGCGCTGATGAACGGGATGAGCGTCACGTGAATATAGAGGACGTTCCGTCGCCCGATGTCATTGCGGAACTGGCGGATGGCCTCGAGAAAGGGCAGACTCTCGATGTCGCCCACGGTGCCGCCGATCTCGGTGATCACCACGTCCACGTCGGGGTCGCGCGCCACCCGGGCGATGCGGTCCTTGATCTCGTTGGTGATGTGGGGGATCACTTGGACGGTTCCACCCAGATAGTCTCCTTTGCGTTCCTTCCGGATGACGCTGTAATAGACGGATCCTGAGGTGACGTTGGAGTCCCGGGTGAGATTCTCGTCAACGAAGCGCTCGTAGTGGCCAAGGTCCAGGTCGGTCTCGGCGCCGTCGTCGGTGACGAACACCTCTCCATGCTGGTAGGGACTCATGGTGCCGGGGTCGACGTTGAGGTAGGGGTCGAACTTCTGGATGCTGACCCGGAGGCCGCGGCTCTTGAGCAGACGACCCAGGGAGGCTCCGGTGATGCCCTTACCGAGCGAGGATACGACGCCGCCGGTGATGAATACGTGCTTAGCCATGCTCTCCCCTACCGCACTGGTGGATAACCGGGCGGCGCATGGCTCGACGGCCCCGCGCCTTTCCTAGTCTAGCAGGCCGCGCTTCGCTCTGTCTCGCAGCTGTCGGGCGTGCGCCATAGCCTCGGTGTCTTCGGGGCGGCCCCCCATCATGCGGCACAGCTCCCGCACCACCGCCTCCCCCGAGAGCTCGGAGAGGCGGGTGACCGCACGTGAGGGCTCGCTGCTCTTGTCGATCAGGAAGTGCCGGTCCGCCAAAGCGGCCACCTGAGCCAGATGGGTGACCACCACCAGCTGCGACCGTTCGGACAGCTCCCGCAACTTCTGGGCGACGGCCACCGCCGTCCGGCCGCCGATGCCGGCATCGATCTCATCGAACACGAGCGTCTCGTCGCCGCCGGCCTCGGCCAAGGCACACTTGAGGCCAAGGAGCACGCGCGACAGCTCTCCGCCGGAGGCGGTTCGGGCCAGGCTGCGCGGAGGTTGGCCGGGATTGGCCGACAGCAGGAACTCCACAGATTCCGAGCCGGTCTCCCGCAGTCCCTCCCAGCCTTCGCGCGGCTCCAGCGAGATCAGGACGGAGGCCGGCGCCATGCCCAGGTCGGCCAGTTGAGCGGCGACCGCCTCCTCCAGTGACGGGATGGCGGCCGCGCGCGAGGCCCGCAGGGCGGCGGCCAAGGCCAGGGCCTCAGCTGTGAGGTCGTCCCGCTCGGTTTGCAGGCGGGCCAGGTCGTCCTCCCCTTGCTCCAGGAGCTCCAGCCGCCGTCTCCCCGCCTCCACGAAGGCGACGGCGGCTTCTGTGGACCCTCCGTACTTGCGGCCGAGATCGGTGTAGGTCCGTAAGCGCTCGTCCACCGTTCGTAGCCGCTCCGGGTCCAGGGTGACCCGGTCAGCGTAGTGACGGAGGTCGCGGGCAAGGTCGACCAGCCGCTCCCTGAGCTCGCACAGCGTGTCGGCCCAACGCGCGAGCGCCACGTCGATGCTGGCCACCTCGGACAGCAGGGCCTCCGCCTGCGTAAGGAGGCCGGTCGCCTCGGGGACCTCGCCCTCGCTCTTCAGCAGCTCGGCGGCCAGGCCCAGGTTGCGGATGATCTGTTCGGCGCTGGAGAGCACGCGCTGCTCGGCCAGAAGGGCGGCCTCATCCTCCGGCGAAAGGCGGGCGGCGGCAAGCTCGGCCACCTGGAAACGCAGAAGGTCGAGTTCGCGGAGCCGCGCCTCCCGGGAGGCCAGGGCTTCCTGCAGCCGGCGGGCCGCATCGCGTGCGCCCTGATACGTCGCCTGGTAGCGCGAGGCCAGGGCTACTGTGTCGGGTCCCGCCCAGCGGTCGAGGACTTCCAGTTGGTAGAGCGGGTCGAGCAGTCTGCGGTACTCGTGCTGTCCGGCGAAGGAGAGAAGCGTCCCCACGATGGCAGCCATGCTGGTCAAGGTGACGGCGGTGTCATTGACGTAGCAACGGTTCCGTCCGGCGCGTCCCAGGCGGCGGGTGACGATCAGCACGTCGGCGGCGTCGAGACCCGTAACTTCGCGCAGATCGGCGGGTATCTCCAAGTCAGAGCCGGCACTCGGCGTGAACACGGCTTGTATCCAGGCTTCCTCCGCCGCGTTCCCCACCAGGCCGTCTTCGGCCCTCTCCCCCATCAGCAGTCCGAGTGCGCGGGTGAGGAGGGTCTTGCCGGCGCCGGTCTCGCCGGTCAGCACGGTCAGACCCGGAGCGAAGTCCAGGACGGCGTCCTCGATCAAGACGAAGTTCCGTATCGTGAGCGAGGCGAGCACAACCGCCGGGAGTCTAGAGGAGCCGGTCTCTGAAGTGATGGTAGAGGCTGTCCCCCTCGAGGAGCGCGAGGGTGGTGTCGGCGGGCTCGGTGCGGATCTGGATGGTGGCCCCGGGAGGCACCGTTCGCAGCCTCTGGCCGTCGATGTCCATGTAGCAGTCGGCGTCGGTCGCCGTGTTGATGATCTCGAGGATGTCGCCGGACGCGGCCACGACCGGGCGCACCCCCACCGCGTGAGGAGCGACCAAGCTGATGACGTACGCGTCGAGGGAGATTCCCAGGAGAGGCCCCCCGGCGGCCAGGCTGTACGCGGAAGAACCCGCCGGTGTCGCCACTACCACCCCGTCGCAAAGCACCTCGAACAAGGTCACGCCGTTGATGGTGAGCGCGAGCGAACAGGCGTGCGACCTGTCGCCTTTGCTCACCACGACATCGTTGGTAGCACGGTAGGTGGTGGAGTCGAGCCGGGCCTGGAGACCGAGAAGAGGATAGCGGGTGAAGTCTCCGGCCAGCAGCCTGGTGAGACCGTCCTCCACCCCATCGCTCGGCACGGTGGTCAGGAAGCCTACGCGGCCGAGGTTGACCCCCGCCACCGGGATGCCGAGATCCCGGGTGAGGTGGAAGGCCCTGAGCATGGTCCCGTCCCCGCCCAGCACCAGGCACAGCCCTACTCCAGCGAGGTCGGCGGCACCGCCCGCGACCACGACCCCGCCCGCCCGGGCGAACACGTCGGCGTGCTTCTCCCATTCATGCGGGGGGACCAGCACCGACGTCCCGTGCCCCCTGAGGATGGCAAGGGCATGGCCCAGCACCTCCACGGCCACCTCCGGATCGCCGTGGGTGAGAACCACCACCTTATCGATCGGCCGGTTCAAGAAGGGCTCCCCGCCTCCATTTGTTCGTCTCCAAAGACGGCTTGGTCCACCAGTAGGTCCAGCGTATCAACTCCGACGCCCTTTTCTCCACCTCGCCCGCAGTGAATGAAGAACTCCACGTTGCCGTCCGTGCCCGGCTTGGCGGACCGGCAGAGCCCCAGGAGCGCCAGGCCCAAGTCGCTCACGACGAAACGGCCCCTCTCCTTGAGAACGCTGCGGTGCACCTCGGGGTCGCGGACTATGCCTCCTCTGCCCACCTGCTTAGGGCCGGCCTCGAACTGCGGCTTCACCAGCACCAGACCGGTGAACACCGGTGCCATGCAGCCTACCACCGCCGGCAGCACCTTGGTCACCGATATGAAGGACACGTCCATGGTAAGGAGGTCTGGTTCCCAGGGCAATACATCGGGAGTCGCATAACGGGCGTTGACTCCTTCGATGACGTGAACCCGGGGATCGGCGCGAAGCCGCGCGTCCAACTGGCCTCTGCCCACGTCCAGAGCGATGACCCGGCCCGCTCCCCGCTGCAGCAGGCAGTCCACAAAACCACCGGTGGATGCCCCCACATCGAGGGCCGAACGGCCCGTGACATCGAGGTCGAACCGCTCCAGGGCGGCGGCGAGTTTGTCACCGGCCCTGGAGACGAAACGGGGCCGGTCCTTGAGGGTGAGGGGGGCATCGGCTGCCACCGGCATCCCCGCCTTGTCCCTGACCTCTCCGCCCACCATCACCAGGCCGGCCATGATGAGAGCCCGCGCCGCGCTGCGACTGGGAGCGAGACCCCGGATCACGACCAGTTCGTCCAGGCGCATGCGGACGGCGCGCGGCACCGTGCCTCACCCGGCGTCGGCCAGGCTGCTGCGTACCAGGCGCCGGGCCGCATCTGCCACCGCCTCCGCGGTGAGCCCCACATCCCGTCTGAGAAGTTCGAGCGGGCCTTGCCCCACGAAGGCGTCGGGCAGGCCCAACCGCACCGTTGGACGCCACAGCTCCTCCGCGGCCATGAGTTCGAGCACGGCGGAGCCGAAGCCGCCGGCGAGGGCGTTGTCCTCCACGGTCACGACGCAGGAGTGCGCTTGAAGGAGCGGGCGAAGCGCGTCCAGGTCCAGGGGATGGACGCGGCAGACTGCGGCCACGGTCGCGAAGAGGCCTTCTTTGGCCAGGATGTCGGCGGCGGTCTCGGCCAGGCGGACGGACGGCCCGGTGGTGAGCACGAGGACGTGTGACCCCTGCCGAACCGTCTTCACCCAAGGTCCCCGCAGGGGAAGGATGGGACGGTCCAGAGGCACCCCCAGACCGGTCGAACGGGGATAGCGGATGACGGAGGGGCCGTCGAGCTGAAGGGCGGTCGCCAACAAACGCTGCAGCTCACCCTCGTCTCGAGGGACGAATACACTGAGACCGGGGATGATACGCAAGAACGAGAGATCGAAGGCGCCGTGATGGGTGGGGCCGTCCTCGCCGACCAAACCCGCCCGGTCGACAGCAAAGACCACCGGCAGTCCCTGCAGACAGACGTCGTGAATGACTTGGTCGTAGGCCCTTTGGAGGAAGGTCGAGTAGATGGCGACCACCGGTCTCTTACCGGCCGCGGCCAGCCCGGCTGCGAACCCGACCGCATGGGCTTCGGCGATACCGACGTCGTAGAAGCGCTGGGGCATGGCTTCTCTGAGCAGGTCGAGGCCGGTGCCCGTGGCCATCGCCGCCGTTATGCCGACCACCCTGTCGTCGGCGGCGGCCAGCTCCACCATGGCCTCCCCGAACGCCCGGGTGAACGTGGTGGGCCCTTCCGGGCCATAGGTCTGCCCGGCCGGCGCAGAGGAACGGGGGACGCCGTGGTAGCGTCCTGGTTGCTCTTCGGCCGGACCGTAGCCCTTGCCCTTGACCGTCCGGCAGTGAAGGAGCACGGGGCCGTCGATAGCAAGGGAGCGGCGGATGCTGGCCCGCAGTTCCTCAATGTCGTGCCCGTCGATGACTCCCACGTAGGTGAAGCCCAGCTCCTCGAAGAGCATGCCGGGGACAAGGGCGGCCTTGATGCTGTCTTTGAGCTGCTCACCCATCGCGGCCATGCGGTCGCCCAATCCAGGCAGGCGCTGGAGGCGGCGTTCCAGATCCCTGCGTAAGCGGTACAGGGTGGGATCGGTGCGGAGACGGGAGAGGTAGGTGCTCATCGCCCCCACGTTCTTCTCAATGGACATGGTGTTGTCGTTGAGGATCACCAGGACAGGGATGCCCAGGTGGCCGGCGTGGTTGAGCGCCTCATAGGCCATCCCTCCCGTCAAGGCACCGTCGCCGATGACGGCCACCACGCGGCCAGGGTGGTCCTTGAGTCCCTCTCGGTCAGGGCTCGGCTTCGCGGAGCCGATCCTGGCCGCACCGCCCTTCTCGCTGCCCCGCTGTCCCTCGCTGGCCAAGTACCCCTCGGGCAAGCGCCCGGCGAGCAGACCAACCGCCGCGCTCACCGAGGTGCTGCTGTGCCCGGTGCCGTAGGCGTCGTAGGGGCTTTCCTCCCGGGACGGGAACCCCGAGAGACCTCCATACGTGCGGATGGTGCTGAACCGGTCGAGTCTCCCGGTGAGGACCTTGTGGGCATAGGCCTGGTGGCCCACGTCCCAGATGATGGCATCCTTGGGAGTGTCCAGCTCGGCGTGCAACGCGATGGTCAGCTCGACCACGCCCAGGCTGGCTCCCAGGTGGCCCCCGTTACGCGAGATGGTGGCGATGATCTCTTCGCGCACCTCCCTGGCCACGGTCTCCAGCGACGCGGCGTCGAGGTCGCGCAGAGCCCGGGGAAGATCGAGGCGATCGATGAGTCTCTCGGGAGAGTCGCTCACTCGCGTTCCTCCAGTTCGAGGGCCGCTTCCGCCGCCGCGGGCTTCGCGGACGCCGCCAGAGCACCCAGCACCCCGTTGACCAGGGCACCGGCCTCATCGGAGCAGAAGCGCTTGGCCGACTCCACGGCCTGGTCGATGACCACCGCCGCCGGTATGTCGGCTTCGTACACGAGTTCGTAGGCAGCCAGGCGTAAGATGGAACGCTCGAGCGAGCCCAGCCGGCCGATTTCCCAACCCTCCAGGTGCCCGTCAAGGAGGGGGTCGATCTCCCCCAGATGCTCCGAGACCCCGCGCACGAGAGCTTCGGTGTATGGGTCGACGGCGGAGTCATGGGTCCTGTCCAGCGCCGCCTGCGCGCTCAAGTGCAGCAGGTCCTCCTGGTAGAGGATGAACACGGCCTGGCGCCGCGCGCTTCTGCGACCGGAGGGCATAGGAGTGAGGAGCTAGGCGCCGGCGGGAAAGACGCCGTTGAAGGTGACATCGATCTCGGACACTCGTAGGCCGGTCATCGAGCTCAGCGCCTCGGCGATGCGGCCGCGGGCGGTCTCGGCCAGGCGGGGGAGGTGTTCCCCCATGCGCGCGTCCAGCTGCACCGCTACGCGGCAATCCTCCCCGGACACGTCGACTTCCACAGCCTTGGCGCGAGTAAGAGGAAGGGGCGTGTGCACGCGCAAACTGTCGTCGCCCTCGAGCGACCCGCGCACGATGGCCTCGAGCACACTGGTGGCTATCAAATACTCGCTCATGATGGGCCTTGTCTCCTCCTAGGACAGAGCGGGCAGCTCTGCCATGGCCTGATCAAGGAAGCTCGTCGAATACCTTCCCTCGACGAAACTCGGATGCCGAAGTATATCAAGGTGCAGGTCGCGCGTAGTGGGCACGCCCTCGATGGTGAGCTCTTCGAGGCTGCGGCGGCCCCGCGCGATACACGAAGGGCGGTCGCCGTCCCAGACGATCACTTTGGCGAGCAGCGAGTCGTAGTACGGAGGGACCACGTAGCCTTGGTAAAGATGGGAGTCAACCCGCACCCCGGGCCCTCCCGGCAGTCGCAGCCGGCCGACCGCGCCGGCCCGGGGCACGAAGTCCTGGCGGGGGTCCTCCGCGTTGATGCGGAACTCCATTCCGTGTCCGGTGAAGGGCTGGGGACCGCCAGCCGTGAGCCCCTCTCCCGCCGCCACCCTGATCTGCTCCTTGACGATGTCGACAGCGCTGATCACCTCTGTCACCGGGTGTTCCACCTGGATCCGGGTGTTGACTTCCATGAAGTAGTAGTTCTGCTCGCCGTCGACGAGGAACTCGACGGTGCCGGCACCGGCGTAGGCGATGGCTGCGCAGGCCTCCGCCACCCGGCGTTGAATGTCATCCCGCGTCTGCGGTGTCAGGAGAGGGGACGGTGTCTCTTCCAGTACTTTCTGGTGGCGCCGCTGGATCGAGCAGTCTCGCTCGGCGAAGGTCGCGACTCTCCCTTGACCGTCTCCGATGACCTGAACCTCTACATGGTGAGGATGAACGATGACCTTCTCGACGTACATGTCCCCGCATCCGAAGGAGCCGGCCGCCTCGGCGGAAGCGGCCGCGAACTGACGCTCCATCTCACCCGGTTCTTCCACCAGGCGCATGCCGCGGCCCCCTCCTCCAGCGGTGGCTTTGAGCATGACGGGATACCCGAGACGCTCGGCCCACTCGCGGGCCGCGGTCGGGTCGGTCACGGTGCCTTCGCTGCCGGGGACCACCGGCAACCCGGCCTGGGCCATCAGCCGCTTGGCCCGGGCCTTATCCCCCAGCGACCGGATGACCTGAGGAGAGGGGCCGATGAAGACCAGGCCGTTCGCAGCGCAGGCTTCGGCGAAACCCGCGTTCTCGGCCAGGAACCCGTAGCCGGGGTGGATCGCCTCGCACCCGGTGTTCTTGGCGGCGGCGATGATGCTGGGTATGGACAGGTAGCTCTTGCGAGGGTCGGCCGGCCCGATGCGGACCTTGTGCGTCGCCCTCTCCACGTGCAGACAGGTGGCGTCCGCGGTGGAATAGACGGCGACTGTCTCCACCCCCAGTTCTTCGCAGGCGCGGATCACCCGCACAGCGATCTCACCTCGATTGGCCACGAGCACGCGGCGAAACATGCGCGCACCCGCTCTCTAGTCCGGCTCGATCACGAACAGAGGCTGGCCGTATTCCACAGCGGCGCCGTCTTCCACCAGCACCGCGGTGATGGTGCCGCCGACCTCTGCGAGGACCTCGTTCAGCAGTTTCATGGCCTCCAGGAGGCACAGAACGTCCCCCGCCTCAACGTGCTGGCCCTGCACCACGTAAGGAGGCGCGTCGGGAGAGGGGCTCCGGTAGAAGGTCCCCACCATCGAGGCGGTGACCGTGCGCCCACCTGCGGCTTCCTCTGCCTCCGCGGGCGCGCTCGACGCGGGGGCCGTGGGCGGATGGTAAGCGGGAGGCGCGGGTCCCCCGGCCTTGCGCAGGCTGACCTTGGTGCCGCCCGTCTCGACGGTCAGCTCTTCGACGTCGGAGGACTCGAGGATGCCAACCAGCTCGCGGACGCGCTCAGGGCCCAGGTCTTCCCAGCTGTTCACGGCGGTGACGACGTCGCCGCCGCCCTCCGCGTCCGCTCCCCCTTCCAGGGAGAAGCGGGACCGTCTGCGCTCGAAAAAGGCTTCGGCCTCGGAGGGGACGAGCTTCAACAGGAGCGCGTCCTCCGGAGTCGGCGCAGGCCGGCCGGCCTCGACGGCCGGCTCATCGGGAGGCTCCACCGGCCGGTCCTCCGCGGCGATTCCCCAGCGGTCCAAGACGGCGGCCAGCACCTCGGAGGAAATAGGGGCGGGCGGAGCGCCGTAGGCCCCCCGCAGATAGGCCCTCATCTCGTCGGGGACCAGCTGCCACCGGCGCCCATACAGCACGTTGAGGACGGCCTGAGCGCCCGCCACCTGGGAGAGAGGCGGCACCAAGGTCTCCGCCCCCATGTCCCAGCGCACGGCGATGGTCTCGTCCACCACCTCGCGGAGGCGCTCGAGCGCTCCCTGCTCGCGCAGCCGCACCGCCAATTGGTGCACCACCGCCGCCGGGATCTGGAGCACCTCCGGCCAATCTGCAGCGAGGTCGAGCCCGGCCAGGATCTCGAAATCGCCGGGAGAACCGAGCGATGCGAAGCGCTCCGCTGCTTGCGCCACCGCTTGAGGCACAAGGCCGCTGGAGAGACCGCCCTCTTGGAGCACGTTCATCACCACCGCCACCGGCACGGCGGCGGGGTCGAGCCAGGCAGGGGCGGTGGAGGCATAGATGATATCTGCGCCGGCATCGGCGCACAGCGCTGCAGTGAGAGCGGCGAGACCCCCGGCGTTGTCGAGGTCGATCTCCAGGGGGACGGAAACGGCCTCCCGCAGTTCTCGCACCAGAGCGGGGGCTTTGTGGGGACCCAGGGCGGCTCCGGTCTTCAGACAGATGCCCTCTGGTCCCAGGGCCGCCAACCTGGCGGCTAGAGCCGTGGTGTCGTCAGCGGGACCGGCGGTCGCTCCGGGGTGCACCACCGCCAGCCGGACCTGGGCGCCGGCGTCGTGGCAGGCGCTCAGCCACCGCTCCAGGTTGCGCTCGTCGTTCAACGGTTCATACACCAGGAAAGAGCGCACGCCGCAGTCGACCGCATGGGCCACGAACTCTCTGACGACCGCGGCAGGACGCGGCCGCGTGCCCACCAGACACGATCCCGCCAACTGCATCTGCGCGGCCGCGTGTTCCACCCGGGCGCAGATCGCGCGCAGACGCTCCCAAGGACTCTCGTTCCATACGCTGAGGCAATGGGCTACCGACAGGTCGCCCCACACGTCGATCAGCGCAAAACCGGCGGCGTCGAGCTCCTCCACCACGGGCAGGACTCGCCCGACGCTGCCGTGAGCGGCGGGGACGACCCGGGAAAGGGAGCGGAGGGTGACGTCGGCGATGCCGACCGGGGACCGCGCCATGGGGAGCCTAGGCTCTGGTGACGTACTCTCGCGTACGGGTGTCGATGCGGACCACGTCACCCGGCTCGATGAAAAGCGGCACCTGGACGCTGGCTCCGCTCTCCAACACCGCCGCTTTCGACCCGCCGGACACGGTGTCGCCCCGTACGCCCGCCGCGGTCTCCACCACCTTGAGGTCGACAAAGGTGGGCAGCTCCACGTCGAACGGCTCGCCGTCGATGTAGATGACGTCCACCTGCATGTTGAGGGTCATGAGGTCCAGCCGGTCCTTGAAGGCACTCTTAGGAAGTGCGAGCTGCTCGTACGTCTCGTTGTCCATGAAGACCACCTGCTCGGGCTCTTCATAGAGGTACGACATGGGTTTGCTCTCCGTGCGCAGCTGCTCGAACTTCTGTTCGGGCCGGAACGTGCGGTCGATGAGCGCCCCCGTGGACACATTTCGCAGCTTGGTGCGCACGAACGCCCCACCCTTGCCGGGCTTGACGTGCTGGTACTCGGCGATGCGATAGATCTCGCCTTCGAAGCGTATGGTCATGCCTACTTTGAACTGGTTGGTCGAGATCACTTGGGCCGGCCTCCGCTGACTGAGACGCAGGGACGTTGAAGCGCCCCCTGAGGGGCGAGACTGAATTCTACACCAACCCGCGGGCCCTCGCCCTGGAAAAGCCCGCCGACCTAGCCGGCTGTTTCCTGGGCGGCAACCCGGGCGATCAGCAGCCGCACCGCCTCCAGGTAGCCCTGGGGGCCTTTGCCGCTTATGGTGAAGGCGGCCACCTCAGATATGACGGAATGGCTGCGCCAACCCTCTCGATTCGAGATGTCCGACAGGTGCACCTCGGCGATGGGGGCGCTCACCAGCTCCAAGGCGTCCCGGATGGCGTAGCTGTAGTGAGTCCACGCTCCGGGGTTGACCAGAAGAGCACCCGCGTGCCGGTATTCATGGATCTGTTCGATGTAGACGCCCTCGTGGTTGGTCTGCAGGCAGAGGCAGTCCCAGCCCAGTCTCTGGGCCTCGGCCGTCACCAGCTGCTCCAGCTCGGCGAGGGTCAGCGTGCCGTAGTGGACGGCCGGCCGCTCCCCCAGCAGATCCAGGTTGGGGCCATGAAGGACCACCAGCAGGGGACGTCGCTCGTTCATGCGCGGATCACCTCCAAAGCCTCGGTGAACACCTCCGAGGGGACCTCCATCCCCCAGACCGGCTCTCCAAGCGCCCGAAGGCCCACGAACCCGGATCTTCCAGCGGTGACCTTCTTGTCCCGGCCTGCCGCCGCGACGATCTGGGCGAGCGGCGGCAAGGGCAGCGAGACCGGCAACCCCAGCCGCTCCAGTAATCGCCGGGTGCGTACGCCCACGACGGGATCCAGACTCAGGATAGTCTCGCTGACCCGGATGGCCACCAGCAAACCCAGAGCCACCGCCCGCCCGTGGGTGACGGCCCCATACCCGAGGGCGGCCTCCAGAGCATGGGCGGTGGTGTGACCGAGATTGAGGACGGCGCGGCGGCCCGTGTCTCGTTCGTCCTCCTGGACCACGTCCGCCTTGTAGGAAACGCAGCGCTTGACCACGGCACCGAGCAGACCGGCTTCCCGCCGCCGGAGCGCCTCGGTGTCCTCCTCCATCTTCCCCAGCAGGTCTTCACCCGCCAGCAGCCCATACTTGACCACCTCTCCCAAGCCGTCGACGAACTCCTCCTCGCGAAGGGTTTCCAGCACCTTTTGGTCGATCACCACCAGATCGGGTTGGTAGAAAGCTCCCACTAGGTTCTTGCCCGACGTCAGGTTCACTGCGGTCTTGCCACCCACTCCCGAATCCACTTGGGCCAGGAGGCTGGTGGGGATCTGCCAGAGGCCGATCCCCCTGTGGTACGTAGCGGCGGCGAACCCCGCCAGGTCGCCCACCACGCCGCCCCCGAGCGCGACCAGGATGTCGTCGCGCCGGCATCCGGAAGAAGCGAGCCACTCCCAGCAGCGCGCCAGAGAGGCAGTGCTCTTGCTCTCCTCCCCTGCAGGGATGACCAGCGTCCTCTCCCGGGCGGCGGCAGGGTGCAGGAGCGCCATCACGTGGTCGCCCCAGGCCGCGTGCACATTGGTGTCGGTCACCAGGAACAGGCGGCCCCCGCGGGCCGTGACCTGGTGCGCGGCCGCCGCCAGACTCGACAGCACGCCGGGGCCCCCGATGATCAGCGAAGGGCGCACCGTGCCGCTGATGCGACGGCCCCAGGATTGCGGCCACGCCGGACCGGTGGCTTTCACCAGCCAGGCTATCTCCTCGGCCAGTCGCTCGCTCGTCGCGTCCGCGCAGGAGATGACCCAGTCCGCGCTTTCGCGATAGCGCGGGTACCGCTCCGCAAGCAGGGCGGCGAATCGCTCCGAGTCCTGGGCCAGCGGCCTGTCCGAACCGGCCACCCGCTGCCAAGCGGTGCCGGCAGCCACGTCGAGGAAGACCAACCCGCCCCGAGCTGTCAAAGCACGCACGGCGGCCGGACTTTCGAGGGTCCCTCCGCCCAGGGCCAGCACCAGATCTTCCCCGCTCTCGGTTTCCAGCCCCGGACGGTGGGGGCCAAGGAGCCCACGCAGCAGGTCCACCTCCCGGGCGCGGAAGGCGCCCTCGCCTTCCCGGGCGAAGAAGGCTGCGATCGACTCCCCCGCCTCTTTGACGAACCACTCGTCCAGATCGACGAAACGCGAGCCCAGGAGCCGGGCCACCTCGGCTCCGACCGAGGTCTTGCCGCTACCCATGAACCCGGCGAGGGTCACGAGCGGCGCCATAGACCCCGTTCCTCCAGCCCCCGCTCGAAGGCGGCCAGAGAGCCCAAGAACTGCTCCATGCTATCGCCTCCGAACTTCTCCAGGTAAGCGTCAGCCAACACGTAGGCCACCATGGCTTCGCCGACCACGCGGGCTGCCGGCACAGCGGTCACGTCGCTCCGCTCCACGTGGGCCGCGACCGGCTGCAGGGCGGACACATCCACCGAAGGAAGCGGCGTGGTGAGCGTGGGTATCGGCTTCATGGCGGCCCGCAGCACCAGGGGCATGCCGTTGGTCATCCCGCCTTCCAACCCCCCGGCGCGGTTGCCGCCCCTGGTGATGACCTGCATCCCAGGAGAGCCCACCAAGACGAAGGGGTCATGCACCTGGGAGCCCGGACGCGCGGCGGCCGCGAACCCCCACCCGACCTCTACCCCCTTGATGGCGGGGATCGAAGCGAGGGCGCCGAGCAGGCGCCCGTCCAGCCGGTCGTCCATGGAAGCGTAGCCGCCCACTCCAGGGCACAGGCCCCAGCACCAGATCTCGAAGACCCCTCCCAGGGACTCACCAGCCTCGCGGGCGCTGTCGATCGCGGCCAGCATGGCCTTGGCCACGGCAGCGTCCTCGCACGCGACGGGCGATGCCTCCACCGCTTCCCAGTCGATCGCTTCGGGATGAAGCAGCTCGCTGGGAGGGCAGCTCGCCGGTCCGATCTGCACCACCCGCCCCCTGATGGTCACGCCCGCTTCGGCCAGCATGCGTTTGCAGACCGCCCCGCCTGCCACCCGGGCGACGGTCTCGCGGGCGCTGGCCCGCTCGAGGACGTTGCGGATGTCATCATGCCCGTGTTTGGCAAGCCCGGCGAAATCCGCGTGTCCCGGACGCGGCACGGTGACCCGCAGCGGGGGGGCTCCGGCTCCAGACGGATGCGGGTCGGGGGACATCGAATCGCGCCAGTTGATGTGATCCTTGTTCTCGACCGTCACGGCGATGGGGGTCCCGAGCGTCCTGCCCAGACGGACTCCCGCCAGGATGACGGCACGGTCGGCCTCAAGGGCCATGCGCCCTCCGCGGCCGTAGCCGGCCTGCCGGCGGATCAACTCGGCGTCGATGTCGGCAGCGCAGAGGGCCAGACCCGAAGGTACGCCTGTAAGGACGCAGACCTGGGCGGGACCGTGGGATTCGCCCGCGGTGGACATCTGTAGGTGGCTCACCGGCGTCTCCTTCTCAAGAACTGGCGTTGGCCGACGTGCGGCTGTGACCACCACCCTCTGCCGGTGACCCCCGGAGAGGGTGCTACGGCTCGTGGACGATCTGGCCGACTACGAGAACCAGGGTCTCACTGCCATGGCGCAAGGTAGTGACCTCGCTCTCCACGTCGATGGCGACCACGGTGACCTGCCCCCAGCTGGTGGAGATCACATCGCCCACGCGCGCGTTCTGGTAGACACTGTTGTCCACCTGGAAGGTTACCGCAGGAGCCTCGTCCACGGTACCCACCGACAACACCTGCAGGAGGTGGATGAAGAACGACGTCGTGGTAGTGCTACCGCTGGTGCTGGTGGTGGACGGGGCGGTGGTACTGGTGGTCGTCGAGGAGACGGTAGACGTGGGTGCGGTCTCGCCCGAGGTGGTGGCGGTGGTGGACGGCGGGAGGGCCTGCTGGATGAAGGGGTCTTTGCTGCGGAAGGTGGAGTAGGCGTCGGCCGGGCTCACCATCGCGCTCATCGGGGCTGTGCTCAGGGTGGTGGTCTGGGACTGGGGGCTGACCTTGAGTGAAACGGCGGTGGTGACTCCGTCGTCCCCGCCGCCGAAGCAGCCCGCGGCCAGCAACGCAAAGCCCAGCACCAGGAAGACCACGACCAGGATTGACCTATCGGTTCGGCGTCGCATCACATCCTCCTAGGGCGCGCTCGTGGTCGTCGTCTCAGACGGACCGGTGGCCGCAGGAGCAGGGGCCATGGTGAAGGCGTACATGATCATGCTCACTGCCAGCGTCGGGCTGACCTGGCTCAGGGTGGTCGCCTCCGCGCTCGAGTTGCCTGGCCGCAACTGCAGGCTCTTGACGGCGAGCAATCTGCCCGGGCCTGCCACCATCTGTTCCGCCCGGTAGATGAAGTCGCTTACGTCGAAAAAGGTCCCGGCGAACTCGAGTGTAAGGGGGACGATATCGAATCCTTCCTCCGAAGATGGCTCGCCGGGGGTGATGGCGATGAAGTTGATACCGGCCTGATCGGCCAGGTCCTGGATCTGCAGCATCAGACTGGGCACCTGTGGTGTCTGCGGGACCATCTTGGAGAGCTCGAGCAGGAGGGCTCGGTTCTTCTGACCCTCCAGCCGGGTGGTCTCGGCCTGGGCCAGCTTGGCCTGTGCGGCCGCCAGGCGGGTCTGTTCTGCCTCAATGGCCCTGTCGGTCTCGGCGATGTCCTCGCGCAGCGGTGACAAGAGGAAGAACCAGCACAGCACGACCACCACCAAGAGGCCGACAGCGAGCAAGATCATGCGAAGGCGACGGCTCATCACCCCTCCACCTCCACGTCGCTCAAGGGAAGGATCGCGTCATCCGCATGCACGTTGACCACCGACGCGCCCAAAGAAAACCCCTTGATCTCGGGGGTGGACCCCTCCGCCTCGCTGACCTGGATAGCGGAGGACAGCTCGACTCCTTGAAGCGATGGGATCAGCTGAAGGCGCACCACCATCCTCGCCACGTCCTCGAAGGTGTAGGTCTGGCCCTCGATCGTCAGAGGTCCGGACGCTTCGGAAGCGCTCTCGGGGGGCACGAGTGAAGGATCGGCGGTGGACAACGCCAGGTTCTGGAACCAAACGTTCTCAGGGACCACCAGGCTGACGGCCTCCAGGATCTCTGACACCAAGGTGCGACTGGCATAGATGCCCTGGACGGCGGCCTGGAAGTCCTGACGCTGCACCTGCAGTCGCTCGTACTGCTCCAGCGCCGCCACCTGCTCCTGCAGGGCGGCGGTCTGCTGCTGCAGGTCGGCCAGCTCTTGCTCGCGGTCGGCCAGGATGCCCTTGAAGACGTAGTAGCCAAAGCCGATGGCGAACAGGACCACGATGATGAGGCCGACCATGGCCAGCAGTCCCACGTCCGTCGTGGTTCGCGGTCGTTCGGAACGGGGTATGAGGTTGATCCGGCGGCTCACGTCAATCATCCTCCGGCAGCGCAAGACCGACCAGGACCGACAGGCAGGGAGAGATCTCGGCCAACCCGGCATCGGGAAGGCGCGATGCGTTCTCAGCGATGCGGGCGAGGGGGTCGGCGATAGTCACTGGGATGCCCAAGGCGTCCGCTAGATGAGCGTCCAAGTTGGTGACCAGAGCGCCCTTGCCGCTCAGGATGAGCTCGGACACGGGCGACCCGTGCTCCTGGCCTTGATAGTAGTCGAACGAACGCCGAATCTCACCGCTGAGCTCAGCCGCGGCCAGCCCCAGTTGCCGGCGGGTCTCGAATACGACCTCAGGAGAGTAGAGCTCGAGGTCGGCCGGCACAGGGCCGTCGAGACCGACCCTCTCCACCAGCAGCAAGGCGTCGGCGTAAGGCATTCCCCGTTTTTCGGAGACGACCCGAGCGAACCGGTCGCTGGAGAAGTTGATGACCCGGGTGAACTTGAGGGTGCTCCCCACAGCGACCACCAGGGTGGAGACCGACGAAGAGACGTCAACGATTCCCCGGCATACTCCCGGCTCTCCGGCGACTGCGAGGAACGAGTCATCAGGGATAAGGGCGCGAACGAGAGCAAGGCTGCAGACGTCCACCCCCGCCGCCCTGAGACCCGCCTGCCGGAGTGAATGCAAGAGATTCTCGACCATGTGCTTCTGAGCAGCCACCAGCAGCACTTCTTGGCGGGCGGCTCCGTCGGCCCCGATCCGCGCCCCCAGAATCTGGAAGTCCAGCACCACGTCCTCGACCGGGATGGGGATGTAGTCCTGAGCCTGGTATTCGATCGCGCCCCGCAGCTCGGCCTCGGTCATCTCCGGCATGTCGATGTTGCGGATGATGACCTTCTGGTTACTCACCCCGACGTGTACCGCTCGACCGCGAAGCCCGTGCTGGCTGACGAAGGTCTTGAGCTCGCGGGCGAAGAGGTCGGCGTCCACGATCTCACCATCGACCACCAAGCCGTCCGGCAGGGAGGCCTCATAGAAGTCACGCAGCTTGACGTGGCCGGGTTTTCCGCTCAGGTGGAGCGCTGCCACCGTGGAGCCCCCGATATCGAGTGCAACCGTCCCTGATGTGAACAGCCCTGGACTCACCCTGTCACCTCGAGCCACTCATAGTGTTCTCGTATCTCGACTGTATCACGAGCAACATCCAGCAACGCCGTATTTGTCATCAAGTCGACCATCAGTTGTACATTCCAACATAGTGACTAAGAACCGTCTCACCCAAGAACACCGCGACGACTGCTCCCACAGCTAGGTATGGACCGAACGCAATCGTTGTCCTGAGTGACTTCTTTTGCACCATGAGTAGATACACGCCGACTGCACTTCCCAGAAGAAAAGCCAGGAACAAGGCTACCAGCACGCTCACACCCAGCACCGCCCCCATGAACAGGGCCATCTTGACGTCTCCCGGACCCATACCGTCCGGCCAGACGATGGACAGCACGAACATGAAGATCGCGGCGCCGACGCAGGCGACCAGGTACTGCCACCAGAGACCAGGGCGAATGGCTACACAGGCCGCCAGACCAAGCAAAGCTCCGGGCAGGACGATCTTGTCGGGGATGATCATGTGGTCGTGGTCGATGAAAGCTGTGGCCAACATGGCGGCGATGAAGGCCCAACTCACCAGCAGAGCCCAGGAGGGACCAAAGCGCCAATAGGCCGCGGCGAAGGCGATCCCGGTGACCGCCTCCACCACAGGATACCGCCCCGAGATCGGCTTATGGCAGTTGCGGCAACGGCCCCGCAGGGCCAGCCAACTGACCACGGGGATATTGTCGTACCAGAGGATGGAGGAGCCGCACCCGGGACAGTGCGATCCGGGGCGTACCAACGACTCCCGGCGCGGCAGTCGGTAGATGACCACGTTCAGGAAACTACCGACTACCAGCCCCAGCAGCAAAGAAACCACGGTGAAGTAGTACTGCAAGATCAGGGCCTTTCCCCAATGTCCTCGCTACGTCGATATATCGGCCTCTTTGGCCGAGGCTTGAATGCGCGGCTACGCGACAGCCGCACACGGCAGGCTAACGCGCCTGCTGCCGGCCGGCACTCGGACTTTGGATGGAACCCAGCAAGGAACGGGCGGCCCGATGACGCCCACGCCGCATGCGGAGAGCAGCCGCGGCGGGCCTAGGACGGCAGCCAGCCTCCGGCGCGCAGGGCCGCCCGCAAGACCTCTTGGCCGGCGGGGGTAAGCCGCTCGAGAGGGGGGCGCAGCGGGCCGCCGGGCAGACCGAGCCACTCCACGGCTTGCTTGACCGGGGTCGGGTTGGGCTCTATGAAGAGGGCGTCTACCACGTCCATGATGCGATAGTGGATGGCCAGAGCATCGTCCAGGCGGCCTGCCCAAACAGCCTGGCACATCTCCTTGACTTCTCTACCCACTACGTGAGCGACGGCGGCGATGGCTCCGGCCCCCCCATGACAGAGAATGCTGAGTGTCATGATGTCCTCGCCGGAGTAGATCTTGAAGGTGGCCGGGTCGGTGCCCCGATATACCTGCATCATCTGGTGCAGGTCACATGAGCAGTCTTTTAGACCCACCACGTTGGGGATCTCCTGCCACAAGCGGATGAGCGTCCTGGGCTCGATGTTGCGGCCGGTGCGGCCGGGGATGTTGTACACCAGCAGAGGCAGGGCGGGCGCCGCTGCCGCGATGGCCGCAAAATGGTTGAACATTCCCTCCTGCGTGGGCTTGTTGTAGTACGGGCCCACCTGCAAGGTGGCGTCCGCGCCCAACTCAGCCGCCAGCCGCGTGAGTTCGACGGCTTCCCGGGTGGAGTTAGAGCCCGCGGAGGCGATCACCGGCACCCGACCCCGGGTGTGTTCGACGACGGCCTTGATGACGTCAGCATGCTCTCGGTGCGAGAGGGTGGCCGACTCGCCGGTGGTGCCGCACGGGACCAGCCCGTCGCAGCCAACCTCCTCGACATAGTAGTCCACGAGGGTGGCCAAGCCGGCGAAGTCGACGCTCAGGTCGTCATGGAAAGGGGTGATGAGTGGGACTATGACCCCTCTGAGACTCCACTCCAGCTTCGCTTCCACGGCATCCTCCTCAGCCTGGCCGGCCGGTCTGGGGTTCCAAGTGTCCCTGGCATTATAGGGGCAACACCCAGCCAGAAAAAGCTGAGCCCGCCATCACTGGCGGGCTCGAATGAATCCCGGCGACTTCCTACTCTCCCACAGGGTCTCCCCTGCAGTACCATCGGCGTTGAGAGGCTTAACTTCTCTGTTCGGAATGGGAAGAGGTGTGTCCCTCTCGCTATGGTCACCGGAAACTTTGGGACGCGTTCCGGGGCGCTCACGCACGCACCCTCAAATCTGCACAGTGACAGGTAATGTGTAAAGTCAAGACCTCGACCGATTAGTACTGGTCTGCTGAAGACATTACTGCCCTTACACATCCAGCCTATCAACCTGGTGGTCTACCAGGGGTCTTACCTAGTTACCTAGTGGGAGATCTCATCTCGGGGCCTGCTTCCTGCTTAGATGCTTTCAGCAGTTATCAGATCCAGACGTAGCTATCCAGCGGTGCCGTTGGCACGACAACTGATACACCAGAGGTCTGTTCATCCCGGTCCTCTCGTACTAGGGACGAGTCCCCTCAAATCTCCTACGCCCACGACAGATAGGGACCGAACTGTCTCACGACGTTCTGAACCCAGCTCGCGTACCGC
>CAYNPL010000016.1:0-59886 GCA_964399135.1 uncultured Gaiellales bacterium
CAGGTGCCGGAATAGGCGAAGTGGGAGTCGTTCTGCTGGTAGCGGGTGGGGGTGGTCACGCCGCCCTCTCTGCTGATGCTCAGGATGAGGGTTGACTTCAAGACAAGGCGGCCTTTGAGGGTGCGGGCCGATATCGTGGTGCTGCCGGTGGTCCCGGTGACCCGAAGCGTCTTGGCGTGGCTCTCGGGATCGGCCGTGTCGCGCGTGATGACCTCGATGTTGGTGATCGTCCCGATGCCCAGGCCGAGCGCCGAGGTGATGGCGGCCGGGGTGAACGTCTTCGTCCAGGGGTAACCGGGGCCCGGACTGTACCAGGAGGGCGGCGAGGTCAGACTCCACGGGTCGGGCCTGTTCGGCAGATAGGGGACGGTCACCGAATCGTTCCAGGCGGAGTTGGTGGTGTAGCCTCCGGAGTGCGCCGAGAAGTAGGTCTTCACCACCTTGCCCGAGTAGTAGAGCACTTGCCCCGCGGTGTCGTCGGCGGCTTGAGCCACGCCGGGATGAGTGTCCTCCCAGTTCGCGCCCTTGTAGCAGACGTCTAGAACGTCGTCGTAGAGAGTGGCTCCGGAAGAGTACTCGGCCCACGCGTAGGACCGCGCGGCCACCGCCTGCGCCTTCACGGCCTCAGGGGCATAGGAGCTCTTGAGGTCCGACCGAGCCCAGTCGGGGTCTACCTCAGCGATACTACGGACGTAACGGTCGATCAGGATGATGTCGAAGAGACGGAGTGCGCCCGAACTCGTGCTAGGCTCGGCTCGGAGGGTTCCCCAGAACTCGCCGCGAGTCGACAGGGTGGAACCGCTGTTGATCATGTACCTGACCACGACACGCCCCTCACTCGAATCGGGGCGGACCTCGACCCAATCGAAGGTGCCACTGGTGCCGGATACCGTGGCCTTGCCCGAGCTGTAGGTGATCTGCACGGAGCTGTCCTGGGGCAGAGGCTTGACGGTGTCGCCGGACGAACCGTGCATGACCACCGTGGCGGCGGAGTCCTCAGCTTCCAGCTCCACCCGGTAGAAGCTGGTGGCGTCGCTCGAGGAGGTGGGGCTGGCTGTGATCTGCACTTTGACCTTCGTGTCGAGGGGCAGCGTGTGCAGAGTGGTGCTGGGAAAATAGAAGGCCAGGATCTCGTCATAGGGCCTGCCGTCCCGAGCCGCCTGCCAAGCCCCCCACTGGCTCATGCCGACCCCGTGCCCGTAGCCCCTGCCGGTGATGATGAAATCCCCGGTGGCCGCGGAAGCGGGGGCGGCGAAGATCAGCCCGGCAAGCACCGCGACAAGAAGGACAGCGAAGCAGAGGCGAGCGGGGTGGGTCCACAATCTGCTCTTGATCCTTGGCCTGCCGGCCGGTCCGACCCGGCGGCTCGAAGTGTCGGTCGAGGTCTTCACGATCAGCTCCTCCGTCATTCGCGGCACCAAGCCGAGGAAAGATGCGGGGGGTGTTCTCGATGTGATGCTGTCGGTCTGATAGCCGCCACTATAGCACCGTCCCCGCCGCCGGACGACCAAGACAGATCTCACATGTACTCGTTTCGGCACCGGCGCGCCATCTCCTGAGCCTATTCCTCCCCGATCATCCGGGCCGCGACAGTCCGCCAGGTGCCGTGCTCACGCACCCAATCCGCGCCGGCCGCGCCCAGCCGGGACCGCAGATGGGGCCGGGCCAGCAGCCGCTCTAGAGACGCGCCCAGCGCTGCGGCGTCCCCCGCGGGAGTGACCAGGCCCGCCCCTGCCTCCTTCAGGGAGGTCAGCCCGCTTCCGTCGGCGGCGGCGGCGACCGGCACGCCCATAGCCATGAACTCCATGACCTTGAGGGGCGACTGGTGCGTTCCCCGCAAGGCCACACACCCGACATCCATATGGGCCATGAGCGCGGGGACCTCCACGTGCGGCACCCTTCCCATGGCGACACTGCGGGCAAGCAACTCCTTCCCAGCGCCGGCGTCGATCAGATCACCTGTCCCCGGCCCCACGAACAGAAAGGCCGGAAGCCCGCAAGAGCCGGCGGTGAGTCCCTGCATCGCGGCCACGGCGACCCCCAGGTCGTGCAGGGGAGTGACCGAGGCGCAGTAGCCCACCACGCAGTCCACCGGACCCAGAGGTTCCAGGACCCCTTCGGCCTTCGCCACGCCCGGATGGAACATCGCCGTGTCGACTCCGTTGGGCACCACCACCATCTTGCCGCCCGGCAGGCCCAAGGACTCGAGTTGTGCCTTGACCTCCGCGGTCACGCAGCTGAGCCGGTGGCATCTGCGGTAGAAGGTGAGCTGCCGCCGCTTCTCGAAGCGGTCGTATCTCCTGCCGAAGTAGGTCTCCGCCTCCAGGAAGGAGACGGCGTTTATCTCGCCGATGACGTGACAGGCCGCCGCCTCGACCATCGCATCCGCCACCAGGTCGTAGGGCGCCCGTCGAACGATCAGTCTGTCCGGCCCGAAGTCACGCATCGCCCGCGTGGATTCGGCAGCCAGGCCGCCGCCCCGAGCCCGGGAGCGGGCCCGCAGGTTGCGAACGGCCGAGGCCGCCGGCTGGGGGACGAACCGTCGGGGGGGCCGGTAGCCCAGAGGAAGGACGGCGAGGGGCGATGATGGCAGCACCTGGACCTCGTGCCCCAGAGCCCGCAGGCCGCCCACGACGCCCTGGGCGTGCGAGGCCGGTCCGCCGTCCCCCCAGTAGGCGGGGCAGTAGTAGGTGATCTTCATCGTGCCGCCTCCGCCAGGGCGTTGATGGTCTCCTCGAGCCACCTGTCGAGAGAGAACTTCTGCGCAGCCGCCCGCCGCCCCTCCCGGGCAAGGCGGGCGGCTGCGGGTCCGTCGGCCACCGCGCGCATCACCGCTGCGGCTAACTCCCGTGGACCTACCCCTGCGGCCACCACCCCGGTGCACCCGTCCTCGACCTGTTCGGGCATTCCCCCTCGCGGCGTCACCACCACCGGCTTGCACTGGAGCATGGCCTCCACAACGGCGAAGGAGCAACCCTCGCTTCGGGAGGGTTGGACGTACACGTCCGCCCTGGAGAGGGCCTCAGTGGTGCTGGCGGCCTGCCCGCACAGCTCGACGCGGGAGCCCAGCCCTCGAGCCGCGATGAGCGCCTCCAACCGCTCCCTCTCGGGACCATCGCCCCAAATCTCCAAGCGCACCCGCTCCGGCAACAGGCTCATCGCCTCGATCAGGCCGTCGAAGTTCTTCACCGGGTGCAGCCTGCCCAGGGAGACGAGGGTGATCCCCCCGGCGGCCGGCGTAGAGGCAGAGGTCCCCGCCCGCACCTTGGAGACATCCCCCTTCTCACGGTCCCCCTCCCCGCCACCGGCGCTGCTCCCTGAGTCCACCCCGTTGTAGATGACCTTCACCCGTCTGGCATCCACTCCCGAGGCGACGAGCCGCTGCTTGAGGTACTGAGCCACCGCGATGTAGTGGGTGGTCGCCCGCCGCAAGACCCGATCCACCAGCAGGTACGACCACCGCACCAGCCGGCGCGGATAATCAGCGGCCAGGTCGCTATGGACCACCACGAGGCTGGGCACGCCGCTGAGGGTTGCCGCGGCCCGGGCGTAGGCATTGGCCACCACCCCTTGCGAGACGAGCAGACCGGCGCCTTCCTCCTTGAGCACCCGTCGGATCTCCCACACGGTCCGCGGCCGGATCCTGCGGCCCGACAGCACGCGGACCTTCGGCGAGCCCGCCGCCGGGGCGCCGGAAGCCGCTGGGGCGCCGGCCGCGGTCCCCGCGGCGGCCCCCGGCTCCCCCGCCACCACCCGCGTGAGCTCCCAAGAACCCATGCTGATGAGGACGAGGTTCACTCTCCGCCCGTCGTTCAGCCGGAACAGGTTCAGCAGATAGGTCTCGATGCCGCCCCATTGGCGGCCGCCGCTGTAGAGTACAGCCACGGTCTTCATGCCGGCTGCGGCCCTCCCGCGTCCCGAGCCTGTCTCATCTTCCCCAGCACCACCCGCCAGATGAATACGGGCACCGCGTTCCATACCCTCTTAGCCCGGCTGCCGGTGTCGCTCCTACTCTCGTTCAGCAGAAGTCTCCACAGCCACTCGAACCCCATGTCCTGCACCCAGGCGGGGGCACGCCGGAAATCACCGGCGATGAAGTCGAGTGAGCCGCCTTCCCCCACCGCCACCCGCACCCGCCCCAGGCGGTCGCGGTGGTCCCGGATCCAGTACTCCTGCTTGGGCGAACCGAGGGCCACCACGAGCAGGCCCGCACCCGACTCGGCCACGGAGCGCGCGACCTCCGCATCGTCCCCCCGGTAGCCGTCGCAGCCACCGGCGATGTGGAGGGCGGGAAGCCGGCGCGCGATGATCTGACGCGCCCGCTCATTCACCTCCGGCCGGGCCCCCAGGAAGAAGACGGAGGACCCGGTCTCCGCCGCCGCTTCCAGCATGGTGAAGAGAGCCTCCACTCCGGGTATGCGTTCAGGCAAGGGGTCGCGGGCATGCCGCGGGCGAACCACTAGACCGGCCAAAGAGTAGGCCGCCTGCCCCAGGATCTGCAGGTCACGCAGGAGGGGCAGGGCCGTGGTCCGCAGGGTGAGAAAGCGCGCGGCCCAAAGCACACCGGTGCCGTCGGCGATGTTGAGATCGCATCCGGTTAGATAGGCCGCGAACTCAGGCTCGGACCAGGCTCGGACCAGGAACTCCGAGTTGATCTTGGCTACCGTCCTCAGCTTCTCGCCGCTGAGCATCTGCGCGACTTCTTGCTTTAGGGTCTGCTTCGTAGCCGCCTCGATACGGACGCCGAAGAGGCTGACGCTCCTCATGTCCGTGCGGACCTATTCCCGGCGGCGCCGGGCGATGAGGGCTGCGGCCGCCCCCGCGCCGACTCCATTGTCGATGTTCACCGCCACCAGGCCAGGAGAGCAGCTTTGCAGCATCGAATACAGCGCCGCCGTCCCGTCGCCGCCCAGGCCGTACCCGGTCGAGGTGGGGACCCCGATGACCGGGAGGTCCACCAGACCCGCCACCACCGATGGCAGCGCCCCTTCCATGCCGGCCACCACCACGAGGACGTCGGCTCCCCCCTCGATCATCCGGGTGAGCGGCTCCAGCAGACGATGCACCCCAGCCACCCCGGCATCGTAGCCGCGGATGACCCGGCACCCCATGTGCGTCACCACCAACGCCGCCTCTTCGGCCACGGGGATGTCGGCGGTCCCGGCCGTCAGCAGGCCCACGCAGCCGCATTCCTCGGGCGGAACGTAGGTTGACGTGCGCGCCGCCAGCACCCCGGCGCTCTCGTCGTACTCGAACACGACTCCGCCCCCGCCGGCCTCCAAAGCCTGCCGCAGCCCCTCCGCCCGCTCCGGGTCCAGCCGGGTGACCAGGGCCAACCCGCGCTCCTCCAAGAAGCGGCCAACGATGGCCGCCAGGTCGGCGTCGCGCTTGCGCGGAGCGTAGACGACCTCAGGAACCCCCTTGCGCAGGTCGCGGTTGGTATCCAGACGGGCGAACTCCCCCAGCTGGGTGACCTGGAGCAGGCGCAACCGCTGGACGGCGTCCTCCAGCCCTATGTCCCCGGCCAGCAGCCCTTCCAGCAGTCGGCGCAGCTCGTGGGTGTGATTGGCGCTGCCGCCTGCGGCCTCTCGGCTCATATCCCGAAGACCTTCCGCGCATTGCCTGCACATACGGCCTCCCGCTCCACCGGGGGCAGACTCCCCAACCCCTCCGCATACCGGCCGGGCGAGAGCAACGGGTAGTCGCTGCCGAAGATCAGCTTGCCCGGCCCCGCCGTGGCCAGGACGGCTTGGTAGATGCCTGTTCGATACAGATAGGGGACCGCGGAGGTGTCATAGTAGGCGTCGGCCAGGATCGCCCGCACCTCAGGCATCGCTTCGTAGAGGAAGGCTCCTCCCCCCAGATGGGCGAAGACCAGCGAGAGCCCCGGGAGTGTCTCGGCCAGCGCCACACAGGCTTGGGGCCCGAAGGGGCCCTTCCCCGGATAGGCATGGCCTACCGGCTCGTTGGCATGCACCAGCAGCGGCGCCTGGTGCCTGCGGAGCAACTCGGCGATCTCCAGGAGGCCGTCCAGGCCCGGGCGGCCGCCGCCGACGCGGCCGCGGCCCCGGCCGCTCGCGGCGCCGCGCCCGCCGGCGGCCGCCGCCTCTGAGGCCCAGGCCTCCAATACCAGCTCACCACAGCCGCGCAGTCCCGCGCGCAGGCAGCGTTCCACCTCGGCCGCCGCCCCCGCTCCCTCGGGCCACACGCAGGCGAGCCCCACCAGGCGCCGGGGATCGGCGGCGACCGCTTCGATCACATAGTCGTTGACCAAGCGGCACAGGCCTTGGTCGGCGAATGCGTACCCGAAGACCACCGACACCTCCACCCCCGCCTCGGCCATATGGGCCGTCACCTCGGGAGCCGTCGCCATCCGCGCCTCAGGCGACCCATACAGCGCCGCGAACCGGGGATCGCGCTCCAGGTACTTCTCCCGGTCGCGGACCATCTCCGGGGGAAAGACATGTACGTGAGCGTCTATCACGCCGCTCGCCACCGATTCGACCTCAGACCGCGGCGGTGAGGAGGATGGTCTCCACGAGGTCTTCGTAGGAGATGCCGGCCGCGCGGGCTTGGGCGGGCAGGTCGGACAGGTCGGTCATGCCCGGCAGAGTGTTGATCTCCACGAACCAGGGCACGCCCTCCTGGTCGACCATGAGGTCCACCCTTCCGTAGCACCGGCAGCCCACCGCCTCGAACGCCCCCACGGCTACTCGCTGGGCTTCCTCATACACCGGCGGGTCGAGACGAGCGGGAAGGATGAACTCCGTCATCCCCTCTGTGTACTTGGCCTCATAGTCGTAGAACTCGTTCTTCGGCACCAGCTCGAGGATGGGCAGAGCCTCTCGCCGCCCGGCCCGCTCTATCACCCCTACCGTGATCTCCCGGCCGGGGATGAAACGCTCGGCGAACATGGAGCCGAAGGCCTTGCGGCCGGCGTCCAGACACGACTGAAGCTCCCCAGCCGTCTTGCACTTGGACACCCCCAGACTGGAGCCTTCCTCCACCGGCTTGAGCATCACCGGCAGGCCCAACTCCGCCACCACCCGCTCGGCCGACACGGCGGAGGGTTCGTCCGCCGGTATCTCCAGGTAGTCGGGGGTGGGCAGGCCGCTCCCCCGCACGACCTTCTTGGAGGCCACCTTGTTCATGCCCAAGGCGGAGGCGAGCACCCCCGAACCCGTGTACGGGATGCCCATGATGGTGAGCAACCCCTGGATGGTCCCGTCTTCGCCGTAGCGACCGTGGAGGGCAAGGAAGGCGACCTCGACTCCCGCTTCCTCCAGGCGGCGGCCCACGTCGCGCCGGGCATCGATGCGGACGGCCCGATATCCCCGGGAAAGGAGAGCGCGGTGACAGTTCTCGCCGGAACGGAGGGAGACTTCCCGCTCCCCCGAGAGACCGCCCATGAGCACGCCGATGGTCTTGTTCTTGAGGGCTTCGCGATCCATGGCCGGAACTGTACCACAAGGCCGCCGTCAGGCCTTTCGGGGGGAACCGGCCGGTAGATCAGCGCTTCGAACGAAGCCGCCCCGGGCGAAACCGCCCGGCCGCTACACCCCTAGCCCGCTGCTATCCGAGCCCGTCCGGGCACGACCACCTGGCCGCCGGCCACCCGCCGGAAAGCGGCCGTGCTCTGCGCTCCGGTCTCGGCCACGTACATGAGGTCGTCCGCATTAAGTCCGTCGGCGGGAGCCGACGCCCAGCCCACCACACATTCCACCCGGTGCCCATCCACCAGGTGTTCACAGGCCTTGCGGCCCACCGACATGGCCAGACCCTCGATATCGTAGGGGTCGCTCCAAGCAAAGGCCCCCTCGCGATCGGACCCTGGGCGCCGCCTGCCGGGGTCGGTCTCGAACAAGAAGGCCACCCTGCCTCCAGGGAGAGGGAAGTGCTGGGCATCGGGTCCCAGCAGCCGCAGCCCTCTCCTGCTCACAGCGGCCAACACCCGGTCGGCGGTGAGCGTACCGTAGTAAGAGGTCGTCTCCTCGAAGCGCACGATCCTCAGCACCACCAGGGCGAAGCGCGCCCCGGTGACGGCGAAGACACCCAGTCGTTCGCGCACCGCTCGCTCGAGCGGCGTCACCAGCTCCGCGGGGGAGTTGCGGGAGACGCTCCGTCCCGGTTGGGAGCTGCCGTCCGGCGTGTGGAGCCCGGCTCTGGCGCCGCTCCGGCGCTCGAGCCGGGCGTGGTCGGCTCCGTAGGTGAGGGCGAACCCCGCGGCGCAGAACAGCACGAGCACCACCTGCACGGCGGCCGAGCTCCAGGCCATGAGCGGCAGCAGGATGGCGGTGTCGGTGAGACAGAGCAGATAGCCCAGCCGGCGGTCCGCCGCGTAGTGCCGGGTGAGCCTCAGAGACCACAAAGAGTAGAGGATCACGAAGAGCGTGTATCCGACCCACACCCCGGTCGCCCGAACCCCCGCGAGGGGCGGACAGACGATGGCAAGAAGAGTGAGGAGCGGGAGCCTCGCGCGAGCTTTCTGGTGCTCGCTGACACGGGGGACCAGGGCTGTTCGCTGTCCTGTCATGTAGGCTCAATTGCATTGTAAGCGAACTGCACGTGTTTTGCAATACTTATTGCTAATTTTCTTAACTGAAATCAACACGTGTGCCTGCAGCGGACGAGTCCGCTCCAGGAGGCCGGATCACAAGGGCGAGGGCCGCGGCCCGGCGGGATGCCGGGCCGCCCGGACAAGCGACTAGGGGACGAGCAGGATGGGGACTTTGACCTGGCGGGCGACGCGGTCGCTCACGCTGCCGAGGACGAACTCCTTGGGCTCGTCCCGGCTGCGGCGCCCCATGACCACCAGGTCGGCGCCACTCGCCTCGATCTCGGAGAGGATGACGTCGGGCACGCCGCCGACCACCACCTTGATCTCGGCCCCCACCCCTGCCTCACGCAGGAGGGTGACCGCGGCCTCCAATGCCTTCTGGGCGGTCCGCTCGACGTGGTCCTCCAGGGCGCCGCGGTCCATGTTGAGTCTGAGCGCGACCAGTTCCGGCACCGCGATGGCGGTGATGAGGATAAGTTCGGCCCCGAACGAGGTGGCCAAGTCCACTGCGGTGGCGACCCCGCGCAGAGCGGCGTCGGTGCCGTCGGTCGCTGCCAATATGCGTGTGAAGCTCACGGCCACCCCTCGAACCCTCACGGCTTCGGTCCCGCCCGTATGGTGGAGGATACCGGGGTCGAACCGGCGACCTCCGCCGTGCAAAGGCGGCGCTCTCCCAACTGAGCTAATCCCCCACGGGAAGCGGTCCCGGAACCTGCGCTTCGGGAAGTAGTGGTGGGCCTAAGTGGACTCGAACCACTGGCCTCATCCTTATCAGGGATGCGCTCTAACCAACTGAGCTATAGGCCCATGCGCGCGTAGTTTACAGCATTCCAGAGGGTGACGGGAGGGGCCCCTGGGGGTAACCTATCCTCGGATACCCAAGAGAGGGGACGATGGACGGATTCGAGAAAGTCAGCGTCTACGGCGTCAGTTTCGATGCGGCCAGCAAGCAGCCCATCGTGTTGCTCAAGGCGGAGGGTAGGAACCGCTTCCTGCCTATCTGGATAGGCCACCCTGAAGCGGCCGCTATCCTCATGAAGCTCCAGAACGCCGAGCTGCCGCGGCCGATGACCCACGACCTGCTCGCCAATGTGATCGACCAGCTCTCGGCCAGCGTGACCGCGGTGCTGGTGACCGACCTGCGCGAGAACACGTTCTATGCCGAGCTTATGCTGGAGGCCGGCGGACGCGAGATCAGGGTCGATTCCCGCCCGTCGGACGCCATAGCTCTCGCCGTGCGCACCGAAGCCCCCATCTTCGCGTCGTCCCTAGTCCTCGAGACCAACGGCATCGAGTTCGAGCAGGAGGTCGAGGGCGTGGAGGAGATCGTCAAGGAGTTCAAGGAGTTCCTGGAAGAGGTCTCGCCGGACGATTTCGTCGGCTGAGCGCCTCTGTTGCCAGACCGGATGGCCCCGCGCGGCCGGCCTAGCCCGGCTGCTCCTCCCCCATGGCGACGGCTTCGCGCTTGACCACCTGCAGAATCAACCCGTAGATCTCCCGGAGACCCTCGTTCGAGAGCGGCCCCCGGTTGGCCCGGCACAGGTAGGTGATGACCCAGTCCTCCTGAGCGGCGTCATAGAAGCTCAGACCCTGTGATTCCTTGTAGTCCTTGAGGCTCTTCACCAGTTTGACCCGCTTGTTGAGCGCCTCTAGGATCTTGACGTCGTTGTCGGAGATCTGCTCCCGGTATTGCTTGATGACCGGGTCGCTGCTTGGTACCGCCACCTTTCCTCCTATCCGTGCGAATGAGTGAAGTAGGCTACCGCACTATCGGCGTCATGGCCAGAGATGCGCGGCCGCATAGGCCGCGCACGCCCGCACGAAGCGCGTCGACATGGCCGGCGCACTGGCCAGGTGGACCAGCACCCGGGAACAGAGAAGAGTGTCGGTGCCCACTCCCTCTCCCTGCTCCCCGTCGATGCCGGCACCGCGCACTGTGAGCGGGGGGTCCCAGAGCGCGGTGGGGTCGAGCACCTCGGCGTCCGTCATCACCCAGCCCTTCACCTGCTGCCCCTTGCTCATGAGCAGATTGTCGCGGGCGGCAGTGACCTCCACGTACGCCGCCTCGTCCAGATCCCAGAGGATCTCACCGTCGCCGGGCACCACCCCGGCCAGGTCGACCGTCCGGCCCAAGGAGTCCTGAATGCGCGAGAGCAGCAGCAGCATGCCTCCGCCCAAGGCCAAGGTGGGCAGTCCGTCGCCGATGCGCGTGGCCAGGTCGCGCAGAAGGGGTTGGTTCATGGAGATGTCGGGCAGACTGGACGGCCACACCGTTCCCGCCAGCACCAGTCCGGCCGCCTGTGCCGGCAGAGCGGGATCCTCCAGCAGGTCGAGCCGCTTGATCTGCGCCCCCGCGGCCCGCAGCATTTCGATGGAGTCGCGGCTCCAGGGGGTGAAGCCGCCGCCGCCCGCGACCATCACCAGAGGGCCGTCGCCACCCCGGTCTTTCAGCCAGCCCGGTGCGGCAAGGAACCCCCGCTGCCCGGCCAGGTCGACCAGAGCCGCCACGTCCACCTGCCGCGAGACCGCTTCGAGGAAGGCCGGAGCCAGAGGCAACCCCCAGGCACCCGGCGGCTCCGCGTCCCAACCGGGACCGTCTCCCTCGAAAAGGCAACCCGCCACGGGAACTCCCGCCTCCGCCAGGGCTTCGCGCAACACCGAGCAGTGGTCGCGGCCACCCACACCGGTAAGAACCGCGGCCGCGATGTTCGCGCGGGGGCGAGCCGCCTTGATGCCCGCAGCCAGAGCGCCGATGCCGGTCCCCCACTTGCGGCAGTCCAGAACCAGCACCACTGGGGAATCCAGCAGGATGGCGACGTCGGCCGAAACCCAGTCCACGCCGTCTCGCCGGTCGAGTATCCCTTGCGTGGAGGAAAGCAAGGAGAGCTGGGCCCCCCGGGTGGCGACGTCGTACAGTCCGAAGAGGGTCTCTTGGTCATAGAGCCCAGGGTCGAGGAACGAGGCGCCTTCCCAGCGGTCCCAGCAGGCCCCGGGGCCCAGAGGGCCGAGATGGTGGAAGCGCACCCGCCTGCCTTGCGCGGTGCTGATCTCGGCCAGGGCCGCCGCCACCGCGTTCGCCAGACCGGTCCGATGGGTCGGGACCAGCAGCAATCGCGGGACGGTCATCGTTGCCTCCTGTGGCGGGCTACCTCGTTCCAGCTATCTGCGGCTGAGGGCGATGAGCCGGAGCAGCTGCAGCACGGCCATGAGGGCCGCGGCCACATAGGTGAGCGCCGCCGCACTCAAGACCTTCTTCGCACCCGTGAGTTCGTCGGCGACAAGGATGTTCCTCTCGGAAAGCTGCGCCATTGCCCGTCTGGAGGCGTTGAACTCCACGGGCAGGGTCACCAGGGTGAAGAGCACAGCCCCCGCATAGAAGAGGATCCCCACGTTCATCAACCAACCGCTGCGGTAGAACAGAAGCCCCACGAAGAAGAGGATGAAACCCAGGGTGGTCCCGATCCGGGCCACCGGGACCAGAGCGCTGCGCAGCCGGAAGGCCGCGTAGCCGGCGGCATGCTGCATCGCGTGCCCCACCTCGTGGGCGGCCACTCCCAGGGCGGCCAGAGAGGTACTGTTGCCCACGTCGGGGCTGAGGGTGAGCGTCTGCGTGCGGGGGTCGTAGTGGTCGGAGAGCCGCCCACCTCCCACCTCGATGCCCACATGGCCCAGCCCGTTGGAGTCCAAGATGCTGCGGGCGGCCTGGGCGCCGGTGACACCCCGGGCGGACGGCACCTGGGAATAGCGGTTGAAGCTGGAGCTGACCTTGACCTGCGCGTAAATCCCCAGTATCAGGGCCGGGACCAGCAGGATGAGGGTCCAGTCCCAGAAATACATCGATCGTGCTCCTTAGTCCTTAGTCCGCGAGATCCTCTTCGGCCACATCCTCGGAGGCTTCACCCTCCTCCACGTCCACGGTGCCGCTTGGACTGCGTTCCCCACTGCCGCTGTTCCCGTTGGACCCCCCCACCAAACGGGCCATGCTGGACACCTTGTCGGCCCCGCGAAGGTTCATGACCCGCACGCCCATGGTGTTGCGCCCGGTGCAGCGCACGCTCTCCACCGACACCCGGATCACGGTGCCCTCCTGGCTCATGAGCATGAGCTCGTGGTTGTTGCGCACCGACGTCACCCCCACCAGATCGCCCCGGTCGGGCGAGTCCTTGATGGTGATGACCCCTTGGCCGCCCCGCTTGTGGACAGGGTAGCTGGAGGCCGGCGTCCGCTTGCCGTAGCCGCCGCTGGTGACGCAGAACAGGTCGGCGTCGTCCTCGGCCACCGCCATGCCGACCACCTGGTGGCCCTGGGGCAGGCGCATGCCCAGAACGCCCATGGTGTTGCGCCCGGTGGGCCGCACGTCGTATTCGTGGAAGCGGATGGCCTTGCCCTCGCTCGAGACCAGGATGAGGTCGTCGTGCCCACTCGTATGACGGACCGCGACCAGCTCATCGTCGTCCTCCAGGCTGATGGCGATGATGCCGTCGGCCTTGAGGCTGGTGGCGTAGTCCAGAAAGCGGGTCTTCTTGACGATGCCCTTCTGCGTGGCGAAGACCAGGTACTTGGCGTCAGTGTAGTCCTTGGTGGCGATGACCGCCTTGATCTTCTCGCCCTGAGCCAACGGCAGGATGTTCGCCACGTGGCGCCCCTTGCTCTGCCGGCTGCCCAGGGGGAGCTCGTGCACCTTCTGCCGGTAGATCTTGCCCCGGGAGGTGATGAACAGCAGGAAGTGGTGGGTGGTGGTGATGAAGAGGTGCTCGATGTAGTCGCCCTCTTTCAGGTCCATCCCGGTGACCCCGATGCCGCCTCGATGCTGGGTACGATAGGTGGACACCGGCAGTCGCTTGACGTAGCCCGAGGCGGAGATGGAGATGACCATCTCCTCCACGGCGATCATGTCCTCGATGTCGATCTCGTCCTCGGAGGGAAGTATCTCGGTGCGGCGGTCGTCCGCGTACATCTGCTTGATCTCGAGGAGTTCCTCTTTGATCACGTCGTAGATGAGGCTCTCGTCGGCCAGCAGTCCCTCCAGATAGGCGATGCGCTCGAGCAGGTCGCGATGTTCCTCTTCGATCTTGTGGCGCTCGAGAGCCGTGAGGTTGCGCAGGCGCAGGTCGACTATGGCCTGGGCCTGCTCGTCGCTGAGGCCGAACCGGGCCATGAGGTTGGTCTTGGCCGCCTCGGTGTCTTCGCTCGACCGGATGATGCGGATGACCTCGTCCAGATTGGAGATGGCGATGAGGAGGCCTTCGAGGATGTGGGCCCGCTTCTTGGCCTTGTCGAGCTCGAAACGGGTGCGCCTGACGATCACGTCCTTCTGGTGGGCGATGTAGTACCGCAGCATCTCTTTGAGCGACAGCGTGCGTGGGACTCCGTCGGCCAGCGCCAGCATGATCACGCCGAAAGTGGACTGCATGGCGCTGTGCTTGTAGAGCTTGTTCAGCACCACCTTGGGCACCGCTTCCCGCTTGAGCTCGATGACGATGCGCATGCCAGAGCGGTCGGATTCGTCCCGGAGGTCGGAGATCTCGGGGATCTTCTTCTCCCGCACCAACTCGGCGATCTTCTCGATGAGTTGAGCCTTGTTCACCTGATAGGGGATCTCGGTGACGATGATGGCGGTCTTGCCCTGCTTGAGCGGTTCGGAATGGGCCCGAGCGCGGACCACCACCCGCCCCCGGCCGGTCTCGTAGGCCTCGCGGATGCCGGAATGGCCCATGATGATGCCGCCGGTGGGAAAATCCGGACCCTTGAGATACCTCATGAGGTCGGCGCTGGTGAGGGAAGGGTCCTCGATGAGGGCCACCGTGGCCGAGATGGCCTCGCCCAGGTTGTGCGGCGGAACATTGGTGGCCATGCCCACGGCGATGCCCGAACTGCCGTTCACCAGCAGGTTGGGGAAGCGGCTGGGCAGGACCCTGGGTTCCTCCCGGCTCTCGTCGTAGTTGGGGGTCCAATCGACCGTCTCGGCGTCGATGTCGCGCAGCATCTCGGTGGCGATGCGGGCTAAGCGGCACTCGGTGTAGCGCATGGCGGCGGCGGCGTCACCGTCGACGGAGCCGAAGTTGCCGTGGCCGTCGACCAGGGGATAGCGGATGGAGAAGTCCTGAGCCATGCGGACCAGCGCGTCGTAGATGGCCTGGTCGCCGTGGGGGTGGAAGTTCCCCATCACGTCCCCCACGATCCTGGCGCACTTGCGGTAGGGACGATTGGGCTGCATGCCCGAGTCGTGCATGCCGAACAGCACCCGGCGATGCACGGGTTTGAGTCCGTCGCGGACGTCGGGCAGCGCCCGGCCCACGATCACGCTCATGGCGTAATCGAGATACGAGGCGCGCATCTCGTCGGCGATCTCGATCTGCTCTATGCGGCCCTCTAAGGTCTCCATGCCTGCTTTCCTCACCCGGTCGCGCGGCGTGCGTCGCGGCTACACATCGAGGGTGCGCACGTAGCGCGCGTTGTCGGTGATGAAATCGCGCCGGGGTTCGACGTTGTCGCCCATGAGGGTGCTGAACACCTCGTCGGCGATGGCCGCGTCGTCCACCGTCACCTGCAGAAGCGTGCGCTTGTCGGGGTTCATGGTGGTCTCCCAGAGTTGCTCCGGGTTCATCTCGCCCAAGCCCTTGAAGCGCTGCAGGGTGATGCCCTGCCGGCCGATGCGCTCGAGAAGCTGCTCGAGTTGAGCGTCGTTGAAGGCGTAGTAGTCCTGCCGCTTGTGCGTGACCCGGTAGAGGGGAGGCTGGGCGATGTAGACGTAGCCGGCGTCGATCAACTCCACCATGTTGCGGAACAGGAAGGTGAGGATGAGGGTGCGGATGTGCGCCCCGTCCACGTCGGCGTCGGTCATGATGATCAGCTTGTGGTATCGCGCCGCGGCCAGGTCGAACTCGTCGGCCACGTTGGTGCCGCAGGCGCTGATGATGGCCTGGATCTCGGTGTTAGAGAGGATCTTGTTGAGCCGCGCCTTCTCCACGTTGATGATCTTGCCCCGCAGCGGCAGGATGGCCTGGAAGCTCCGGTCCCGCGCCTGCTTGGCCGAGCCCCCGGCCGAATCACCTTCCACCAGGTAGAGCTCGCAGGAAGCCGGGTCACGGATGGAGCAGTCGGCCAGCTTGCCGGGTAAAGTGGTGTTCTCTAGGATGCTCTTGCGCCGGGTGAGGTCGCGGGCTTTGCGGGCCGCTTGGCGGGCATGGGCCGCCTGGACGGTCTTGCTTATGATCTGCTTGGCGTCGGACGGGTTCTCCTCCAGGAACTCGGCGAGCTTCTGGTTGACGACCCCCTCCACGAAGCCGCGGATCTCGGAGTTGCCCAACTTGGTCTTGGTCTGGCCCTCGTACTGAGGGTCCTGCAGCTTGACGCTCAGGATGGCCACCAGCCCCTCGCGCACGTCTTCGCCGCTGAGGTTCTCCTCCTTATCCTTGAGGAAGCCCTTGGAGCGGGCGTAGTCGTTGATGGTGCGCGTCAGCGCGGCTCGAAAACCGGATAGATGAGAGCCGCCTTCGTGGGTGTTGATGTTGTTGGCGAAAGAGAACACGTTGTCGTTGTAGCCGGCGTTCCATTGCATAGCCACCTCGACGTAGTGCGTCTTGCCGCCAACCTCTTCCTCCCCATCGAAGTGGATGATGCGAGGGTGGATGGCTTCCTTGTGCTTGTTGATGTGCTTGACGAAGTCGACTATGCCCCCGTCGTAGCAGTACGACACCGACTTAAGCCCTCCCAGGCCCCTGCCCGAGAGGGTGACCTCGAGGGTGGCGTCCTCCTGCAGGGCTCGCGCCGCCCGCTTCCCCAACGCGGACGCCGGCCCGGTACCGGCCCGCCCCGCGTCCGCCCCCTCGCCGTTTTCATCGTAGTCGTCATCCACCCCCGGGGACGACACCTCCTCCGCCTCTTCCCGTTCGTCGGTGAGGGTTATGCGAAGAGAACGGTTGAGGAAGGCCACCTCGCGCAGCCGCTGGGAAAGAGTGGAGAAGTTGAAGTTGAGGTCGTCGAAGATCTGCGAGTCGGGCATGAAATGGACGGTCGTCCCTCGCTGCTCACCGCACTTCTCCACCTTCTCCAGGTCGGTGACCGGCTTGCCCCGTTCGTATCTCTGCCGGTAGCGGAGACCGTCGCGGCACACCTCGACCGTAAGCCACTCCGAGAGCGCGTTGACCACACTGACCCCGACGCCGTGCAGGCCTCCGGACACCTTGTAGCCCTCGCCGCCGAACTTGCCGCCGGCGTGCAGCTTGGTCATGACCACCTCGACCGCCGGGCGGTTCTTCTGGTCGGGCATGGGGTCCACCGGGATGCCTCGCCCGTCGTCGACCACCCGCACCGAAGAATCGGCGCAAATGGTCACGTCGATCGAGCTGCAGTAGCCGGCAAGGGCCTCGTCGACCGAGTTGTCGACCACCTCATAGACCAGGTGGTGAAGCCCCCGGTGCCCGGTAGACCCGATGTACATGCCGGGGCGTTTGCGGACGGGCTCGAGCCCCTCCAGGACCTGGATCGCGCTAGCGTTGTATTGCTCGGTCAAGCCTCGACGACCTCTCTCTCACCGCCCGCAGGGTCACCGCGCGCGCACGTGCTCCGCTGCCCGCACGCCCCCGGCCACGGCCCCACTCTGACGAGGACCAGCGTGTGATGGGGATGCTCCCGGAGGTTGGAAGAAGGACCGACCTATCGCCTGCGGAGGGTGCTGCCCACGCCTGCAACATGATACCACACCGACGTCCTCTCGACCCGCTGTAGTACGCTGTCAGCGGCCAGAATCCTGCTGTCCGCGTACAAACGCCGCTTTCATCGCTGCGGCGATCCGCGCCTCCAAAGCCGGGTCGAGCCCGAGCCGCTCCAGTGCTCGCAGCGCCTCCTCTTGCTCACGGTCGAGCGCGGGTGTCACGGCGCCCGCCTCGGAGAGGCGCCCCGGAGTGGTATGCGCCGCCGCCTTGCGCACGGGGCTCGTCCGGGCCGGAGCCTCCTCGGCCGGGGCCTGAGGTCGCTCCCAGCCGGCGTGGCGGAACACCACCCGTTCCACCACCTGCGCCCCCAGGCGCTCGTTCAGTCGGGCTTTGACCGCCTCACTCATCAGATGGAGCGTCTGCGCCCACGCGCTCGAGGACGTCGTCACCACCAGGCGGCCGCTCCGCAACTGGACCGGGCGCGCATTGGCGGCTATCTCCGCCCCGACCGCTTCCTGCCATATTGTGGCCACGGAGCGGGCGGGGTCGGTGGGTGCTCCCGCGGGCCCTGCGGGGCCGGGGGCACCGGCGAGGGCGGCGGAACCGGCGAGGGCGGCGGAACCGTCGGCGGACGGCCTGGCATCGGGCTCCGCCCCCGGCTGCAGGTCGGCGATCAGGTCACCCAGGCGGGCAGGCCCGTCGGCGTCGCCGGGAGTGTGCCGATCGTGCCGATGGCCGCTACGAGCCATGACCGCCGTCTCCGCCCTCGCCTACGTCTCCAAGGTCGATCACGGTGGCTGATTCCAACTCCGCGGGCGTGAAATAGCGAAGGTCGGTGGTGGTGATGAGGACCTGCCCGCCCCGGCGGACGAAGGCTACCAGCGCCCGCCTGCGCTCCTCGTCCAATTCGCTCATCACATCGTCCAGCAGCAACAGGGGCTTGACCGGCCCCGCGCAGAGCTCCGCCCACTCGGCCAGGACCAGGGTCAGCACGGCCATGCGCTGCTCACCCTGAGAAGCGCACTCGCGCACATCCAGGCCGGACCGCAGCAGTCTCAGGTCGTCCCGATGCGGACCCAGTTGAGTGTAGGTCCGCTGCTGATCGAGCGCCCGCATCTCGGCAAGGCGCCTGCGATACCCGTCTTCGTCCAAGCCCGAGGCGTTCGTGCGGTAGACCAACCGCAGCATCTCGCCAGGTGTGCCGGTCAATTCCTCATGCGTGCGGCGGAAGGGATCCATGAATGCGGCCAAGGTGCCGGCCCGCAGGCCGCAAACGGCCAGCCCGGCCCGGGCAAGGATGGTCTCCCAGGGTTCGAACTCGGCCGAGCCGCAGTGCCCCCGAGCACCGCGGAGGAGGACGTTCCGCTGAGAGAGGGCCTCGTCGTAGCGGCGGAGCTCGCTCTCGTAGTCGGGGTGGGAGCGGGAGGCCAGCGCATCCAAGTAGTCCCGGCGGCGGCGGGGACTGCCCTTGATGAGACGGAGGTCGTCGGGCACGAATGTGCGCAGAGGCAGGGCCTCCTGCCACCGGGACGGATCTTCTAGGAGGGCCCCGTCCGCGGTCAACCGCCGGGTGCCGTCGCGGCCGTACGCGGCCGCCGCTGTCATGGTCCCTCGCTGGTCTTCCAGCTGCAGCTCCACCCGGAGATGGTCCCGGCCCTGGCTGATCATCTCGCGGACGCTCCCCGCCCGTAAGGTGGCGCCCTGCAGCGCCAGCGCCGCCGCCTCGAGGACCGTGGTCTTGCCCGCTCCGTTGGGACCGACCAAGACGTTGATGCCGTCGCCCAGAGTGAGTTCGAGCCGGCCGCGACAGCGCAGATTGGTGAGGCTCAGCCGGCGGACCAGCATAGCGGTCACCTCTCCATGACTATGAGGCGGGCGGCGGCTGCGCCGACCTCCACCAGGTCTCCCGCGGCCAGCTTCCGGCCCCGGCGCGTCTCGGTCCGGCCGTTGACGTGGACCATACCGGAGAGGATGAGCATTTTGGCTTCACCACCGGTGCCCGCCAGCCCGGCCAGCTTGACGAACTGGCCGAGCGTGATAGGCAGTGTGGCCGGCACGTCGGCCGGCATCATCGAGGCAGGCCCGTCGCGGCCGGCCGGCATCATCGACGGACCTAGTCGGTGAGGCGGATAGGCATGACCAGGTAGAGGAAATCGTCCCCCGCGCCCTTGACCAGGCCCGGCCGCAACGGGCTGATGAAACGAAGGTACACCGGCGATTCTTTGACCGCCGCCACCCCGGCCTCCAAGAACTCTGGGTTGAAACCGATCTCGAGGTCGTCGCCGGAGTACTGGATGGGCATGGACTCATGGGCCTTGCCGACGTCCTGCGACTCGGCCGAGACGGTAAGGGTGTTACTGCTGAAGCGCAGCCGTAGTGGCGCGTTCTTCTGGGCGAGAAGCCCCACCCGGCGCACGGCTTCGAGGAGTTCGTCGCGATCGACCGCCACTTCGTAGTCGAACGTCTCGGGGATGAGTTGGCGATAGTTAGGGAACTGTCCATCGATGAGCCGGGAGATCAGCGATACCCCGCCCACCTGAAAAGACATCTGGTTCTCGGTGGGCACCACCGTGATGGTGTCCTCCGCTACGGACCCAGCGATGCGGGAGAGCTCGATGAGAGTGCGGGCAGGGACGATGGCCTGAAGCGTCCCGGCTACCGAGGATTCCACCGGGCTCTCTTTCACACTCAGCCGATAGCTGTCGGTAGCCACCATGCGGACCGAGTTCTTCGCGAAGTGGATGAGGACACCGGTCAGCACCGGCCGCGTCTCATCCTTAGAAGCCGAGGGCGCCACCCGGTCGACCGTCTCCACAAAGGCTGCTTTAGCCACGGAGAAACCCTCTCCCACCAGCGTGGGCAGCTGAGGGAAGTCCACAGCGGGCAGAGAGTGAAGATCGAAGAGGGACTCCCCTGCCCGTATCTCCACCTGAGTCTCCCCTGCCCGCTGCTCGATCACTACCTCGCCGGCGGGCAGGCTGCGCGCGATGTCCGCGGCGATGCGGGCCGGCACCACAAGAGACCCCGGTCCTTCCACCCGTGCGGGCAGCGGTGCCTTAATCGATATCTCCATATCCGTGGCTGCGAGGCTGACCCCATCGTCACGAGCGTCGACCAACACCCCGGAGAGCACCTGGATCGAACTGCGCGAGGAGACCGCCTTGCTGACGATGGCCAGGCAGTCGACGAGCCCCTGCTTCTGCGTGACGATTTTCATAGGTTCTCCTCGGTCGCTGCAGTTGGAACGACGTCTCTATTACTACTATGAGTCTTCGTAAGAAGAAATATAGCCGGAGTAGTAGACACTGTGGAAGCTGTGGATAAGACAGGTGTGATGCTGCGGCGCGCGGGGTGAGTTGCTTCGTTCGGAACCGGGGCCTGTGGACAAGGGAGGGAGAGAAGAGGCCACTTGCTGGTGGCACCACAGAGGGCGGGGAGATGGACGTGTTGTGCACACGGATCACAAAGGTTGTAGACAGGGCTGTGTGGACAAGGGCTGTTCACGCGCTCTTGACCTTCGTCGTCAGGCGTTGCACCCGGTTGTACATCTCCCGGTCTTCCTTCATGAGCTTGGAGATCTTCTCCACTGCGTGTAGAACCGTGGTGTGGTCGCGGTTGCCGATGCGTTCTCCGATTTTAGGCAGGCTGGCGTCGGTCAACTCCCGGGCGAGGTACATGGCCAGATGCCGGCTCTCCACTATCTGGCGGGACCGCTTGTCTCCCACAATCTCGTTCACTGATACCCCGGTGAAGTCGGCCACTGTGGAGAGGATGAGGTCGATGGTCACTCGTCCTGCCGCCGTCTCCGGTATGTCTTTAAGGACTTCTCGAGCGAGATCGACGTCGATGGGGCGGTCGTTGAGGGAGGCGTAGGCGACCACCCGCGTGAGGCAGCCCTCTAACTCCCGGATGTTGGTGGGCACCCGAGAGGCGATCAGCATGAGGACGTCGTCGTCGGTGAGGTCCACGTGATCGGCCCGTATCTTCTTGCGCAGGATGGCGACCCTCGTCTCCAGGTCGGGCGGCTGGATGTCGGTGATGAGGCCCCACTCAAAGCGGTTGACCAAGCGGTCTTCCAGAGTGGCCAGCCCCTTGGGGTGCCTGTCAGACGTTATGACGATCTGCTTCTGCGCGTCGTACAAGGCGTTAAACGTGTGGAAGAACTCCTCCTGTGTCTGCTCCTTCTTGTGCAGGAACTGAATATCGTCGATGAGAAGCACATCGATCGTGCGATAGCGGTTCTTGAAACCCTCGATGGTGTCATCGCGCAGAGAGTTGATGAAGTCGTTGGTGAACGTCTCCAGGGTGACGTAGCGGACCTTAAGGCCAGGATGATTGCGGAGTACGTAGTGACCGACCGCCTGGAGCAGATGGGTCTTGCCCAGTCCGACCCCGCCGTATATGAAGAGCGGGTTGTACTGCGTCCCCGGGGTCTCCGCGGCGGCTAGAGCAGCGGCATGGGCGAAACGGTTAGACGGCCCCACGACGAAGTCGTCGAACGTGTACTTGGCCAGGAGCCCCGCCGCGGTGGCCGGGTCATCCCTGGGCAGGCCGGCGGCCTGGTGGTGGGCCCGGTGGGTTCGCTCGCGATGGTCTGGTGAGGCGGGCGATGCGGGGTGGTCGCCGCTGCTCTGGGCGGGGGAAGGCGACGCGCCGTCGCGCTGAGCGGGGATGACGGCGGGAGGAAGGTCGGGGGCGACGACGATCTCACAGCGGACGGACTGGCCCACCACCTGTGAGACGGAGTCGGCTATCAACGTGCGAAAACGGGAGTCGATCCAATCCTTGGCGAATTCGGATGGCACGCCCACGGAATAGGTGTCGTCCACCAGTCCAAGGCCGGCCGTCTGGCTGAACCAGATGTGGAAGGTGCCCTCGTTCACCTGCTGGGAGATCTGCGCTAGAGCCTTCTCCCAAATGGGGTCGCTGTAGTTCTGCACCATGACCGCCCTCTCCAGCCCTCGTCAATCGTCACCGGGTGCCACCGGGGCACAGCCTCTCCAAGGCCGGCGCGGCGACCAACCCGACTACAGCACGGCGCTCAGGTAAGCCAATCCCGCTTCGGTCACCGAGCGATGCCCGGTCGGCCGGCAGACGACGAAGCCGGCTTGCTCGAGGGACACAAGGTCTCTGTATGCGGTCGAGGTGGACACACCCAGTTCCTGGGCAATACGAGTCGGACCGACAGGGGCAAGCTCGACCGTCAGCAGGAGGGTCTTCAGCTGGCGCTCGGAAAGATTATAGGCCGGGACGGCGGCGGGCGCGAGAGGTGTTTCGGTATGAGGAGCCACCCGCACTGTGACCACTGTACCGCAGCCCAGGTTGTCCTCGATCTCCAGACTCCCGTTAAGGCCGTCCAGCACGTCTTGAACCAGCGAGAGGCCTGCCCCCACTCCCCGGATGAACCTTCTCGCGCCGGGGTCGGCCGAGGTGAAGCCGGGGCGCAAGGCCGCACCCTTGTCGGGGATGCCTGGTCCGCGGTCGCTGACCCGGACCGTGTTCCCCCCATCCAGAATGGTGATGACCACACCTTTGAAAGACGCGTGGACGAGATTCCCCACCAGCTCGCTGAAGACGCTCAAGGGGATGCGGCCGCCCTGCTCTTGGGCAAGGACATACGCGCGCGTCGCCAGGTCCTCGATCAATCTGCTCGGGTCCGCCCCCTCCGCGGGGTCGTCGAAGGTGAACACCAGCGGAGGCGAGAGGGGCTGCGCGTAGACGGCGATGCGGGGTGCGTCGGTGCTCGAAGGTCGAGGAGATGTCGACAACGATGGCTCTCCGCTGCAGGTCAGTCAGGTAGCGTGCCGGAAGGCTCTGCCATTGTAGCGAGGGACTGGGCTGTTTTCCACAGGCTAGGCATTCACAGAAGTCCGGAAAGTCCATGCGTTTTCTTGCGACGAGACTGCCAGCGCCCTCCGTTTCGACGAACGATGAACGGCGATTTGCAGGGATGGAACCCACGTTGTCCACAGAAGTATCCACAGCTGTTGAAAACGTGCAGAAGGCTGGAATCGGACGGCCGCATAGACGGGGTTTTCTGTTGAAAGTGGGGATTATTGGTTTCTCGGTCCGGTCCGAGGGCACCCCGAGGGCACCCTCGCTTTGAGGCCGCGCAGACCTCCGTGCGGTGTGCGCGCTGTTGATGGACGCCCAGGAGTGCGGGGGCCGCCGGCGGGTTGTGAGGCCTGACCGGGCCCCGGGGGGCGGACGGCGGGAGGCGGCGCCGAGGTGGTCGGCGGCGGGGGGCCGGGGGGGCGGTCGGGCTTGAAGGTTGACCGGAACAGCGGAGCGGTGGCAGAGCACATCGTGTGAAGGGGAAGAGGAGCCGGGTGATCGGACGGCACCGGCCCGCCAGAGGCGTCAAGACGGGTTTGGCCGGGGGCGGGCCGAGCCGGGGCCGCAGGTGGGCGCCGCGGGGGAGCGGCTGGACGGGGGTGCACTGTGGGCGGACGCCACTCCCGGGTCTTCCACAGGTAGTGGCCGAAGATGGCGATTGCAGACGGGAGCGAGCGGAGTTTTCCACAATATCCACAGGAGCCTGTGTACGCCTGCAGCGGGAGATGCAGGCGCTTCTGGGGTACGGCCGGCGGCGAGACCACCGGTCGGACCGCTTGGAGGTCGGCTCATGCCCCGGATGCCGGCATCCGGGGCTGCCGGTGGGATCCCCCGGGGGTGCGGGTGTGATTGACGGCGGTCAGGCTGACTTGTATACTTCGCCGCCCTCCGTGCGGCGTTTGCGTTTCGTCCGGCCGGACGACCGTCGGTGGCCGCGAGGTCGGAGGGGCGCGGTGAGCCTTTACTGCGCGCCCGCGGGGTCGGGTCCCCCGGGCGCTCGAGCAATAAGCGAGGGAACGTGAAGAGGACGTATCAACCGAATAAGCGCAAGCGCAAGAAGGTGCACGGATTCCGTGCCCGCATGAGCACGCGCGCCGGCAGGGCTGTGCTCAAGCGCAGGCGCGACAAGGGTCGCAAGCGTCTCTCAGCCTGACGCAGAGTGGATCGGTCTCGCGGCCGGCTCTCGCGTTCTGAGGATTTCTCCCGCGTGTATCGCGCGGGGCGGTCTGTTGCCAACAAGTATCTGGTCTTATACTATTTCGAGCGCTCCGGGTCCGAAGCCGCTCCAGCGACGCCGGGTCCTCGGGTAGGGTTCTCAGTATCCAAGAAGCTCGGTACGGCTGTCGACAGGAACCGCATCAAGCGTGTGCTGCGTGAAGCTTTCCGCGCCAACGCACTCTCTTTCGGGGGGGACATGGACTTCGTGGTCATCGCCCGGCCACCCATCGTAGACTTGCTCGAGACCGGCGGCTACAAAATGGTCGAGGCCAAGATGGTCGAAGTCTTCCGCAAAGCTTCGCTGGCGTGCGCGACCAGGGAGCGACGGTCCTCTTCGTGAGTGCGGCCGGGAACCCAGCGAGGACGCTCTTCATCTGGGCCATCCGTGGTTACCAGAAGTTCATCTCACCCGGACTGCCCCGGTGCTGCAAGTTCTACCCCTCCTGCTCCCAATACGCGGTCGATGCCATCAGCACCTTCGGCATCGCCCGCGGCTGCGTGCTCGCCGCCTGGCGCCTAGTGCGCTGCAATCCGTTGAGCTACGGCGGCTATGACCCGGTGGAGCGGCAGACCGTGTTCGACCGAGGCCGGCGACGGTCCGAGCGGTCTTCTGCGCAGGGCAGGCCTCCAGCCGAGGCCCCCACGATGACCTCCAGGGGTGGCCCGGCCTGCTCCCACCGCTTAGGCCGCGGCTCGGCGGACACGGTGTAGGGGGGGCGGATGTCTAGTCTACTCTCACCTCTTAGTGACTTCTTCTTCTATATTCTTAAGTTCATACACGAGAACTTAGGGATTAGCTGGTCGTGGTCAATAGTTGTACTCACAATAATAGTTCGCATAGTTCTCATACCTTTGACGTGGCGGCAGATCAAGAGCATGCGGGCGATGCAGGCGTTGGCTCCTGAGATAAAAGCTCTGCAAGAGAAGTACAAGGATGATAAACAACTTCTCAATCAGAAGACTATGGAGTTTTACCAGCAGAATAAGGTCAGCCCTTTTGGATCATGTTTACCCTTGCTCTTGCAGATGCCGGTCTTCTTCGGTCTTTACTACATGCTCAGAGAGCAGGGGCAGCCAGGCGGGGCCTTCGCCTTTCCCAATCCCACCGTCAGCTGGCTGTGGATAGCCGACATCACCAAGTTCGACATCATCTTGATGTTCCTGTACATCGCGAGCCAGTTCGTGGCTTCCTGGCAGACCGCGCGGAAAGGCGCGGGTCAACAGAAGATGATCGCGTATCTCATGCCGGTGGTCGTCGGAATATTCATGTTCATTGGCAAGTGGCCGGCGGGTCTGTTCATCTATTGGTTCACTTCGAACTTGTGGACGATCGCGCAGCAGTTCGTCGCTGAGAAGTTGATGCCGGTGCCTGTGCCTGCGGTGGCCGCCGCTCCTGCCAAGGGGAAGGCCGCCTCTGCACAGCCGGTCAAGAAGAGCGGAGGCAAGAGCAGTGGCCAACAGACGGGAAAGCAGGGGAAGACGGCAAGTAGCAAGGGCAAACGGCCGAACCGTGGAACTGGCGGTGCAAAGGGCACTCGCGGAACTTGATTTCGCCCCCGGAGAGCTTGCCGAAGACCAGTATGAGGTGACGATCATCATCCCCCCCGAAGAGGGGTTCATGGGGGTGGGTGCGGTCGACGCGGTGGTGGAAGTGGCCCTGGTCGGCGACGAATCTGAGTACGCCGACGGTGAGTTCGAGCCGATGCCCCCCGAGCTGCTGAGGAGCGACTACGAAGACGACGACTACGAGGATGATCTGTATGAGGACTCGCGGGTGGGCGCAGACTCCGGGGAGTCGTTCGATGGGGAGGAATCCGACAGACCTGAGGCGTCACGGCTGCGGGAGTTTCTCGCCCGAGTGCTAAAGGAGCTCGGGCTCAGTGCGAAGATTCGCATCACAGAGAGCCCGGACGAGCTCCACGCCGAGATCACAGGGGATGATCTGGGCATCTTCATCGGTCGGCGAGGGCAGACCATCGACGCCATCGAGTATCTGGCGAGCATCGCAGTGTTCTCTGGCGCCCATGCACGCAAGCGAGTGGAGTTGGACGCCGAGGGCTACAAGGAGCGTCGGCGCCGGCAGATCGAACGCGTGGCTTTGCGCAAGGCCGACGAGGTGACGAAGCGAGGCCGGCCGGCGCAGCTGCCGCCGATGACCCCGGCCGAACGCAAGATCGTCCACCTCGCACTGCGGTCCCGGACGGATGTAGCCACAGCAAGTCAGGGCAGAGAGCCCAACCGCTCGGTGGTCATCTCGCCGGTGCGCGGACCGGGCGGGCGGTAGCCGACGTAGGGGCGGGCGGGCGGCAAGGCGGGCGGGCGGCAAGGCCGGCTGTCTCGACCGCTGGGTGCCGAGTTGAGCGCGAGACCCGTCCCGGGAGGCGGGGCTGTAGAACGGTGTCGGTGTGCGCTGCTCCTCCGTGGCAAGCGCACGGCTTTTCTGGCATCATCATCGCTCCTGGCGCGCCGCGCTGAGCAAACGCCGTGATCTCTGTCCATAGGCGTGATGATGGACCTCGACCCTCTTGACCGCATGAGGTTTTCAGGAGCCCGCCTTGACGGCGGGTCCGGATCGGCGCACGCGCTCCTGCGGCCCGAAGAGCCGGAACTAACGTGGGGCGAGGATACGATCGTGGCGATTTCCACTGCCCTTGGCCCCGGGGCCATAGGCATCGTACGCATGAGCGGGCCCGACAGCCTGGCGATCGCTCAGAGCGTGTTTCGGGCGGGTCGGGGCCGACCACTGAGGCCAGAGGAGAACTACTGCCTGCTCTACGGCTATGTCTTCGACCCTGAGGAAGGGCAAGATGTGGACGAGGTGCTCCTTGCCGTCATGCGGGCTCCCCGCTCGTACACGCGCGAGGACGTGGTGGAACTGCACTGCCATGGCGGTCTGGCGGCGCAGCGCGCTGTGCTTCGCCTGCTGATACGCATGGGGGCGCGGCTGGCGGAGCCGGGGGAGTTCACCCGGCGGGCCTTCCTCAACGGCCGTATCGATCTGGCTCAGGCCGAGAGCGTCGCCGGCATCGTGGCCGCCCGCAGCAGCGGTGCTCTGCGCGCTTCGCTGCGGCAGCTCGAGGGAGGGCTTTCCGACAGACTGCGGGATGTCAGGCGGGGGTTGGTGGCGATCCTCGCCCAGATCGAGGCGACGGTCGATTTTGCGGACGAAGATGTCGACCCTCTCGACTGGGAAGGGTTGGTGGCCGCCACGTTCCAGGCGCAGGAAGAGTTGGCCGCATTGCTAAAGACCGCTTTCGTCGGCCGGGCCCTCGAGCAGGGGGTGCGCACGGCGATAGTGGGCAAGCCGAACGTTGGCAAGAGTTCTCTCTTGAACGCCCTTCTCATGCGCGAGCGGGCCATCGTCTCTGATATCCCTGGAACGACTCGCGACACCGTGGAAGAGCTGATGGAGATCGGGGGCATCCCAATCCATCTGGTGGATACGGCCGGCATCCGAAGCGGTGGAGACAGGGTCGAGCAGTTGGGAGTGGAGCGATCAAGGCGCGCAATGGAGCAGGCCGATCTGGTATTGGCAGTGGTTGACCTCTCTAGACCTTTCGACGAGGCGGATCGGGTTCTCTTCCGAGGCCTTGACCAGGCCCGGTCCATCGTGGTGGGAAACAAGGCCGACCTAGTAGGTACTCCGGAAGAGTGGACAAGCAGGCTGCGTGACTGTCTGGTCGCGGCCGGCGAAGTCGGCGATGCGCAGTTCAAGGCCGCGGTCGAGGCGGAGTCCGATACAGCTGCAGTTGGCAGCACAGGGGCAATCGGCACAGATAAGGGCCAGGGGTGGCGTGTGCGCGCGGTTTCGGCCCTTTCTGGCGAAGGCCTCGACGAGTTGCGGTCGACCATACAGCAAACGATCAGCGGGGGCGAGGGATTTCATCTGGAAGAGCCGGTGTTGGCCAGTGAGCGCCATAGAGGGCTAGTGGCCGAAGCGGCCGAGCGGGTCGAGGCGGCTCTGGCTGGGCTCCGCGACAGGCATGACGAGGAACTCATCTGTGAAGACGTGCGCGGCGCCATCCAGGCGCTGGGCCGGATCACCGGGGAGGATCTCACAGCCGACCTGCTGGATGAGATATTCAGCCGCTTCTGCCTGGGCAAGTAAGTGAGCGAGCGTCGCGACCGGCAGGCTAGGGTTATCGTCGTGGGCGGCGGCGTCTCCGGCTGCGCTTGTGCTGCGGCACTGGCCGATGCCGGTTTCGAGGTGATGGTCGTCAACAGCGCCTTGGACACCGTGGGTATGCCCGCCTATGGACCGGATCTCCTCGGGGAAGAGGGCGGCTGGGACACTTTGGCCAAGGCTCTTGCCCCGGTCCCTCGGGTGTTGCGAGAGGTCTGGCTGGCCGCCGCGATGGTACCGGTCGGCGCGCGCGATTCGGGGCAGGGCGCCGGATTTCGCAAACTGGGGGCGGCCTGCCCGGCCATGCTCAACGTGGATCGGCGGATGATCAGTATCGAAACCAAACGAGTCCTGGAGAAGGTCCCCGGGCTCACATTCCGGCAGGGTCTCATCCGGGACATACGCGTGGGGGGTCCGGCTGCGGCGGTCGCCGTGGAAACGGTGTTCGGGGAGGTGTTCGAGGCGGATGCCCTGGTGATCGCGGTGGGACTGAGCATGGGCGGGCAGGTCACGGTCGGCAGCGACCGGCTTCCCGGGGGTCGCTACGGTGAGATGCCTTCTGACGGGCTGCGCGAGGCCCTCGAGCGGCTGGGGGTGGAGTTCCATGAGGCGACAGTGGAGGTCGGCGGCCGGATCGGCCGCAATGAAGAGGGCTTCATCAGAGTGACGGCCTCCCTGGAAGAGGTGGCCGCAGGAGGAGGGACGGATGAGGACCATCACCACGTGCCTCCGGGCACGGCTGCTACGGCCAGTACCGACGGTGGACCGCGCGTGGCCGGGTTGATTCCGGCGCGGTCTGCCTTGACCGGGCTGTTCGAGCAGCCTCTCGAGGATGGGGATCCGTCTACGGAGGCAGCGTGTTCTCCCGTCGAAAGCGCAGCATTGGGGCGCGTCGGCACGCCGGATGTCACCCCAAGGGATGCCACTGCGGCCATGCGCTGGCCTGCGGACTTCTCGCCCGCCCCGCATTGGGACCGGTCCCTGCGCATGGACCGCATCGTGCTCTGTTCGGACCGCGACGGGGCCGGCTTCCCTCTCTTCTCGCCTGATGGGGCGGCGACAGGCGAGGTCTATCGGAGTGAGCCCCGCGCACGGGGGCCCCTCGGCTCCGAAGAGGGCGGCCCGGACCTACAAGCCCTACAGGCAGATGAGCTCCTGACCACTCGTCTGCGCCACTCCGTCCGCGGTCTGGCGGTGCGCAGCGTGGGCGAAGACGGGCGGGTGCTGGCCGCAGGGATGCCGGTGGGGCCGGTCTGGGTGTCGGGCCGAGCTGGAGGGGCGGCTGACTATCTGGAGAGTCTCACCTCCGGCGTGTGCGCGGCCAAGAGCGTCGCGGCCTTTCTGCGTGTTCTCGGGAGCGCTGCGGAACCTGAGCGGGAGGGGGGCGGCGGGGAGAAGGAGCACACGCAAGGAGAGCCCGGCGCAGCCTCAGCCGGATGGACCAGCGCCGAGGAATCATGGGGGGGTTCCGCGTGATAGGTCCCGGCAAGGAGTCCTCCTTCGACGTGGTCGTTATCGGCGGCGGTCATGCCGGGTGCGAGGCGGCGCTGGCAGCGGCGCGCATGGGGTGTCGCACGGCGTTGGTCACATTGAACGTCGACACTATAGCCCTGATGCCGTGCAACCCTGCCGTTGGTGGGGTGGGCAAGGGTCAGCTGACACGAGAAGTGGACGCTCTCGGAGGTGAACAGGGACGCAATACCGATCGCGCCTTCATCCAGATCAAGATGCTGAACACCTCCAAAGGCCCTGCAGTCAGGGCTTTGCGGGCGCAGGCCGACAAGCGGCTGTATGAGGACTGGATGAAGGTGGCACTGGCTAGCACCAGGGGGCTTCACGTCGTCCAGGGCGAGGCCTGTGCGCTCGATGTTTCACGTGAAACAATCCGAGGGGTAGAACTGGCCGACGGGCGTCGCCTCCCGGCCCGCGCGGTCGTGCTTGCCACCGGTACCTTCCTTCGCGCGAAGATCGTGATCGGCGACAAGAGTCTTCCTGCTGGTCGCGTGGGCGAACTCCCCGCCCAGAAGCTTTCTGCCAATCTCCTCGCCTTGGGTCTGCAATTGGATCGCTTCCAGTCCGCGACTCCCCCCCGCATCGACGGCACTACGATTGACACCTCGCGGATGATCCCTCAGATGGGCGACGATCCACCCTTGTCGTTCTCTCATTGGCAGGCGGCGACTCCGCGCCGCCAGGTGCCCTGTTTCCTGACCCACACTACGCCGGCCACTCACGAGGTGGTGTCGGATCATCTGCATCTCAGCCCGCTCAAAAGCGGGTCGGTCAGCGGCAAGGGTCCCCGTTACTGCCCGTCGATAGACCGGAAACTGATCAACTTCCCGGACAAGCAGCAGCACCCCGTCTTCGTTGAACCGGAGGGGATCACGACACAAGAGATGTACCTGCAGGGTCTGACCACGAGTCTCCCCGTCTTCGTCCAGGAGAAGATCATTCAAGCCACCCCTGGACTGGAGGGGGCTCGGCTGGTGCGGCCCGGATACGCCGTCGAATACGACTATCTGCCCCCCCAGCAACTCACCGCGGCTCTGCAGTGCAAGAGAGTAGGGGGATTGTTCAGCGCCGGCCAGATCAACGGGACCTCGGGATATGAAGAAGCGGCGGCACAGGGGCTCATGGCCGGCATCAACGCCGCTTTGTACGCGCGCAACGAGCCCCCGTTCATCTTGCGCCGGGACCAGGCGTACATCGGCGTGCTCATTGACGACCTGGTCACCAAGGGCGTGGACGAGCCGTATCGCATGTTCACCTCCAGGGCTGAGTACCGTCTGCTTCTGCGGCACGACAATGCCATGGAGCGACTTTCACATCTCGGGCATGCCCTCGGGCTGCTTACCTCGGAGCAGCTGGAACTCGCCAATGAAAAGAAGCGGAGCGTGAAGGAATACGGCGAGTTGCTGGAGAGCATCCAGATCCGGTCCGATGAGTCGACCACCCGTACGCTGGGGTTCTTGGGTACCGCGCCGCTGGAGGAGTCCCAATCTGCGGCCAGGCTGTTGCGCAGGCCTGAGATCGGATTCGAAGAAGTGCTTCGGCTCATGTCTGAGGCCGATAGGGAGCTGTTCTCCGCGGCCCCCGCGGCGGTGATTGAACAGTTGGTCATCCAGGCGCGTTACGATGGATACATCCGACGGCAACTTGCCGAGATCAGGCGGCATCGCGCCACGGAGACCCTAGCCATTCCCCCGGGCTTCGATTTCTGGCCCCTCGAAGGTCTCACCTACGAGGCCAAAGACAAACTCAGTCGCTTGCGGCCAGTCACCCTGGGCCAGGCTTCCCGGATTCCGGGGGTCTCTCCCGCGGACATCTCAGTCTTGCTGGTGCACCTCTATCGGTCACTGAAGAGCGGTTCCGACACGCAGGGAGAGGTGGACACGATCGAAGATGCAGACGTGCTGTCACGGGGGCGCTAGCAAAGGGCTGCTGGCTTCGGGCGGCGCGGGCAATGCCCGGGAGCGTGCTCGCCCGATGGAGCAGCGCGTCGCCCGGCCGCGGCCGGCTGAAGCTATTCGGCCCCCATGGAACTGACAGAACTGTCATATTACGAACGGTGGGGTCTTGGGCCGCAGGCCTTAGAGCGGCTGCGTCTTCTGGGGGATCTGCTTCTTCACGCAGGCTTCAACGTCACGGGCGTGAAGGACTCGGCGGAGATCGAACGCATCCACTTCCTGGACTCTCTCGCCCTGCTCGGGGTGCGTGGCGTCCGCTCGGCTGCGAGGATCGCGGACGTGGGCTCGGGGGGCGGCCTTCCCGCTCTCGTGCTTGCCGTGGCACTACCCGGCTCGGTGGTGGTCGCCATAGAATCCCAGCACAAGAAGTGCGGATTCATAGAACACGCCACCAGGGAGCTGGCGCTGCAGAATGTGGAGGTGGCGTGTGCACGCGCGGAGGAGTACGGACGGGGACAGGGGCGCTCCGCTCATGATCTGGTGGTCTCCCGAGCGGTGGCCTCGCTTGCGGTGGTCGCCGAGTACTCTCTGCCTCTCCTTCATGTGGAGGGTCGGATGGTCGCCATGAAGGGCTCAATATCAGCCGAAGAGCGTATTCAAGCCCAGACGGCCCTCGGTATACTGGGCGCGGGGGGTCTGGAAGCAGTGAGGCTGGAGCCGTTCCCCGGAGCGGAGAATCGCTGGGTGTACGTCGCCGACAAGATCGCCACCACTCCCGAGCAGTACCCCCGCCGCCCTGGAGTGCCGACCAAGCGGCCGCTGGGCGTGGATACCAAGCCCAAAGAGGCTTTTTAGCATGGGCGAACGCTGCGCAGCCTGCAGCCTGGGAGGAAGGATAAGGCACTGATATACGCGGTCGTCAACCAGAAGGGCGGAGTGGGCAAGACCACGACTGCGGTCAATCTCGCCGCCAGCATCGCTCAGGCCGGGGAGCGGGTGCTGTTAGTGGACATGGATGCCCAGGCCAACGCCTCACACGGCCTGGGGGTGCGGGTGCCGCGAGGTCAGCCCTGCATCCTTGAGGTCCTCCTCGGCGAGACGCGTCTGGACTCGGTGATCCGGCCGTCTTCGGTTCCCGGTCTGGACGTGGTGCCCTCGTCTCCCGACATGGCTGGGGCGAGCGTCATGCTTCCTTTTCTCGACAGGCGGGAGTTCCGGCTAAGAGACGCTCTGCACGACCAGGATGGCCCAGGCCCCTCCTACGCCTTCGTCTTCATCGACTGCCCTCCGTCGCTTGGGCTCTTGACGGTGAACTCGCTGGTGGCGGCGGAGAAGGCGATCGTGCCGGTGCAGACCGAGTACTATGCGCTCGAGGGGCTGGCCCAACTGATGTCGACCATTGCGGCCATTCGGGAGCGCTTGAACCCTTCTCTTCGCATCGCCGGCCTGGTGCTGACCATGGTGAATCCCCGGACCAGCCTTGCCCGGCAAGTGGAACAGGAGATCCGCACGCACTTCCCGGATCTCACCTACACAACCGTCATCCCGCGCAACGTCCGCCTGGCGGAGGCGCCAAGCCACGGCCTTCCCGTCTCGATGCTCGACCCGACCTGTGCCGGGTCCGACGCCTATTTCGATCTCGCACTGGAGGTGATCGCTGATGGCTAAGAGGCCTGCACTCGGCAGGGGCCTGGCCGCGCTGCTGGGCGAAGGGGCGCTACCGGCACAGTCGGCAGGTGAGGGGCTGCCGGTCGTGTCCGAAGCTTACAGACCGGAGGGACGGGGTGCCGCCGGCGTCGTAGAGCTCCCCGTAGGGTCGATCCGTCGCAATCCCCGGCAGCCGCGGCGCGCCTTTGACGCGGACGCCTTGGAGGAACTCGCCACCTCCATCGCGTCTGTGGGCGTCGTCCAGCCGGTCATCGTGCGCCGGGTGGACGACGGCTACGAGCTGATCGCGGGGGAGAGGCGCTGGCGAGCCGCACAGAAGGCCGGTTTCACGGTGATCCCAGCCATCGTGCGCACGGCCTCGGATGTCGAGAGCCTGGAGCTGGCCCTGGTTGAGAATGTGGTGAGGCAGCAACTCAACCCTGTCGACGAGGCGTACGCACTCAAAGTCCTTTTGGAGGACCTCGGGGTGACCCAAGAGAACCTCGCGGCACGGGTAGGCAAGAGCCGCTCGGCCATCGCTAACAAGGTCCGGTTGCTTGACCTCCCTGCCCCCGTGCAAGAAGCGCTGGCCAGCGGGGCCATCTCCGAGGGTCACGGCAGGGCTCTACTCGGTCTAAGCGGGAGAGGAGATCAGGTTCGGCTGGCGCGGCGGGTGGTTGAGAAAGGTCTTTCGGTCCGCCAAGTCGAAGAAGAGGTGCGAAAGCTGAGCGAAGGGACGAAGACCCCGGCTGGACGGCAGCAGAGCCGCGTCCCCCAGGAGCTGATCGACGAATGCAAGGACGCGATCTTCGGCCTCTTCGGCGTGATGCCCCGGATCAGGAGCAGAGGGACCGGAGGGGTGGTCGAAGTGCCCTTCAGCGACGCAGAGGAACTCGAGAGCCTGCTCAGGCGGCTGCAGGATTGATCGTTCGGCCGCACGATTCGGCCGTGGGCGACCGGGCCCCGGCGGTCTCCGGCGTCGTCACGGGCTTAGTCTCCGGCCTTGTCTCCGGCCGTATCGCCTGCGCGTGGTGTGTGTCGGCGGAACTGGCCTGTCGGCGCAGCACGTCCTAGAGGGTATCCGTGACGTCCGGCAGAGAGCGATGAAAGGGGGCGGCGATGAGGAAGAGCAGGTGGATGTTGTCGATGGGGCTCGTAGGGGGCCTTGCTCTCACGGTCCTACTTGCGGGATGCGGCGGCCAGTTGGGCGGCGGCAGTCCCTCCGGTGACTCAGGGGTGGCGGGTTCAAGCAACACCGTCACGGTCATGGGCAGGGCCACCGTCACCGCTGCGCCCGACGAGGCCGTTGTCACGCTGACGATCGAGAACGAAGCCACCACGGCGCCTGCGGCCATGGACGCGGCTTCCGTGGCCACCCAGAAAGTGATGGAGCGGCTGAAGGCCGAGGGCATCGAAGACTCTGCCATCGAGACCGCGAGCGTGACCCTCTACCCCATCCGCACCTACGATCCGAACACGGGCAAAGAGACGCTGACCGGCTACCGGGCCCAGAACACCATCACGGTGACCCTGGCGGACGCTCCGACCGTAGGCAAGGTTCTGGCCGCTGCGGTCGAGACCGGTGTGACCAACGTGTCGGGGCCGGTGTGGAGGTTGCGTGACGATAGCGCCGCCATCAATGAAGCCCTGGAGCAAGCCGTCGCCAACGGCCGCAGCAAGGCGGAGGCCCTGGCCGCCGCTGAGGGTCTCAGCGTCGGCGATGTCATGATGATGAACGAAGGCGGCGTGGAGGTGCCCGTGGTACCCATCTACCGCGAGGCCTTCGATGTCGCCGAGGCCGGGGGAAATGTCACCGAGCCCCCTATCAGCCCGGCTAATCTGGATGTCACCGCGACGGTCACCATCACGTACGCGCTCGGTCGCTGAAGGGTGACCTCCACCGCTCCTGAGTGGAAGGGGTAGGGTATGGGCTTCACCGTCACGGTGCTTCCGGCTGCAGAGCCCGAGGGCTATCTGGTGACGGTGAAGGTCCGTCTGACCGCGGCCGAAAGCAGCAGCCTCTTCCTGAGTGGTGACACTCTCCTGTCCTGGCCGCCGGCGCAGTCCTGGGGCGAAATGCCTGCGACGCCGGGGGGAGAGGCGGCCGGCGCACCGGGCGGCGCGGCGCATGTCTACGCCGGCCTGACCCGCGAACGGACGTCCATCTTCGTGTCCGAGGCCGCAGGTCTCGCTCAGGGGCTCCAGATACGCTATCTTCACGAGGCAGATGCGGAACGGGCCGCCCGTCTTTTCAGGCTCCAACTGCTCGAGGCGGGCATCGAAGAGGAGGAATGAATGGCGGGGTCAGATCCCGCGAACCGCAGCGATGCACTTAGACAGGCTCTCAACGAGTATCTGACTATCCCGGGTATGGAAGCGGCCCTGCTTGTCTCTGACCAGGGTCTCATCATCAGCAGCGCGGCGCACCGGGGGGTAGATGCGGCGGAGATCGCCGCTCTGGTGATCGACACCGTGGCCAGCGCCCAGAAGTTCGGCCTCCAGGTCGCAGCCGGATACCTCGACACCATGAGCATCGAATTCCAAAGACTGACGGTCGTCCTCGCACCCTTCACCCAGGACGTAATGCTGGCGCTGGTGGCCGCTCCCGGCTCGCTCAACATGCTGCGCGGGACTCTCGGCCGCGGCCGGGGACCAGGCGCGGCCGAGCCGGTGGGCGAAAGCCAGAGCAAAGCTGGGATCCCCGGAGCGGACCAGGAAGGGGACGTCGACAGGGGCCAGGACGACGGCGTGCCCTCGGTCCCCCTCCGGGAGGGAGCGTAGCCGGTGCCGGTTAGGGGCCGCGTCATCATCAATACCGGGGAGGGCAAGGGCAAGACCACCGCGGCGTTCGGCACCGCCGTCAGAGCGGCCGGGCACGGCCAAAAAGTGGCTATCGTGCAGTTCATCAAGGGCAGCTGGAAGTACGGCGAACTGGCTGCACTCAAGGGAAATGCCAACATCGAGATAACCCGTATCGGCTCCGGGTTCACCTGGGAGGCCGGGGATCCCGAGGTCCCCCGGGCTCTCGCCCGCCAGGCCTGGGAAGTGGCCCGGGAGCGGGTCTTTTCCGATCGCTATGACCTCGTCGTCCTGGATGAGCTCAACTACGCTTTGACTGAGGGATATGTCAGTGTCGGCGAGGTTCTTGCCCTCCTGGCTGAGAAGCCCGGTCGGTTATCCTTGATCATCACGGGTCGGAACGCTCCGCAAGAACTCATCGATGCGGCCGACACGGTCACCGAGATGCGCTGTGTCAAACATGCGTTCGCCGAGGGGGCGCCGGCGAAGAAGGGGATCGAGTACTAGGGGGATCGAGTACTGAGCGGATCTCGTGGGGAACGGATGTCGCTCGGGGGCAGGTCTTTCTCGCTTGGCCTGTGGTGCAGGGTCCGGAACAAGCCCTCCTGGGGAGTGTCCCAAGGTTTAGGTAGGACCATAATACCAAAGCGGCTGGGTTGCCCTGGCGCCTCCGCCTCAGGCCGGCGCCAGCGCGGATGCAGACACCCGATCACCCACCGCCTGACCGGTAGGACGAGGGACGTGCGGCCAGTTGTCCACAGGCGGCCCCGATGCCGACCCCCCTGCTCCGCCTCACCACCGTCTCGACGTGCGCCTCTCGGAGGACGCTCAGGAAGGCTGCCACCGCAGCGGCGGCGGGCGGCCTGAGCCGGACGGCCGGTACGGTGGGGGCAGCAGGGGGTCCGGGCGGGAAGGCGGCCTTCTTTAAACGCCCCGAGACCTCCGGTGCGGTCCGTCCAGCCGGACCGCGCGGAGCGGCTGGACCGCGGGGGTCGACCGGATTCCAGGCCAGCAGATTGACTGTGACGACGTGGCCTCTCAGCAGGGCGGCAAGGCGGCGGGCGTCTTCCGGGGAGTCGTTCACGCCCCCGAGTAGGACATACTCGACCAGAAGCTTCCGGTGGGTCATGGCGAAGTGCTCCCAGGCCGCATCGAGTATGTCGGAGAGCGGGTGTCGGTATCGGTCAGGCACCAGCCTGGCCCGGGTCTCGTCGTCCGCGGCGTGCAACGACAAGGCCAGGTTCACCTGGGGCTCCTCACGCCCCAATCTGGTGATGCCGGCCGGGATGCCTATCGTGGACACGGAAAGCGCGCGGTGGGCCATGCCCAGTCCCCGCGGGGCGGTCAGGACCTTTATGGACCCGAGAACGGCCCCCAGGTTGAGTAGTGGTTCCCCCATGCCCATGTACACGACGTTCGATATCCGCTTGTCTTGTGACGCCGCCGAGATCGAGGCCACTCTGACTTGGTCGACGATCTCGGCCACCGAGAGGTTGCGTCCGAAGCCCATGCCACCCGTGGCGCAGAAGGCGCAGCCGACAGGGCAGCCCACCTGGGTGGACACGCACACGGTCACCCTATCGCGGTATGGCATGAGGACCGTCTCGATGCGGGCTCCGTCGGCCGCCGACAGCAGGAACTTGACCGTGCCGTCAGCTGCGGTCAGGCTCGCCTCGACCTGCAGCGAGGTCTCGCCGCATTCTTCCAGGCGAACGCGCAGTCCGCCCGGCAGAACCGTCGCTTCGGCGAGCGAGAGGTGGGGCCGCCGCAGCAGGTGCTCGAGGACCTGGGCTTGGCGGAAGGGCGGCGCGCCGGCGTCGATCAGGGCCTGGGATATGTCGGGGCGGTACAGGCCGAACAAGGCGGGGGGGGTGAGGGCCGCCCGGCCCGGCCGGGCGGCGCCGGTCTTCGCTGGTGCCGGCTTCGGCGGCCGCGCCTGGCCGAGCCGCGGTGCTCGCTTGCGTCGGGGGGCCTGCGACCCCTGGGCTGGTCCGGGGCTGTGCGGCTCCGCTACCGCCGAGCAGGAGTCTCGCGATCGCGGCTTGGGGGAGGGGCGCTTGGAGGGTCGTGTCACTGAGGGGTTCCCGGGCAGGCTAAGCGGTCTTGCCGATGAGGCGGACCATGCGCCCCCGCTGGACGGAAAGAAGTTCCGCGGCGCTGGCTCCGTTCACTGCGAGGGCGACCTGGCCCCAAGAATCGCAAAACACTCCCAGCTCTCCAGGACGGAGGTCTCCGTATGTGCGTACCAGCCGGGCATCCCAAGCAGGCAGGTCCTCTCCGGGCAGGTCGACGGCATAAAGAGTCCGCGTGGGCTGGAAGTCTTCGAAACGGATGGCGAGGCCCACGTTGCCGAAGCGGTCGACCTCTATGACCTCGGCCACCGCCTCCTCGCGCGAGACGGTAGCACGCGGCCGCGCGAGCCGGACCAGAGTCGAGGGGTCGAGAGGGACCCCCAGCGCTGAGGGCGGTGTGGCCCGGGCAAGGAGGGCGGCGGCAGGGGCGAAGACATCCCGGCCGTGGAAGGTGGCGGATACGCCCCCCTTGTCAAGCCCCGCCTCGTCGCGCACGCGGCCTTGGTCGAGCAGCCAGGCCGAATGCAGGCCGGCCAAGGCGTCGGCGGCGTCGACCAGCAGGCCGTTGTCGGGTCCGACCAGGATGTCTCCCCGGGCCGCGACCAACGCGATCGGTCGCCTGTCTGTCCCCACTCCGGGATCCACCACGGCCAGGTGGACGGCCGGCGGGCCGTACGGGGCCACTCGGGCGAGGATGAGGGCTCCCGCAGCTACGTCCCCGACCGCCACGTCGTGCGAGAGGTGGATGAGCCGGGCTGCCGGATGCAGGCGGGCGATAGCCGCCTCGCACGCGCTTACGTATCCGCCGCTGTCGCCGAAGTCGCTGAGGAAAGTGACGAGGTCCAGGCTTTTCATCTCTCCCTCCATCCTAGAGAGGCGAGGCCCCTGCTGTGGAACACCTGTCCCGTTCCTGAGTCGTGACCTATGCGCAATTCTAAACCCAGTCCGGCTCCCTCCGCAGGGAGCGACTCGCTGAGAGGCAGGCGCAGTTCGGCCACCTGGCCCCAGGCGCACTCGATTCGACCGCCCGGCGGACTCCAGTGGAGGACGGTCGCGCTCCCGGCTTCTCCCTGGGTTTCAGCGGCGGTCAGGACCAGGCCGGCGCGTACGGCGGGCTGCCCGTCGGGCAGGGTGAGAGTCAGGTCGATGGCGAGGCCGGGAAAGCAGGCCGGGTCGCGCGGCAGGAGCAGGAGGAAGAGCTGGGACGGGTCCCAGGCGAAGCGCACTTCGGAGATGAGGTCGGCGCCGGCAGGTTGCATCGTCGAGGCCGGCTCTCGGCCAAGGCGGCCGGCGGCGGCCCAACCTTCGTGGTCGCTCAACCGTCCGTCGATGTCGGGCCTCGTCTTGCCCCGGGGAGGGAGGGGCCGGAGAGGGTCTTCGTGGTCCAGGATCGGCAGGCGCAACCGGGCCGGGACCGGCTCCCCCAGGGCATTATAGGCGGCCTGCAGATGGCGGCGGAATTCCAGGTCCCACACATGGTCCAGCTCGGTGTGGTGGTGTACGCCGAACCACCAGAACCAGTCGCTGCCCTCAGCCACGAGGATGTGGTGCCAGGCGGCGTCGGCGGGGGCGGCGTCGGCGGGGGCGGCGTCGGCGGGGGCGGCGCCGGCGGGGGCGGCGCCGGCAAGGTTGAGGCCGCCGGCCTGAGTGGCATCGGCCTGGGTAGCGCCCGCAGTGCCAGGGCAGGCTGTCCGGGTGGCGCCGATGGCCGGAGGGCGGCACCGCCTCGCCGCCACCAGGTCGCGGGCGTCGTGCAGGAGGTCCCACGCGACGTTGTGGGCGGGGTCGCCGCTCCAGGTGCGCAGGTCGCCCCCGATCCACGAACCGGTATGCAGCCAGTCGAGCCGGTGCTCCGGGGGCATCTCCTCGAGGTGCTCGGATACGGTGACGCAGCGCAGAGCCGGTTCTATCGCCAGCCCCTCGTAGAGACGGGCGAGGAAGTCCTGCCCGTCCTGGTGGTAGTACTCCCAGGCGTTCTCACCGTCCAGGGCGATGGTGACCAGCCGGGCGGGCCCGGTCGCGGCTATCTCACGCAGCCTCCGCAGCAGGTCGGAGGCGGCGTCCTTGGCGTCCCAGGACCGGTAGGTGAAGCCGATCAGGTCGGACAAGGTGTGATCTCTGAATACGATCGCGATCTCCCCGCTCTCCCGGGGCAGACGGTAAGGGGCGTAGAGGGCGTCGGGAGTCAGCGCGGGCGGGGCGGCGGACACCTGCTCGGGCCAGGACCGCCGCGCCGATGTGCGGGCGTCTGTCGCCGATCCCCAGAGCGAGCGGGAGAGCACGGTCTCGTCGGAGATGGTCCACTCGAGGCCGGCCCGGGCGAGCAGCGGGATGACGTCTTCGCCGACGGCCTGCTCCGAGCACCACATCCCCCGCGGCCGTTGGCCGAAGACCTGCTCGTGCTTGGCGACGGCCGACTCCACCTGTTCCCAGGCATCCTCGGGGTGGGCGAAGCGGCGGCGGGGAAGCACAGTGTCACCGGCGGCCACTCGAGCGGAATCGCTGTTGGCCAGCAAGGGCAGGATGGGGTGGAAGTAGGGAGAGGTGGACAACTCGACCCGCCCCTCCCGCGCGGCCCTACGGTACGCGGGAAGGACTTGGGCGAGGATCTCCCCCTGCACCTGGGCCAAGGCCGACTTGTCCTCCTCAGAGAAGTCACGCCCCCGCTCAACGAGACCCCGCAAAGGCGGCGCCGCCAGGGTGCGGGGGTCGAACCAGGCCAGATTGAACCAGACCTGCAGGTCGCGCAGTTCGGCCACTGAGAAGGATTGGGCGCAGGCGTCCCAGCCTGAAGGCGCGTGCGCTTCCCGCTTGCGGGCCAACTCCTGGTAGCGGGGATGGGACTGGGCCCGTGGGTGGCCGGCGGCCTCGCATAGACGTTCGGCGACGAACGCCCGCTCGGCCGGCTCCAGTTCTTCGGCGGGTCTGAGCGTGTACTCCCAGTAGAGGTCCACGAAATCACCCGAGGCATAGATCTCGAGCTGCTCCACCAAGGAGGGGACGAGATTGAACGTCTGGTGGATAGCGGGGTAGTCGGAGAGCGTCTGCACCATGTCCAGGTAGTCCTTGAGGGCGTGCAACCGGGCCCAGGGCATCTGGAAGACACCGGTCGGGGCCGACCGGTAGTACGGCTGATGCATGTGCCAGACGAACGCTACGTGGAGCGGCTCAAGCGTAGGCATCCATCGCCCGGACGAAGTTGGTGTATACGCGCTGCTGTTCGGTCAGAATGCGGTCAGGCCCCAAGTCCCACCATTCCCGGGGGGTGAAGTAGGCAGAGACTTCGGCCTCGGAGCCGGACCGGCCCGCCCACTGGATGAGATGCAGGTTGTCGGATTGGAGCAGCCAAAGGGCCAGGTCGATGAGGGTGCGCTCCCCGGTGAGCCGGGCTTTGTGCAGCACCGAGTGCATGAGCCGGAAGATGGCCTGCTGCGACGGGTTCCCCAAGAAGAACTCCATGCCCCCCGACCCCGCCCAGGTGGTTCCGAACTCAGGCAGGGGGAGATCGGGGAGGTGGGCCTTGCCGAACTCGTCCAACGCTTCGCTCGGCGTGAGGCAGCGCACCCCGCGCCTCTGGAGTTCCGGGGGAAGCGCTCTCATGAAGTCGAAGATCCCGGTGTCGACACTGTGGTGCTCGCCGAAGGTCTCGAAATCCCAGCCGATGAACACCAGATCGCCCCAGGCCTTGCGCAGGTGGGACGTGTAGGTCTCAGCGTGGAGGGGGTATCCCTCCCAGGTGCGGTTGCTGAACCGGTACCCCACGTCGTCCGAGAGATCGTGGTGACGGCAGAAGAGGGCCAGGTCCCGCTCCCCGTGCCGGTACAGATGGGTAGGCTCCCGCCACTGCATCACCCAGGGTCTGCCGTCCAACATCCCCGCCCGGTATCCGGACTGGCACAAGGCGTAGTAGATCTCGTTGTTCATCACCATCTCGGTGGTATCGGTCACGTGGATCTCCTTGCCGAAGAACTCCTCGGCGTAGGCTTTGCCTCGCAGCATCTCCTTCTGGAAAAGCTTGATGTCGATGGCGAAAGCGAAGCTGTGGTACGGCTCCACCCCCACCAACTCGCAGTTGGGATGAGCGACCAGCCGGCGGAAGCGGTCGGCCAGCCTCCGGTCCCAGCGGCGCAGCTGCCACAGGAAGCTCACGGAGAAGCCGAGCCCGACCTTGAAACCGGAATCCAGCATGTCAAGGAACATCTCGGTGGCCGGGTAGTAGCACCAGCGCGCCACCTTCTCGAAGTACCGGCGGTTCATGTCATCGTCGAAAAGATAGGAGGCCATGGCGCCCGGACGTGTCCCCGGAGGGATGACCTGTGCGGGCAGCTTGATGCGGCGGGGCTGGTGGACGACGCAGTACGTGACGAGGTTCTCTGCCATGGTGCCCGCCTCCGTCAGTCGGGTTCGCCGGTCTGCTGAGGCTTGACCGGCAGGCGCCGGCTGAGCGATTCACCCCCGTAGGGCAGGCCGGCGGGCTCTTTGGCAGCACGGCCCCTGGCGCTCTTGGAGCGCCCACCCGCCGTACTCGTGGCCTCCGAGCCCTCCTTATCGGCGTCGGGGCCGGGACCCGCCTCGGTTCCGCCCTGCCCGGGAACGCGCACCACCTGACGCAAGGCCACATACTCGAGCTTGCCCAGAAGACTGCCCATGATCACGTTCTGCCAACTGAAACTCTGCGCCGTCTCCTGGGCATCGGCCCGCAACCGCTCGACCACCTGGGGGTGGTTGCGCAGGTAATCCAATGCTATGCATATCTCGCTGGGGTCGTCTGTGTCGAGGACCACGGAGTTCAGATACGGCACAGCATAGTCCTCGCCGGTGGAGCCTACGAATGCCACTCCGCCCGCAGCCATCACCTCGAGCCCCACCAGCCCGAAAGGCTCGTGCCCCGAGTTGGCCAGCACCGCGTCGGCGGCGGCGTAGAACAACGAGATCAGCTCGTCGCTCATGAAGCTGGTGACGTTGTACACGTCGGCTGTTGGGTCGTTCCCGAAGGCGAACAGCGCCTCCACCGGGTCCGTGGCCGGCCGCACGTCGACCACGGTCAATCCCTGGGCGCGCGCGTTGGCGAGCACCTCTCCTCCGTGCGGCTCCAGGCCGCCCCGGATCACGGTGGCGATGCGGTTCCCCCGCCGCTTCTCCTCCGCCAAGGCGTCCATCGCCATGTTCCAGCGCTTGTCCGGGCTGAAACGCCCGATCTTGAACACCAGTTCCCTTCCGGGGAATGCCGCCCGCAGCCGCGCGACGGCGGCGGGGTCGGCCTTTCTCACCCGCTCCCCCGGGATGCCGTTGGGAATGACCAACGGGTTGACCGATCGGTCCCACATCACGTGCTTCATGTAGCGAGACACGGTGGTGATCTGCGAGCAGAAGTCCAGGCGGCGCCAGTCGATGCGGTCGAAACCCATCACGTTGTTGGCGTTCCAGAGAATGATCGCCCGGTCGCGCAGGCCTTCCCGCCACAGGCGGTCAGACACCCGGCAGGTGGAGTAGGCGGTGTGCCACTCCTCGGCCAGCACCGCGGTCAGGCGGCCGGCCTTAGCAGCCGGCGCCACCAACTCCGAGACCACGAAGCCCGGGAGCTGCTCGTTCCAGTCCACCAACTTGGCCTCTTCCCCTTGGTAGACGCCGTTGGGGTAGTGGGCCGACAGCCACTGGGACCAACGATGCAAGGTGAGGTTCTCGGCCGGCGACTCCCTGCCGGGCAGGCGGGGGTCACCGATGAACACCAAGTGGGTGGTGAAACCCTGGCGGGCCAGTTCGAGCGCCAGCTCCTTCATGCGCACACCAAGCCCACCGGCCATCGAGTACTGGTCCGGTCCCTCGAACGACAGGAGCACGAACTGGAGCGTGTCGGGTGTCAACCGCGGAAGGGTGGCCATCTCGTCTCCTCGGCCGCGTCGGGCATGTGCACTTACGACCGTAGCATACCCCTGACCTCGCCGGCTGATGCACGGCTTGGCGAATCTATGCTACCTTGCACCCCTGTACGCCCCCAAGTAGTGGAAAGGCAAGAAAGGCATGGCGACCAAGTATCTGCTTTCGGAGGACCGGATACCGACGGGGTGGTACAACCTCGCCGCCGATCTTCCCACGCCCCCGCCCCCGCCCCTCCACCCGGGAACTCTCCAGCCTGCCGGTCCCGCCGACCTGGCTCCGCTGTTCCCGATGGGCCTCATCATGCAGGAGATGTCGACTGAACGGATGATCGAGATCCCTGATGAGGTCCGGGAGATCTACCGGCTGTGGCGGCCCACGCCCCTGCTGCGCGCCGCTCGCTGGGAGAAGGCCCTGGGCACTCCCGCCAAGATCTACTTCAAGTACGAGGGCGTGAGTCCTGCCGGGTCACACAAGCCCAACACCGCGGTGGCACAGGCCTGGTACAACAAGCAAGAGGGGATCACCAAGCTCACCACCGAGACCGGTGCAGGGCAGTGGGGGTCGGCCCTGGCGCTCGCCTGCCAGCTCATGGGCATGGAGTGCCTGGTCTACATGGTCAAGGTCTCTTACTTCCAGAAGCCGTACCGCCGGAGCATGATCCGGGTGTGGGGCGCCGAAGTCATCCCCAGCCCTTCCGACACCACCGCCTGCGGGCGGGCCATCCTGGCTGCCGATCCTGATTCTCCGGGGAGCCTGGGCATCGCCATCAGCGAGGCGGTGGAGATCGCCGCCCAGCGGGACGACACCCACTACTCGCTGGGCTCGGTGCTGAACCACGTCTTGCTTCATCAGACGGTCATCGGCCAGGAGGCCCTGGAGCAGATGGAGCTGGCCGGCGCCTATCCCGACTTCGTCGTGGGGTGCGTGGGCGGCGGGTCGAACTTCGCCGGCCTCAGCTTCCCCTTCTTGGGCGAGAACATCAAGAAAGGCAAGAACACCCGCATCATCGCCGTGGAACCGGCCGCGTGTCCGACCATGACCAAGGGCGTGTACGCGTTCGACTACGGCGACACCGCCAAACTCACCCCGCTGGTCAAGATGGACACGCTTGGCCACGACTTCGTCCCCCCGGGTATCCACGCCGGCGGGCTTCGCTACCACGGGATGGCGCCCATGGTGTCGCACGCCCACCAGCTCGGCCTCATCGAGGCCCGCTCGGTCATGCAGACCGACGTGTTCTCTTCGGGCGTCAGCTTCGCCCGGTCGGAAGGCATCATCCCCGCCCCCGAGAGCAACCACGCCATCGCGGTGGTGAGGCAACTGGCGGAGGACTGCAAACAGTCCGGTGACGCCAAGACCATCCTCTTCAACCTCAGCGGCCATGGCCATTTCGACATGGCTTCGTATGACAACTATCTCGACGGGAAGCTTGAGGACTACGCCTACCCGGAAGAGAAGATCCAAGAAGCGATCAAGAACCTGCCTAAGGTCTGAGCGGGCGGAACAACGGGTAGATGCCGACGGCGCCCCCCGGGGCGCCGTCGGCGTTCGGGGCGCGCCGCCCCGGGGGGCGGCGCGCCCACCCAGGTCCGCTCACTCGGCGTTGTCGAGCAGGGACATCATCTGCTGGGCGTTGCGCGGCGCGTAGTCGGCGAAGCAGTTGTTGAACATGAGGTAGGTGGTCGCCGCCTGCTCCTGCAGCCGGCGGATGGGACCAACCCACTCGGCCAGTTCCGCGTCGGTGTACAGGTACTTGAACCGCTCGGCGGCCGAGCCGGTGCGGGCGTTCCAGGTGGCGGCATTGCGGCCGTGGAAGCGTACGTAGGCCAGGTCGGAGGTGGCGGCCGTCACCGGCGGGAGCACAGTGGGGCCCTCCAGCCGGGGCTCGTCGACGCAGACGAACGACGCTCCCAGCGAGGCTATCAGGTCCAGGGTGCGCTCCAGTTCATCGGAGTCGATCCAGGAGGCGTGGCGGAACTCCACGGCTGCGCGGGCGGGGGCCAGCAGGCGCACGCTCTCAACCAGATATTCCCTGTTGGCCTTGTTGGCCACGAAATAGGGGGGAAACTGCATTAGCACCAAGCCCAGCTTATGCTCGGCCCGCAGCGGCTGCAGCGCTTCGACGAACAGCGCGAAGGTCTCTTCGCGCAGGTCGGGGGCGGGGTGGAGGATGCGGCCGTAGCGGTCCAACTCGAAGGTGCGTCCCTGGCGGAGCAAGGGCGGCAATTGTTCGGGGCGGATGCCGTGGCGGGTAAGCATGCCGAAGGCCTTCACGTGGAAGACGAAACCGGGCGGGGTCCGCGCCGCCCAAAGCGCGGCCGTGGCCGGGGTGGGCAGGCCGTAGAAACTGGAGTCGACCTCGACGGTGTCGAATCTTTCGGCGTAGTAGCGCAGGCGGTCGGCGGCGGTCCGGACCGTGGGGGGATACCAGGCCCGCACCATGGTGGGGTCGGTCCACGAACACGTGCCCGCTCTCACGCTCCCGGTCATGGCCTAAGGATATACTGAACGGTCATGGACACCGAGAAGCCTCGCCTGTTGCTGACCCGACTTATCCCCCGGCCCGGTTTGGATCTCCTGCGGGAGGTCTTCGTCGTAGTGGGGGGTGAAGAAGACCGGCCGCTGGCTCGGGAGCGCTTGCTGCGAGACGTGGCGGGGGTGCAGGCCGTGCTCTGTCTGCTCACCGAGACCATCGACGCGGAGGTGATGGATGCGGCCGGTCCCTCTCTCCGGGTGATCTCCAACATGGCCGTGGGCTATGACAACGTGGACGTCGCGGCGGCGACGGCCCGGGGCATCCTGGTCACCAACACCCCGGGGGTGCTGACCGAGGCCACCGCCGATCTGGCGTGGGCTCTCATCTTGAGCTGCGTGCGCCGGGTGGTGGAAGGAGACCACATGGTGCGGGAAGGTCGCTTCCAGAGATGGAGCCCCTTCATGTTGTTGGGCCGGTCGGTCGCCGGAGCGACTTTGGGGATCGTCGGCATGGGCCGCATCGGGCAGGCGGTCGCCCGCCGGGCGCTGGGTTGGGACATGCGGGTGCTGTATGTGAGGCGGGGAGGCCCGCTCGCGGCCGAAGAGGCACCCCGGGGAACGAGCTGGGAGCACTGCCGCACCCTCGATGAGCTGCTGGCGCGGGCCGACATCGTCAGCCTCCATGTGCCGCTGGACCCCGACACGCAGCACCTCATCGGGGCGCGGGAACTGGCCCTCATGAAGCCGGGATCCTTCTTGATCAACACCTCGCGAGGTCCCGTGGTCGACGAGGTGGCGCTGGTGGACGCGCTGCGGTCGGGCCACCTGGGCGGCGCCGGGCTGGACGTCTACGAGCGAGAGCCGGAACTGGCCCCGGGCCTGAGCCGGTTGGAGAACGTAGTGCTCCTGCCTCACCTGGGTAGCGCGACGGTGGAGACACGCAACCGGATGGCCGAACTCGCCGCGCTCAACGCCATCGCGGCGGTCCGCCGGGAGCCGGTGCCCCACGTGGTCAACCCCGAAGCGCTCGAAGTATGATGGTGCCGTGAAAGAGGAAGACGTGACCCCGGGTTGTGCCGACCACCGCGCAGGCGGACTAGAGGGCCTGGCGCTGGGGCGCCTCGGCCTGCGGTACCCCGCCCCACGGCGCCTCGGCCTTCTTGCGGTGGGGGCGGGTCTCGTGGCGGCCCTGTGCCTGGGGGGGCCGATCGCCTGTTCCTCCGGCGACGAGGGGGACGGCAGCACCACCTCTACCAAAGGCGGAGAGCGTCCGGCGGGCGATGTCGAGGGCGTGGTGGGCCAGGACATCGAACTGGGGGACGGCGTCCTCACCGTGCGCGCGTTGCAGGCCACGTTCCAGCCGGCCATGCCGGTCCAGCGGCTGAGCGAGCAGACCCCGGTGGCCCCAGCCGAAGGAGAGTCCTTCTACCAGGCGTACGTCAGAGTTCTCAACACCGGGGAGGCGCCGCTGCGCGTGGACGCCGAGGACTTCACCCTGGCGGTGGGCGATCGGGTCGCCGGGATCGAGCCCACCAGGTCGGGTCCCCCGGCCCGCAGCCTCCTGCGGGGGGCATCGCTCGACCTGTTGCTCACCTTCAAGGCCGACGCGGGCTACGAGCCCGTCCTCTTGTACAACCCCTCGTGGTATGAGGGCACCGTCCGGGTAGGCACCGGGTCGACCACGACCACCACCACCGAGTGAGCTCCGCCTCCCCGCGCGGCGGCCTAGTTGAACAGGTGGAGCAAGAACACCAGGTTGTCGGTGGAAGTCAGGGCGTGGTACTGCTTGGCCGGCATGTAGTAGAGGGAGCCGCGCTTGCCCTGGTAGACCGTCTCGCCTATCTGGATGTCGCCCTCTCCGTCGAGCACATGGATGGTGGCGGGTCTGGTGGCCGCGTGTCCCGACATGGTCTCCCCGGTGCTCATGGCGTAGAGGGAGATGTTGACCTTGGGCCGGTTGCAGATGGTCTTGCTCACGATGCCGCCGCCGGCGAACTCCACCATGTCAAGCAGGTCGCCCGCCCAGTTCTCATCGGGTACCGGGGGTTTGGCGGTGTCTTCCATGAGGGCCTCCTTCGTGATCTGATGGCCGGGCGCCGCCGTGGCGCCGTCTCAGTAGGTGGTGGGTAGCCCCGTGACCTCCCGCACCTTCTCCATGACTCCCTGGGCCACGGTCCGGGCGCGACGGCCACCCTCGCGGAGCACATCATTGACGTAGTCGGTGTCGGCCTCCAGCTCGCGCCGCCTCTCCCGGAAGGGGGCGAAGTGCCGGTCGATGAGCTCCAGCAGCCGCTTCTTGACCTCTCCGTACCCCATGCCCCCCGCTTTGTAACGGGCTTCCCACTCGGCCGTCTCCTCCGGCGAAGCGACCAGGCTGAGCAGCAGGAAGGGGGTGGAGGTCGCCGGGTCCTTGGGCTCCTCCACCGGGGTGGAGTCGGTGACGATGGACATGATCTTCTTCTTGAGGACGCTCCCCTCGTCGAAGATGCCGATCTCGTTGCCGTAGCTCTTGGACATCTTGCGTCCGTCGATGCCCGGTACCACTGCGGAGGAGTCCAGGATGTAGGGCTCGGGCAGGACGAAGACCTCTCCGAACTGCTGGTTGAACTTGCCGGCGATGTCCCGAGTCATCTCCAGGTGTTGCTTCTGGTCTTGGCCCACCGGCACCAGGTCGGACAGGTAGATGAGGATGTCGGCCGCCTGCAACACCGGATAGGCGAACAGTCCGTGGTTGGGACTGATGCCCTGCGCCACTTTGTCCTTGTAGCTGGTGGCCCGTTCGAGCAGCCCCATGGGCGTGACGCAGGAGAGGATCCAGGCCAGCTCGGTGACCTCGGGGACGTCCTGCTGGGCGAACAAGGCGGACTTCTGCGGGTCGAGCCCCAGGGCCAGGAAATCGAGGGCAACGCCCACGGTGTACTCGCGCAGGAGGTCGGCCTGCTGCACGGCGGTGAGGGCATGGTAGCTGGCGATGAAGTAGAAAGGCTCGTTGCCCTCCTGCAGAGCCACGTACTGGCGCAGGGCGCCGAAGTAGTTGCCCAGGTGGGGCCGGCCCGAGGGCTGTATGCCGGAGAGGACGCGCATAAGGGCTCTAGTTTAGCGGAGGCGGGGCTGAAACGGTATACAGATATCAGGTTGAGAGTGTAAAGTTGCTGCTGACGTGGGGGTGCGCGACGCCGGCCTTAAGCCGAGGAGGGTGCTGTGAGGGAACTGGACGTCGCCCGGATCACCGAAGCGGTGGCCGGGTTGTCCGTGAAGGCTTGTACGCAGTTGGGCGACGACTTGGTCGCTTTCTTCAGGCGGGCGGCGGAGCGGGAGGAGTCGGAAACGGGGAGAGACGTCCTCTCCCAGCTCCTCGAGAACGCCGACCTCGCCGGCCGCACCAACGTGCCGCTCTGCCAGGATACCGGGCTTGCCGTGGTGTTCCTCGAGGTGGGCCAAGACGTGCACCTGGTGGGCGGCAGCTTGGAGGAGGCCGTCGACGAGGGGGTGAGGCGAGGCTACGGCGAGGGGTACCTGCGCAAGTCGGCGGTGGCCGACCCGATCGGGGCCCGCAAGAACACCGGAGACAACACCCCGGCCATGCTGCACACGCGCATCGTCCCCGGTGACAAGGTGCGGGTGATCGTGGTGCCCAAAGGGGGCGGCGCCGAGAACATGAGCGCTCTGGGTATGCTCAAACCGTCCCAGGGGCGGCAGGGGGCCATCGACTTCATCGTCGACACCGTGAGCAAAGCCGGTCCCAACCCCTGTCCCCCGGTCATCGTGGGCGTCGGCTTGGGCGGCACCTTCGAGAAGGCCGCCTACCTGGCCAAACACTCCCTGCTGCGGGAGGTGGGCTCCACCAACCCCGACCCCCGGCTGGCTGAGCTGGAGGACGAGATCGAGCGGCGCTGCAACGCGCTGGGCATTGGACCGGCCGGTCTGGGCGGCACCACCACCGTCATCGACGTGTTCGTGGAGGAACTGCCCGCCCACATCGCCAGCATGCCGGTGGCCGTCAACATCCAGTGCCACTCCGCCCGCCATAAGGAGGTGGTGCTCTGATGGAACGCCGGATCACCACTCCCCTCAGCGACGAAGTGGTGGAGACTCTGCGCAGCGGCGATAGGTTGCTGCTCTCCGGCATCATCTACACCGGCCGGGACGCCGCGCACAAGCGGTTGGTGGAACTCGTCGACAGAGGCGAACCGCTCCCGTTCGACCTGCGCGGACAGGTGCTGTACTTCGTCGGGCCCACCCCGCCCAAGCCGGGGGAGGTCATCGGCTCGGCCGGACCCACCACCTCGGGCCGCATGGACGCCTACTCGCCCAAGCTACTGGACCTGGGCCTCAAAGGCATGATCGGTAAGGGACTGCGCGACGAGGCCGTCAAAGAAGCCCTTAAGCGCAACAAGGCCGTCTATCTGGGGGCCACCGGAGGCGCCGGTGCCCTCCTGTCCCGGCGCATCGTCTCCTCCCGGGTGGTGGCCTACGAGGACCTCGGCCCCGAGGCCATCAGGGAGCTCGAAGTGGTCGACTTCCCAGTGGTGGTCATCAACGACATGTATGGAGGCGACCTGTACGTAGAGGGCCGCAAGAAGTACGAGAGGAAGGTGGCGTGTTGAGCGGAAGACCTCGAGAGACCGCGAACGTGGGGGCGGGTCTCTGGAAGGCGACCGGCATGTGGGCCTGGCTGCTCTTCCGCATCAGCGGGCTTGTGCTGGTCTTCTACCTGGGCGCCCATATCCTGGTGATCTCCACCAGCCAGTGGTCGGAGGCGGGCCAGACCCTCAACGACCTCATGAAGGCCTTCGATCATCCCGTCCTCATCCTGCTCGATCTGGCCCTCGTCGTCGCCGTCTTGTACCACGCCCTCAACGGGGTGCGCATCATCCTCATGGACTTCGGTATCGGCGTCAGGTCGCACAAGCTCGTCTACTGGATCTGTATGGCCGTGGTGGTCGTCTTGTTCGCCGTCTTCGCCTATGTCGCCTTCACCTTCATCATGACCGGCGAGGGGGTGACAGGATGAGGGCCGAAGCCGTCTCCACCCACCGCGGAGGCATGTGGTCGTGGCTCTTTCAGCGGATCACGGCCGTCCTTCTCATCGTCTGCCTGGCCATCCACCTGATCTTCACTCACATCGTGGGGATCGGGGACATCAACTACGACACCATCGGCGATCGTCTGGCCCACGCCGGCTTCATCGTGGTCGACATCATCCTGCTGGCGGCCGGCACCTTCCACGCCTTGAACGGCCTGCGCATGGTGCTGATGGACTACTGGTTCACGTCCCGCAAACGCGCCCTGACCCTGACCATCGTGCTGTGGGTGGTGGGGATCGCGGCCTTCGGATACGGCACCTGGGCCCTCTGGCCCTGGATCAGCTAGAGGGGTGAGGCGGGAATGATCCATCATGACGTGATAGTGGTCGGTGGCGGCCTTTCCGGTCTGCGCGCCGCCATCGAAGCCAAACGGGCGGGTCTCGACGTCGCCGTCCTCTCTCAGGTCCACCCGGGCCGCAGCCATTCGGGCGCCGCTCAGGGGGGCATCAACGCCGCGCTGGGCAACCACCCCGACGGCCACGACGACACCTGGGAGAAACACGCGTTCGACACCACCAAGGGCGGCGACTACCTGGGCGACCAGGACGCCATCATGCAGATGACCCAGGACGCCATCGGGGTCATTTACGAGATGGACCACTGGGGCTGCCCCTTCAGCCGCTACGAGGACGGGCGTATCACTCAGCGGCCCTTCGGGGGCGCCGGCTTCCCCCGCTGTTGCTACGGCGCCGACAAGACCGGGCATTACCTCCTTCACACCCTGGTGGAGCAGGCCTACAAGCTCCAAGTCAAGCTGTACGTGGAACAGTACGTTTGCAGGCTCATAGTCCACGAGGGGGTCTGCCAGGGGGTCATCGCCTACGACATGATCCGTGGAGGCTTCGAGGCCTTCACCGCCCACGCGGTGGTCATCGCCACCGGGGGCGCCGGGCGCATCTACGCCAACTCCACCAACGCTCTCATCAACACCGGGGGCGGCATGGCCCTGGCCTTCCATGCCGGGGTGCCGCTCAAGGACATGGAGTTCATCCAGTTCCATCCCACCGGCCTGTACTCCACCAACATCCTCATGACCGAGGGCGCTCGCGGCGAGGGCGGCTACCTGGTCAACGGGCTGGGCGAACGCTACATGGAGAGATACGCGCCCAAGTTCATGGAGTTAGCGCCCCGGGACATCGTGGCCCGGGCCGGCCAGACCGAGATCAACGAGGGCCGCGGTATCGACGGCAAGCCCTATGTCCACCTGGACCTGCGCCACCTTGGAGCCGAGGTCATCCTCGAGAAGCTGCCCGGCATCCGCGACCTGGCCATCCACTTCGAGGGCGTCGACCCCATCGAGGAGCCGATCCCGGTGGTGCCCAGCCAGCACTACACCATGGGCGGCATCGACACCAACGTCGATGGGGCCACGCCAATGCCCGGCCTCTACGCCGCCGGCGAATGCGCCTGCGTGAGCGTGCACGGGGCGAACCGGCTGGGGGGCAACTCCCTGCTGGAGACCATCGTGTTCGGACGCAGGGCGGGAGCCGAGGTGGGCCGCTATCTGGAGGGTCGCCCCGACAAGCGACCGCCCAACGCCCGCACCGCCTTTGCCGCGCTCCAGGCCATGGAGGACAAGATCGACGCGCTGGGCCGAGCGACCGGCACCGAGAACGCCTACGCCCTCCGCACCGAGATGGCCGAGGTCACCAAGGACCACTTCGGGGTCTTCCGCGACGAGGCCACGATGAAGGCGGGGCTGGAGAAGCTGCTGGCGATCAAGGAACGGTCGACCAAGGTGGGGCTGCGCTACACGGGCGGGGTCTTCAACCTCGACCTCATCCGCACCGCCGACCTCGAGGGCATGATCGACGTGGCCCTCTGTATGGCGACGGGGGCGGTGAACCGGACCGAGTCGCGGGGGGCGCACTACCGGACCGACTACAACGCCCGGGACGACGCCAACTGGCTCAGGCACACCCTGGCCTACTACCGGCCGGGCGAGGCCGGCCCCCGCCTCGACTACAAGCCTGTCACGCTCGGCCACTTCGAGCCCCAGGAGCGGAAGTACTGATGACAGAGATCACGTTTCGCGTCAAGCGGCAGGACCCGCAGGACAAGAAGGCTCCCGAGGCTCACTGGGAGGACTACAAGGTCACCTACGAGGGCAATCTCACCGTCCTCGAAGGGCTGTTCCAGATCCAGGAGAAGTACGACGGCAGCCTGAGCTTCCGCTACTGTTGCCGGGCGTCCATCTGCGGCAGCTGTGCCATGTACATCGACGGCGCCTACCGTCTGGCCTGCCAGACCAACGTCAAGCACCTCGACAGTGCCGGGAAGCCCGACCCGGTGGTGACGGTGGCACCTATGCCGCACCTGCCCCTGGTCAAGGACCTGGTGTGCGACATGGACGACTTCTTCGCCAAGTACGAGTACATCATGCCCTGGCTCATCCGCAAATCGCCCGAGCCGGAGAAGGAGATCGCCCAGTCTCCCAAAGACCGCAGGAAGCTCGACATGCCCATCGACTGCATCCTCTGCGGATGCTGCTACTCGAGCTGTCCCTCGGTGTGGGGCGAGGAGAACTACCTGGGACCGGCGGCGTTGCTCAAGGCCTACCGCTTCGAGGTCGACTCCCGCGACGAGGCCCGCAAGGACCGGTTGCCCACCTGGGACAACGAGCGCGGCGTCTACCGCTGCCACACCATCATGAACTGCGTGGAGGCCTGCCCCAAGGAGCTGGTGCCCACCGAAGGCATCCAGTGGCTCAAGCGGGCGGCGGTGCGGCGGAGGATCTTCGGGCGGCTGAAGTAGAAGGCGGCGTTCGGGGCCCCACCCGCCGGCGCCTCCGCGGTGCCTCCGCGGCACCTCCGTGGCGCGCCTGCCGCGCGCGGCCTGCCGCAGGCCGCGGGCCGTGGCTGCGGCGTGAGGTTGCCTTGTCAGACCGTGTAGGGCACGGTCACGAACGCGAAGGTCTGCGGAGATAGGTCCCGGACATCACGGGTCACGAGCCGCAGGCCGTATCGGACGGCAAGGGCGGCCTGAAGGGCGTCGGGAAGCTTCAGGCCGTGCTCTCTGCGCAGCCCGGCGGCGGTGTCGGCGACGTCACGATCGATGTTCAGCGTGGGGAAGTGGTCGAGCAGTCGGGCGCAGAGAGGCGCCTCCTCTTCCTTGACGCCCGCGAGCACCTCGGCGCGGGTGATCGGGGAGACAGCAGCATCATGGCGATGAAGCGCCAGGAACTCCGTAGCCGGGCCGATGCCGTTGAGGTGGTCGATGACGATCACCGAATCGAGTAGAAGATCTCGTTCTACGATTCCCATTCGTCTCTCGTGCGCCGCTGGTAGTCCAGCCCATCCCCGGCCCTCCACACACCCGCAGTGCTTTCGAGAAGCGACGTGAACTCGGCGTCTGGAGAGTCGTGGAAGCCGCGGTAGAACCGGACAGCCCGCCGGACGACCTCGGTCATGGTCACGCCCTCCTCCTTCGCCCGTCTGTCGATCCAGGCCTTGTCTTCTTCAGAAATGCTGACCACCGTGCGAACCATGATGGACTCCAGCGCGATATCACTGATAACACATGATATCACTTGGCGGTCCGGCGAGACTATGAACCACACGTTGCGTCTTCGCCATGGGTCTTTGGTTGCAGCACGGCCGGAGGGCTAGGCCGGTGACCGGCCCACAGTCATGCGACGGCCATCGTCGGCCGCGGGCGGCATCAAAGACTCCAGGGGTATCCCCAGCTCTCGCCAAAGCGTGGTGATCTGGCTGATGCTCAGCCCGCGCTTTCGATTGAGGATCTCTGAGACGCGGCTTCGCCCGCCCAGGTAGGGGGCAAGATCCACCGGTCTCATGTTCTTCTGCTCCATGTGGAAGCGGATGGCGTCGACCGGATCGGGAGGAGCTATCGGGTAGTGGACGTCCTCGTATGCCTCCACGAGGATGCTCCACAATTCGAGCTCGTCGCCCTCGGGCGTCCCGTACTCGGCATCGAGCAGCTCATCGATTCGGCCCAATGCCACCCGGTACTCGTCCTCGTTCTTGATGACCTTGGGTTGCATGTGTCTGCTCCTAGATCGTCTCTGCATCGATCGCGTCGTATTCGGTGTGGCTGCCGACGAACCGGACGTAGACTATCCCGTAGTCGTATCTGACCTTCACCACCAAGCGGTGCTTGTTGCCGTGGATGTTGAACACCACCCGATCGTCTCGCAGAATGCTCGCCGACGGATACGCTGCCTTCACCTGGCTCGGGTTTCTCCAGTCGGCCGATCTTGCTGCCTGCCACCACGAGCGTAGGGATCCCTCGCAGTCAGGATGGGTCTCCCAGAACTCCCGGAGGATGCGTTTGGCGATGATTCTCATCCGACGGATGCGGGAGGCCGACCGACTGTTGTCAAGGTCATGTTACCAGCCTGGTAACTTATCGGCAACAGCATGTTCATAGCCGAATCAGTATGAATCCTTGAAGAGCTCTCGTCGCTACCACGTCAGTTGGAGGTTGGCTTTGGATTCGGTGACATCGCCTTCGTGGCGCACGGCACGGTCACGAAGTCGAAGGTCTGCGGAGATAGGTCCCGGACATCACGGGTCACGAGCCGCAGGCCGTATCGGACGGCAAGGGCGGCCTGAAGGGCGTCGGGAAGCTTCAGGCCGTGCTCTCTGCGCAGCCCGGCGGCGGTGTCGGCGACGTCACGATCGATGTTCAGCGTGGGGAAGTGGTCGAGCAGTCGGGCGCAGAGAGGCGCCTCCTCTTCCTTGACGCCCGCGAGCACCTCGGCGCGGGTGATCGGGGAGACAGCAGCATCGTGGCGACCGGGCCGCGCGTCTCCCGTCCGGCGGTGGTGCTAGAGTCATATCTGTGCCCGCGCGTCGCCAGTACCTGACCGGGAAATGCTCATGCATACCACTGCGTACTTCGCTCACACGCCCAGCGGAGGCGGCCACCAGGATCCCTTGAGGGAACACCTACGCTTGGTCGCGGAACGTGCCGCGCGTTACGCGAGTGCGTTCGGGGCTGCCTCGGAGGCTCACATTGCCGGGTTACTCCACGATCTGGGCAAGTACGGAGAGCTCTTCCAATTGCGCCTTCAGGGCAAAGAGCAGGGCGTCGATCACTGGTCTGCCGGCGCCTGGCACGCGCTCACCACCTACAGACAGCGCGGAGTCGCCATCGCTCTGGCGGTGCAAGGCCATCACGTGGGGCTACAGCGAGCCAGCAAGGACGCCTTGGCGGGGTTGGACCCAGAGCAGAAGCAGGGCTGCTACGGATCCGGTCCGAAGCCATCCGGGGTCTTCCAGGAACTACTTGAGCGGTTCCATGGCGATGGGATGGAGCTCGGAGAGCTCGAGTCGTCGCTCTATGACGTCGGTGAGCACTTGGGCAAAGGTGCGACACCCACCGCGGGCATGCTCGATGTGCGGATGTTGTTCTCGGCGTTGACAGACGCCGATTTCGAAGAGACTGAGGCGCACTTTCGCGGGGCCGCCGATGCCGGCCCGGTTTCCAGAGCGCCGGGGCCCGGACTCAGTTCTGCGAAAGTGCTCGAGGTCCTCGCGGAGCACACTGAGCGCCTCGGTCGATCATCCTCCGCTGCGGCTGAAGTTCTTGACATACGGCGGGATCTTCTTTCCGCTTGTTTGGCGGCGGCGCAACGAGAGCCGGGGCTTTTCACCGTGTCCGCGCCGACGGGAAGCGGCAAAACGCTGGCCCTTCTGGCCTTCGCGCTCAGGCATGCCCAGGTCAACGATCTACGCCGCGTGGTGGTGGTCATTCCCTATCTGTCCATCATTGAGCAGACTGTGCTCAGTTATCGCCAGGCTTTCGAAGGGCTCCATGAGGATTGGGGGACCAACGACTATCTGATCGAAGACCACAGTCTGGCAGGCTTTCGCGGCAAGGATGCTCGAGGCGTCACTCCCGGCGACGAGCAGGAAGAGGACGAGCGCCGGGCCCGGGAGCTGGCGGAGAACTGGGACGCCCCCATCGTCGTCACGACGAGCGTCCAGTTCCTGGAGTCGCTCTTCTCCAATCGGTCTTCAGCGTGCCGAAAGCTTCATCGTCTGGCGAGTAGTGTCGTCGTGCTCGATGAGGTGCAAACGCTGCCAAAGAAGCTCGCCATTCCTACCCTCGCCGCTCTGGGCAGACTGGTGGAGCGCTACGGATCATCCGTCGTGTTTTCGACGGCCACTCAACCCGCATTCTCACATCTAGACACCCACGTGCGCCGTCACTGCGCCTATGGATGGTCACCAAGGGAAGTGGTGCCACAGGAAATGGCGCTCTTCCGCCGGGCGAAGAGGGTCGAAGTGATCTGGCCGGCCCCGGGGGAGCGCCTGTCCTGGCGCGACCTCGCCCGCACGATGACCGAACCGAAGCATCCGCAGGCCCTTTGCATCGTCAATCTCAAGAAGCACGCCGTGCTCCTGTTCGACGAGTTGAAAGCTACTCTCGATTCAGGCCTGTTCCACTTGTCGACGAGCATGTGTCCCCTGCACCGCCAGGCAGTTCTTGACGAGGTCAAGGCGCGCCTTGCCCGTGGTGAGCAATGCGTCCTCGTGTCTACGCAATGTGTGGAGGCTGGGGTGGACATTGACTTCCCCTTCGTCTATCGCGCCTTCGGCCCGCTGGACTCCATTGCTCAGGCGGCCGGGCGATGTAACCGCAATGGCCGCCTGAAAATGGGAAGGCTCCGTGTGTTCGACCCTGAGCTGCCGCCGGGAGAGCATCAATACCCTGACGGGTCTTACCGGCAGGCCGCAGACGTGGCCAGGATCCTGTTGGACGGTTCGCCAGGAAGGACCCTGGATATCGACAGCGCCGACACCTTCGCCCGCTATTACCGCATGCTTTACGCGGTAGCTCGGCCGCAAGACAGCCACGTGGAACTCCAGGAAGCGATCGCACGGCAGGACTTCAGCGAGGTCGCTCGACTCTATCGGGTCATCGATCAGGACGTCGTCAATGTGCTGGTGCCCTATGACCGGGATCGCTTCGCCGACCTGCGCGAGCGGGCCTGCCGGGAGGGGGTGACACGCGGCTGGGCTGCCGAGGCGAGACCGCTCACCGTCAGTCTCTTCGTCCCGCCACAGGACGACCCGGCCTGGACCTACCTGGAGCCGCTGCCGCTCGCGGGCCGCACGCGATCGGACGTCTGGTATGCCTACAGGGAGCCTCAGCACTACGACCAGAATGTCGGCCTGGTCCCTGCGTCTTCGAGGAGCTGTCTGATCGGTTGAGTGGGCTATGGCCCAGGAAGGAGGGAATGTGAAGCCACGAGATCAGGCTATAGATGTGTGGGGGGAGCTGGCCTGCTTCTCAAGGCCGGAACTCAAGGTTGAGCGGTTCAGCTACCCCGTCATCACCCCTTCGGCTGCACGCGGCATCTTCGACGCCATCTACTCCAAGCCGAATCGGGATCCGGCCCGCGCGGAGTTCCGTTGGCAGGTGACGCGGGTGGAGGTGCAGACAACCCCGAGCTATATCGCTCTTCGGCGCAACGAGGTCAAGGACAAGGTCCCGGTGCCTGCGGTTCTGGCGTGGATGAGGGGTTCCAAGCCCCCCGAACCTTTGTGGGCCGACGGGGACCGTGACGCACTCGGCACCGACATGAAGGGCCGCACCCAGAGACAGACCATGGCGCTGAAGAACGTGCGGTATCGGCTGCATGCCGAGATCAGGCCTTGGCCTGGGTTTGAGGAGCGGCAACAGGCCTTCGAGGCACAGTTTCGGCGGAGGGCGGCGACGGGCAAGTGCTTCTACCAGCCGTATCTAGGGTGCCGGGAATTCCCCGCGTTCTTCGAGTTGGCCGATACTACAGAAGGTCCGCCCGAGACAATTCCCTGGGACGAAGACCTGGGGCTGATGCTGTACGACGTCTTCGACCTTTCCCGCCCCGGCGCCGCCAGCGACCGGCCCAGTGTGAGCCTGTTTCGCGCCACAGTCCGTGGCGGTGTCTTGAGTATTCCCGACTACGAGAGCGCAGAGGTTCTCAAGCTGGGCAAGGAAGGTGCGCGATGCTAGGTCACCTCGTGGAGTATGCGCGCCAGAATGAACTGAACCCTGAGCCCGGCTTCAAGCCGAAGTCGGTCCGGTGGGCGATCGCGGCCGACCGGCAGGGCAACTACCTGGGCGTCGTCGAGCTGGGACAAGTCGAAGCGAAGCGCAATCCCGGGCTGCTGTTTCCG
>CAYNPL010000017.1:0-27594 GCA_964399135.1 uncultured Gaiellales bacterium
TCTCGTCGGACCGGCAGCCGACCGAGACCATGGCGCCCAATACCAACAGGCCGAAGACTAGGGCCGCAAGGCCGGCCCCCAGTGAACGCCGCTCCATTCGGGGTCCATCCCTTCTCCCGGTGGCCTCTCCCAGCTCACCCTATCATCGCGCGGAGGCCACTCGAGCGCAACAGGGGAGCAGACCGCCGGCCCGGACATCCCCCTGCCCCGCTACGCCCCCGCCCCGCCCCTTGCCCGAGTCAGGCCGCTCTCGGCGCCAGGCTCAGCACGATGATCCCGGCGATCGCGATCCCCATCCCTATGAGCTTCTGCGTCGGCGGGATGTGGGTGAAGACGAGGAACTCGAAGATCACCACCAGGATGGAGTTGGAACCGGTGATGGCGGTGGCCGGTCCGCCGGGTCCGTTGGTGACGGCCAGCTTGAGGAAGAGCATGCCCAGAGCAAGCGTGGCCCCGGCCAAGACCGCCCACAAGACCAGCGAGGGCTCTTCCATGCCGGGTAGGCGACCATAACGGGCCAGGCAGTAGGCGATGGCGAGCAGGCCGCAGACACCCGCGGAGAGCCAGAGGATGGCCGTGGTCGTGATGGAATCGCTGCCGTGAGAGCCGGCATACTTGAGCAGGAAGTTGGTGATGCCGAACAGCACCATGGTGGCCAGGCCGAACAGAAGACCGCGCGCGCTGGACCCGGTGCCGCTGCCCAGGGCCATGACGGTGATCCCGCCGATGATGACCGCCATCCCCAGCACCTGCCCAACACTCAACCTCTCCCTGAGGATTATCCATGCGCCCAGGGCCACGATCATGGCGTTGGCGGACGTGATGGCGACGATCGGGCCCTTTGCTTCGGGGTCACTGGACAGACCAAGCTTGAGAGTGAGCATGGCGGCGGAGAGGGTGATCCCGGCCGCCACTGCGACCAACACGTAGCGACGGGAGGGCAGGCCTTTGTAGCCTCGGCCGCTCACCTTGAAGATCAGAGCCGCCCCCACCCCGAACATTCCCATGGTCATCCACAGGATGAAGGGGGCGGTGATGGGAGCGCTGGGATCGCGGTCGCTCCACTCGAAGATGGCGCCCAGCAGTGAGTTGGTGACGCCGTAGCAGAAGAAGGAACCGAGGGCGTAGGCCACCCAGAGGGGCAGCCCGCCCGGCGCGGCCGCCGCCTGCCCGGCCGCTGGCCGCCCGGCCGCCGCATCCCCGGCCGCTGGCCGCCCGCTCTCCGGCCGCCGCCTCACGTCTGAGGACCCATTCGCCGCCTCACCCCTCGCCTTCCGTCCGTTCGCCCCCGCAGAGACTAGGGAGCGGCCGGGCGGATGTCAACCGAGACACCACTTCGACCCCCGGCCCGGCCCGGCCTCTCTTCTTGCCCAGGCCGGCCGCAGACGCTAGAGTGACCGCCAGGAAAGGAGGTGCCGCAGCATGATCGCTCGTTTGAAGACCTGACGGGGCTCCTCTCGTGCACGGGTTGCACGAAGCCATCGTTCAGCGACCATCGACCAGGTGACGACCCCACCGTCGCCGGCGAGTGCGCTGTGGCCCCCCAGGTGAGCGGATAGAACACCTTCCCTCTCCTCCCGGTGCCCGCGGACTCCAGCCCGGCCGGCGACCGACAAGGAGGAGACCATGACCGAGACCACCACCGACTACCGCCCCATGTGGGAAGAACTGGGCCTCGACCTGCCCTCGCACGATGCCCTGCTGGCCGCCATCCCCGTCCTCTATCAGAACGCCTACCTGACCCAGACCGGCCGCCCCGAGGGCATGTCGTACTTCGACTTCGTCCTGGGCGAGATCCACGGACTGCGCATCAAGGAACTGGTCGACCACAAGGCCGCAGGGGGGACCGTCATCGGTACCTTCTGCCTCTATGTGCCTGAGGAGATCATCCGCGCCCTGGGCGGTCAGTGCGTCGGCCTCTGTGCCGGCGCTGAGTGGGCCTACGGCGAGGTGGAGCGCATCCTGCCTCAGAACACCTGTGCCCTCATCAAGTCCTTCATGGGCTTCAAGCTGGGCAAGGTATGTCCGTACGCCGAGGCCTGTGACCTGGTCATAGGCGAGACCACCTGCGACGGCAAGAAGAAGGCCTACGAGCTCCTGGGCGACCTGGCGCCCGTCCACGTGATGGAACTGCCACAGATGAAGGGTCCGCACGACTGGGTCCTCTGGCGCACCGAGATCGACAAGCTCGTCACCAAGCTGGAAGAGGTGAACGGGCGCAAACTCACCGCCGGAGCACTGGCGGCCGGCATCAAAGAAGTCAACGACAAGCGCCGGGCGCTGCAGCGCCTCAACGCCGCCCGCAAAGCCTCTCCCCCGCCCATCTCCGGCAAAGACGCCCTTCTCGCCGTACAGGTGGCCTTCTACGACGACGTGCCCCGCTTCACCGCCATGGTGAACAAGATCGCCGACGAGTTGGAGGCCAGGGTGGCCGCCGGCACCGGCGTGGCCGCGGCCGATGCTCCCCGCATCCTCGTCACCGGAAACCCCATGGCCATACCCAACTGGAAGGTGCACGACATCATCGAGAAGGCGGGCGCGGTCGTGGTCATGGAGGAGATGTGCACCGGCTCCCGCTACTACTCCAAGCTGGTGGATGAAGGAGCTCAGGACCTCGGGGGCATGATCGACGCCATCACCGACAAGTACCTCGACATCAACTGCGCCTGCTTCACCCCCAACTCGGCCAGGATGGACGACGTCATCAAACTGGCCCGAGAGTACAAGGTCGACGGGATCATCCAGTACGACCTCCAATTCTGCGCGCCCTACCAGATCGAAGCCACCTCGGTCGACCGCGCCGCCCAGGCCGCGGGCATACCGGTCCTGCGCATCGACACCGACTACTCCATGGGCGACGTGGGACAGCTCACCACCCGGGTAGAGGCCTTCTTGGAGATGATCGCGTAACCGCACCGGCGGACCACCCCGGTCCGCCGCCCGCCGAGAACCGCCCCGGCCGCGCAGGCCCCCGGCCGCCGCCTCGCCAGTTGGCGGCGGCGGCCGGGGGCCTGGCGCCACAGCGCGGGCGGCCCGCCTTGTTCGGACCGCCTGGAGCCCCGTCCGCTTTTCCGATAAGCTGGCCGCATGGATGTCCCAAAGCACAAGGCCGGGGGCAAGGCCGTGCTCCTGCCCCCCCACGTCTCGATCGGCGATGACATCACCTTCGGTCCGGGCAAGATCGAGCTGCTGCGCAAGCTGGGGGAAGGGCACTCCATCAGCAGCGCCGCCCGGGCGCTGGGGATGACCTACAAGCGGGCCTGGGCCCTGGTGGATACCCTCAACCGCGGCTTCGGCCGACCGGTGGTGGAGACCTCTAGTGGAGGCAAAGGGGGCGGGGGGGCCCGCCTGACTCCGCTAGGCGAGGAACTGGTGGCGCGCTATTCCGCCTTGGAGGCCAAGGTGAGCGCCGCGAGCGACGAGGAGCTCGCCGCGCTCGCCGCGCTGGCGGCGCCGGCGTCACCCGGCCCAGCGGGCCCACCCGCTCCACCCGCCCCACCCGCCGACGCGACCGACTGACTCGACCGTCCGCCGGCCGCTCCCGCCCTCCTGGACCCGTTTGACGCCGAGGGCTCTGCGTTATAACATATTTGTCCTAACGACGCTTGGCCAAACGCGTACTAGGACAAACCGCAAGACGTGAGGTGATTCATGTCCGATACTCTGCACGGTAGAGGCGCACTCGCGCTGTGCGTGGTCGTCGCTCTGGGGCTCGTCCTCCTGCTGGCCGGGTGCTCCGACTCCGGGCCGAGTTCCGGCTCCGGCTCACTGCTGATGTACGCCGGCGCGGCCAGCAAGCCTCCCACCGAGGAAGCCATCATATCCTTCGAGGAGAAGACCGGGGTCAAGGTCGAAGTGGTGTTCGGCGGTTCAGGCACGGTGCTCTCGCAGATGAAGCTCGCCAAAGAGGGCGACCTATACTTTCCCGGCTCGTCCGATTTCATGGAGAAGGCCAAGAAGGACGGGGACGTGATCCCCGAGACCGAGGCCATCATCACTTATCTCGTACCGGCCATCAACGTACAGGCCGGGAACCCGAAAATGGTCCAGACGCTGTCGGACCTCACGCAGCCGGGCCTCAAGGTGGCCATCGCCAACCCGGAGACGGTGTGCGTGGGGACCTACGCCGTGGAGATCATCGAGAAGAACCTCTCTCCCCAAGAGAAAGCCGCTTTGCGTGCCAATCTGCTCAACTACACCGAGAGCTGCGAGAAGACCGCCACAGCCGTCGCGCTCAAACAGGTGGACGCGGTGCTGGGTTGGAGCGTCTTCCAGGATTGGGATCCCCAGGCCATCCAGACGATCCCCCTCCCGGCCTCTCAGATCCCCCGGGTGGGCTACATCCCCATCGCGGTGTCGAGCTACACCGAACAGCGGGACCTGGCCCAGCAGTTCGTCGACTTCCTGACCGGTGAAGAGGGCCAGGCCATCTTCGCCAAATACGGCTATTTCGCGACCCCCCAGGATGCCTTCTCGTTCATAGGGGAAGAGAAGCCGGTGGGAGGCGAGTATGCTCTCCCGGCGGATTGGATGAACAAGTAAGGCGGCAGAGGTGCACTTCCGACGGATCACGATCATATGCGCCCTAGCGGTGCTCGCCATCTACGGGCTGCTCATCGCTTCCCTGTTCTATTCCTTCGAAGGATCGGCCGTGCTGGAGGCGCTGTCCTCCAGGCGCGTGTTGTTCTCCATCCAGCTGAGCCTCGTCGCCGCCACGGTGGCGACGGGGCTGGCTCTGCTGCTGGCCGTGCCCGCCGCCTACGCCCTCTCCCGCTATAGGTTCCGGGGCCGCGAGGCCGTCGATGCCATCCTCGAGTTCCCCATCATCGTGTCGCCTGCGGCACTGGGGGCCATCATCCTCATCTTCTTCAGCAACCCGGTGGGAGAGTGGATGCAGGAGAACACCATCCAGTTCGTCTTCGCCTTCGCCGGCATCGTGCTGGCCCAGTTCATCGCCGTCCTGGGGGTGGCGGTCCGCTTCATGAAGTCGGCCTTCGACCAGGTCCCCCAGCGCTACGAGATGGTGGCCCGCACCTTGGGCGCTTCTTCTTTCCGGGCCTTCTTCACCGTCTGCCTGCCCCTCGCCCGCCGGGGCCTGCTCGCCTCCGGGGTGCTCACCTGGGCCAAAGCCTTGGGTGAGTTCGGCGCTACCATCATGGTCGCCGGCACCATGGCCATGCGCACCGAGACCTTGCCCATCGCCATCTACATGCGCCTTGCCAGTGCCGATATCGAGGGTACGGTGGCGTTGATCCTGGTGCTGCTCGTTATCGGGCTGGGCGCCCTGTACGCGGCGAAGTTCCTCTTCCGAGAACGCAGTGCTCGAACTTGACGGTATCTCGGCCCAAGCCGGCGCGTTTCAGCTCAAGGACATCTCGCTGAGCGTGGCCGAGGGGGAAAGCCACGTGCTCCTGGGTCCTTCGGGTGCGGGCAAATCCACCCTGCTCGAGGTCATCATAGGCCTGCGAACGCCGACCCGGGGCCGTTTGAGCTTCTCCGGCCGCGACCTGGCCGGAGTCCCCGCCGAGAGGCGCAACATGGGCTATCTGCCCCAACGGCTGGACCTGTTCCCCCATCTTTCGGTACGGGAGAACATAATCTACGGGCCGCGTTCCCGCCACCTGCATCCCGCCGACTATGAGCCCGTCGTGGACTCCCTGGTGGAGGCCACCGGGATCGGACCGCTCCTCGATCGCCGCCCCGACACCCTCTCCGGTGGAGAACGCCAGCGGGCGGCGCTGGTACGGGCGCTGGCCGCCCGTCCGCCGCTGCTCCTGCTGGACGAACCGTTCTCTGCCTTGAACGAGTCCCTGCGCCACGAGTTGTGGCGGCTCGTCAAGGCCCTGCAGGCAGACCTCGGTTTCGCCATCCTGATGATCACCCACGACCTCTCTGAGGGGTTCTTCATGGGGGACCGCATCACCGTCCTGATCGACGGGGAGGTCCGGCAGACCGGGACCCGGGACAACGTCTGGCGAAGCCCGGCCAGTGTAGCCGTCGCTCAGTACCTGGGCATCCGAAACATCTTCCCGGGCACGGTCACCAACGTGGAGCAGGAGACGGCCGTGGTGGACTGTCCGGTCCTCGGGGGACGGCTCCTGGTCAACCTACCCGCCGATCATCCACGGCCCGAAGCGGGAGCAGCCGTCTCCGTGGGTATCCGAGCCGAGTTCGTAGTCCTTCGCAACGCCGAGCATCCTCCCAAGGAGGGAGAGTTCGTCCTCCAGGGCCGGTTCACGGCGGTGACCATCGCCGGGACCGACGTCACCCTCCTCTTTCAGGCCGACGACAGAGATGTCTCTCTGGAGATCGGCATCAACCGCCGGCTGCTCAGGAGGTTCGGTGTCAAGGTCGATCAGCCGGTCACCGTGGGGCTGCCTCGGCGAGACCTGCTGCTGTTGCTGTCTTGAGCCCTACTCCCGCAGGGTAGCCACCAGCCGCTGGGGAATGGCAAGCAGGTCGAGGGCGTGCCGGATGTCGGCCACCACCACATCGGCGGCCATGACCGCCGCCGTCGCCGCCCCCTCTTCGCCCACCACGCAGATGCCCACCGCGCACTCTTTGAGCATGAGGACGTCGTTGGCGCCATTGCCGACGGCCACAGTGTGCTCCGCCCCCAGCTTGCGAACGAAGCCGACTTTCTGGGCGGCCTCGCCGCCCCTCTCCAGGATGACCGTCTCGATGCCCAGCTCCTCCTGCACGCGGGAGGCTCCCCCGTGGGTGTCGGCGGTGAGCATGACCACGTGCAGCGATCGGCCCAGGAGGTCGATCCGCTCGGCCACGCCTTCCAGCAGCCGCCCGTCCCGACCGAGGGTGCCGTTGAGGTCCAGCACCAGATGACGGAGGTCGTACTCCCCCTTGCCGGGGATGGAGAGGTTCACAGGTGGGGCGTTCTCGCCCGGCCTCCGGCGGGTGGGTGCGCCTCTAGCTCTTGACCACCTTCGCGAGCACTTCTTCCTTGGGGAGCTTCTTGGTGCAGAAGAACCAGTCGTAGCAGGTCATCTCCGGCGTCTTGCCCTCCATGCGCTCTTTGGCCGTGCCGCAGGAGCCGGCCGGGGGGACGATGACGTCGTCGCCCGGCTGCCAGTCGGCCGGGATGGCCACGCCGAACTCGTCCGCCGTCTTCAGCCCGATGAGGATCCGATAGATCTCGTCGAAGTTACGGCCCAGGCTAAGCGGATAGTAAAGGATGGTGCGGATGACGCCCTTGGGATCAATGAAGAAGACCGCCCGCACCGCCTTTGTGCTGGCCTCACCGGGCTGGATCATGCCGTACTTGTTGGCGACAGTCATGGTGATGTCTTCTATCAAGGGGAACTTCACCTCGACGTCACACATGCCCTTGTACTCGATCTTCTCCTTGATGGTGCGCAGCCAGGCGATGTGGCTGTAGAGGCCATCTACAGAGAGACCCACAAGTTTGCAGCCCGCCTGGTTGAACTTCTCCTCCAGGCTGGCGAAGGTCATGAACTCAGAGGTGCAGACCGGGGTGAAGTCGGCTGGGTGGCTGAAGAGGATGACCCATTTCCCCTCGTAGTCTTTGGGGAAGTCGATCTCGCCCTGGGTGGTCATGGCTTTGAAGGCCGGGGCCTTCTCCCCGATGCGAGGCATGGGCGTGTACTGCTCGGCGGCGATGGCGTCCATGGTCATGTCTCCTTTGTCGCTGGACCGGTGCTCTCCGCACCCGCGTAGGCCGCGGAAGTCGGTTAAGGACTACGCGCTGTGTGCCATATGTACCTATCAGCCGGGAGGGACAAACATGCCACCGACGACCGCTTTCGCCAGGAAGGCTTCGCGGTGGTACCCTGAGGCTCCGCCGCGACGTCCGGCCGGACCGGAGGCCGCGACCTCGGGAACCGCGACCATGGAGACCATACGATGACCTCACAGAGCGAGTTCAACACCTGCGGCGCCGACCTCGAGCGGATGATGTCCCTGCGCTCGTACCCCATCGCCATCAAGCTGCTGCAGAGCGAAGCCGACGTCCCCGAGGGCGCCATCCGCCCCAAGAGAGACCGAGGCGAGCACTGGGCGGTGTGCCAGGTCTTCTCGCTGGCCCGCCGCCAGGGCGACACCATCGCCATGTTCCTCGAGGACCACTGGTGCTTCGAACCCATCATCTCCTACGGCCTGGTGGAGACACCGCAGGATTACCTGGAGGGGTTCACCAACTCCTTCTTCATCGCCGACAAAGAGGCAGCGGCCAAACACGCCCAGGAGATGACCCGCCTGCCTCTGGGGCGGTACCCGGGGATGGTGATCGGGCCTCTCGTCCACGCGAACTACGAGCCCGACCTCACCATGATCTACTGCACGCCCGCCCAGCTCCGGCATCTGCTCCTGGCGCTCCGCTACCTGCATGGGACCCAGGTGACCTCGACCCTCGATCCCATCGGTTCCTGCGTGCACTCCGTCGTGGCCCCGTTCCTCACCGGCGAATGCCAGGTCACCATCCCCGACCCCGGGGATTTCGAGCGGGCCGGCGCGGGCGAGGACGAGATGGTGCTGACGGTCCCGACGACGCGGCTCGACGAGCTGATGACCGGCCTCTACCACTTCGAGGAGATCGGCCGCGGTTTCCGTCGCTTCAACCTCTCCCTGCACCCGGACTTCAAACAGCCCCCCTTCTACGAGGAGTACTTCAAGAAATGGGGCCTCGAGGGGCCGAAGGAGTAGGCGCCGCTCCAGGGGGCTCCCGATGCCGACTTCCTCGCCCACCGGCCTCGCAGCGGATCTGACCGCCGATCTGGTGATCATCGGAGCCGGCGGGGCCGGGCTCACAGCCGCCGCCTCCGCCCTGGATGCTGCGGGAGGCAGCGTCGACATCATCGTCCTGGAGAAGGCCCCAACCTGCGGCGGCAACACCTCCCAGTCGGCCGGGATGTTCGCCATCGACAGCCCGGCCCAGCGGCGCAAGGGCATCATCGTCTCCCGGGAAGAGGTCTTTCGAGAGAAGATGGCGTATGCCAACTGGAGGGTCGACCCGGGGCTCACGCTCGATTGCATCGACCTATCCGGCAAGATCGTGGCCTGGCTCGAAGACAAAGGCATGCGCTTCGACAACGTCATCGAGTTCCTGCGCGAAGGACAGGCGCCCCAGGTCTTCCACTCCTTCTCGCTGGGGCCGCCCGGCTTCATCGGCAAGACGATCGTGGAACGGCTGGCAGACGAGTGCCGCGGGCAAGGCGTGCGCATCCTCGAGCAGGCGGCGGCCAAGCGGCTACTCCTCGACGACGATGGCCGCGTCGCCGGGGTGACGGCCCAGTCGGGAGACGGCGAGATCCGGGTCGCCGCCCGGTCGGTGATCGTCGCGACCGGGGGATTCGGCGCCAGCGCCGCCTTGCTTGAGACCTACTTCCCCGGCCATACCCAGGTGTTCACGCTCAACAAGCCGGAGATGACGGGAGACGGGCTGTCGATGGTCGATGCCGCGGGGGGATGGATCGACGACAACCTGGTGCTGCTGGTGACCGGGCCGCACCACTACCCCTGGTCCCACGTGCTCACCCTGTTGGTCCGCCGCCCGGAGCTCATCCTCGTCAACAGCAGGGGCGAACGCTACTGCGACGAGACCCTCTTCCTCGACTACCACACCGAGGCCGGCAACGCCCTCAGCAGGCAGCCGGGCAAGATCTGCTACGGCCTGCTCGACTCGAGCCTCAAGAACCACATCATGACCTCGGGTGAGATCGTCAGCGGCATGGAGCGCGAGGCGGGTGGCGCCGGGGCTTGGGTGGCCGAGCTGGAGGCAGAGCTGGAGGCGGGCGTCGCCCGCGACACAGTGGCCAAAGGCGAAAGCTGGCAGGCGGTCGCGGACCGGATCGGCGTTGATGCGGCAGCACTCTCCGCGACCGTCGCCCGCTACAACGAGCACTGCGAGCGCGGCCATGACGGCGAGTTCTTCAAGGAGAAGAGGTTCCTGCGGCCCCTTACCATCCCCCCCTACTACGCGGTGCTGGGCAGGCAGGGGTTCGACACCACCCTGGGCGGCATCAAGGTCGACCGGCGCATGCGGGTCATCGGCAGGCAGGGCTCCCCCATCCCCGGTCTGTACGCCGCAGGCGACTGCGCCAGTGGCTGGGAGCACGAGAACTACAATCTTCGCCACCCGGGAAGCGCCATGACCTTCGCGCTGTGCTCCGGGTACATCGCGGGGCGGGACGCGGTCGCTTCCATGGGCCCGCGCCACGCCGGGCAAGACCTGGACGTTTCGGAGGAGACAAGATGACCCGCGCGCTCGAGGACAAGGTGGCGATAGTGACCGGGGCCGGCCGCGGCCTGGGCAAGGCGTTCGCGCTCAAGTACGCGGAGGAGGGGGCGAAGCTGCTACTTCCCGACATCAGTCTGGAACGGGCCGAGAAGACTGCGGCCCATATCCGCAGCACAGGCGGGGAAGCGGTGGCCATGGAGACCGACATCGCCGAAGAGTCCGCCACCTCGGCGGTGGCCGCCAAGGTCGTCGCACTCTACGGAAGGGTGGACATCCTCCTCAACAATGCGGCCCTCAGCTACGGGATCGAACCGCGCCCCTGGACCGATTGGACCGTGGAACTCTGGGACCGCTTCTTCACCATCAACTGCCGGGGCACCTGGCTCATGTGCAAGGCCATCGCCCCCCTCATGGAGGAGCGGGGCCGGGGCAAGATCATCAACCTTGCCTCCGATGTCACCAGATTGCCCCCCTCCCAGTTCTTGCTCCCCTACGCCTGCAGCAAGGCCGCCATCCACCAGATCACGCAGTCGCTCGCGCGCGCCCTCGGTCCGTCCGGTGTGTGCGTCAATTCCATCGCCCCCGGGCTGACCGCGACCGAGGCCAACCTCATCCAGCCCGACAGCGAGGCGATGTTCGCCGCCACCATCAGCGGGCAGTGCATCAAACGCAGGGAAGAGCCGGAGGACCTGGTGGGAGCCGCCGTCTTCCTGGGGTCCGACGCCTCCGACTTCGTCACCGGCCAGCTGCTGATCGTCGACGGCGGGGCCGCGTTCGTCTGAGCGGCGCCGGCGCGGCCGGGCCCGCCGGCGCCGGGCTCGGCGGGGCGCTGTGCCGGCCCTACCGCACGAAGGTCACGAACTCATCCACCGGGATGCGGGTGCGCGGGAAGCGGTTGACGGGCGCCTCATAGTCGGGATAGCCGATGGCGATGAGCATCAGGATCTTCTGACGCTTGATCCCCGGGAGGATCTTGCGGAGCAGGTCGGGATAGCGCACGTTCGACCCGGTGATGCAGGTGCCCAGCCCGCGGGCGTGGGCGGCCAGGCAGAGGGCCATGGCGAACAGCCCGGCGTCGAAGCAGCCGTAGGCCTCGGTCACCCCTTCTTCGAAGGTCAGCACCAGAGCGGTGGGCGCCCCGAAGATGTCGGCCATGGCCACTCCCGGATTGACCGGCGGGGCGGCCGGCTCGACGCCCAGCTTGGCCTCCTCGGCCGCGATGAACGCCATCCGCGTCTGGAACAACGCCTGCTGCCGGGCCAGCAGAGCGGGCGGCAGCCCGGAACCGGGCGGAAAGTCCGGGTTCGGTTCGACCTCCGACTCCGCGTACTGTCTCAACTCCGCCTTGAACCGCCGGAACGGTTCTCCCTGCAACACGTACACGTTGGTCGACTGGGTGTTCGTGGCCGAGGGCGCCCACCGGGCTTCGGCCAGGATCTCGCGCAGGAGGTCGTCGGGCACCTGGTCGGGCCTGTACTTGCGGATGGCGCGTCTCTGCATGATGGCGGTGGTCGTGTCCAGGGTCATCGTCTTCACCTCGCTCGTGGTCATCGTGCGCCGGTCGGTACGATCCGCGGGTCGTCGGCCGAGCGTAGCACACCCCTCGTTGACGCCACCCGGCGGGAAGAGTACGGTTGAAGCGAACGTCTTTTCCATGGCGCGTAGGTGCTCCGAACTGCGCCGGAGTGTGCGGGCCCTATGGCTCCCAGAGTCCTCATCCTGACGCTGGTCCTGCTGATGATCGCAGCAGCCGGGGCAGGCTGCGCCGGGGAAGCCGGGGCTCCCCAGGCCGCCGCCACTTCTCTGCCGCCCGCGGTCACGCAGCCCCCGCCGGACCCGGCCTCCACGGCTACGACCGCGGACACCACCTCCAGCCCTCCCATCATCCCGGCCGGCATCGAGCTACCGACCGTAGCGCCCCTCAACCCCGCCTTCCTCGACTCGCTCTTGCTGCCTCCGGAGGAGTTGTGGCCCACCACCGTCATCGGGCAGCCTCTCGGGCTGAGGCCGCTGCCTCAGGACTTCTCGTACATCACAGGAGCGCAGATCCCCAGCCTGGCCGACCTGCTCCCTCCGCCGGCAGCACCCTCCGAAAGCGCTCCGGAGGCGCTGCCGCGAAGCTACGACCTGCGCACCCAGGGCCGGGTGACGGCCGTGAAAGACCAGAACCCCTACGGCACCTGCTGGTCGTTCGCGACCCTGGGCTCCCTTGAATCGCGCCTGCTGCCCGGACGCACCTGGGACTTCTCCGAAGACAACATGGTCCTCACCAGCGGCTTCGACCATGAAGGCAGCGCCTACCAGTGGGGCGGGACCCTGGAGATGTCCACCGCCTACTTCACCCGTTGGGGCGGTCCCGTCCTCGAGAGCGCCGACCCCTACGCCGATGACCACACCCCGGCCGGGCTCAGCCCTCGCCTCCACGTGCAGGACGTCAAGTGGATCCCGCCCCGGGGTGGACCCCTCGACAACGACAACGTCAAGCGGGCGATCATGCAGTACGGCGGCGTGTACGTGGCCATGAGCTGGCAGGACTCCGCCTCCGGCTCCCTCTACTTCGACGCGGCCAGGGCGAGCTACTACTATTTCGGCTTCTCCTGGGCCAACCACGCCGTGCTGGTGGTCGGCTGGGACGACGACTACCCCGCCTCCGGCTTCGCCATGCCCCCGTTCGGCGACGGGGCTTTCATCGTCAAGAACAGCTGGGGCCCGGAGTTCGGTGACGACGGCTACTTCTACGTCTCCTACTACGACAACATCTTCGGACGCACCGACCCCATGGGGTTCGTGGATGGAGCCGAGCCCACCTACAACTACAGCCGGATCTATCAGTATGACCCCTTGGGCGACGTCAACGGCATGGGCTACGAGAGCCCGGAAGGATGGTTCGCCAACGTCTTCACCGCCCAGGAGGACTCCAGGCTAAGCGCAGTGGGCTTCTACGCGCTGGCTCCGGGGACGCAGTACGTGGTATACGCCGGGTCCAGCCTCGCCGACCTGCAGCCGAGCACCCAGGGGACCTTGGCCTACATGGGTTATCACACCGTGCAGCTGCCGCGGCAGGTCGGCCTCAAGGGAGGCACCCCGTTCGTGGTGGCGGTCAAGCTGTTCTCGCCGGGGACGGACGAACCCATCGCCATCGAATACCCGATCGCCCGCTTCTCGAGCGCGGCCACGGCGGAGCCTGGCCAGAGCTACGTGAGTCCCGATGGCATTGAGTGGTCGGACCTCACCGTGGTCTGGGATCCAGAGGCCAACGTCTGCCTCAAGGCCTATGCCCGTAAGTAGCGGACCACAGGCGATGTGATGGACGAGCGGATCGGCGCCAGGCTCGGTAGGTACGAGATATCCGGCTTGGTGGGGCGGGGCGGCATGGCCACCGTCTATCAAGCGTACGACCCCGTGCTCGACCGCGAGGTGGCCGTCAAGCTCCTCCACCCTCACCTGGCCCAGGACGACGCCTTCGTCGGCCGCTTCCGGCGCGAGGCCCGGGCGGTCGCCGCCCTCCGCCACCCCAACATCGTGCGCGTCTTCGACTTCGGCAGCGAGGACGGTGACCACTACATGGTCATGGAACTCCTGGACGGCGGCACCCTGGCCGCCTTGCTGCAGGAGAACAAGAAGCGCGGGGCCGTCATGACACCCCAGGAGCTGCTGCGGCTGGTGACGCCCTTGTGCTCCGCCATCGACTACGCGGCCGGCCAGGGGATGGTCCATCGCGACATCAAGCCGTCCAACATCATGCTCACCAAGCCGGGCGACCCCATCCTGACCGACTACGGCATCGCCAAGATGCTGGGCGCCACCACCTTCACAGCCTCCGGCGTGGTCATGGGGACGGTCCACTACATGGCGCCCGAACAGGCCCAGGGTCTCGACATCGACGCCAGAGCCGATCTCTACGCCTTGGGGGTGGTGATCTTCGAGGCTCTGACCGGCCGGGTCCCCTTCGCTGCCGACACCACCGCTTCGGTGCTGGCACAGCACCTGGCGGCGCCGGTCCCCTCGCTTGCGGCGCTCAACCCCGCTCTGCCTCCGGCCCTCCAGACCGTGCTCGACAAGGCCCTGACCAAAGAACCCGCCGCCCGCTATCAGACCGGGGCCGGCCTGGCCGCCGCGCTGACGGCGGCCCTGGGGCTGTCCCCCCCGCTCGAGACCGGAACGGCCGTGTCGGCCGCTCTGCCCCCCACCGTCATCAGTGGGGAGCAGCCGCGTGAAGCGGTCCCCCCCGGCGGGGCGGCGCAGGCGCCCAGCCCGGCGGCGCCAAGCCCCGCGGCGGCGATGCCCGCGGCCTCCCCTGCCGGGCCCGTCCCGCCGCAGGCCCCTCCATCCCAGGCCCCTCCGCCGCCCGGATTCACCCAGAGCCTCCGCAAACGGCCCGGGCTCCTGGTGGCCGGGGTAACGGTGGTGGCAGTGGCCGTGCTGGCCGGCGTGCTGGGAACGAGGGACGGGAGTTCGACCACCACCACCGGCATCGAGCCGATCGTCTCGGCCGTCTCCAGCATCTTCTCCGCCGTTTCCACCGCTCCCTTCACGCCCGGCGGCGCGCCCAGCTCCACCGTCGTCCCCGGCGCGTCGCCCCAGACCGCCGCCCTGCGCGCCGAAGCCGACACCCTCATGATGGCGGGCAAGTTCAACGAGGCCATCGCCAAGTACACCGAGGCGCTCCAGATCGCTCCTGACGACACGGCCGCTCGGACCGGCCTGGGCATCGCCTACTATCACACCCCCAAGTCGCCGCAGCTGGGCGCGCAGCAACTGGAGGCGGCGGTAGCCCGCGACCCCGGTAACGTGCTGGCCTGGGCCTACCTGGGCGCCTGCCGTTATGAGGCCATCGAGCAGAGCGACGGCCGCGACTATGCCCCGGCGGAGGAAGCCTGCAACAAGGCGTTCGAGCTCGACCCGAACAGCGCGCTGGCCCACGCCTTCCTGGGCAAGATCCACGCGGCCGCGGGCAGACCCGAAGAGGCCCTGGCCGAAGCGTCACGAGCCCTCACCCTCGCCCCCAGCGAGCCGGAGGTGGTCCTGGCCATGGGCTCGGTCAAGGCGGATAACGACGACTGGGAGGCAGCCCTGCCCTATTTCAAGCGCGCCGTCACCCTGGCCCCCACCTACCCCGACTATGTCTTGGACCTGGCGGGAGCCTACCGGCAGACAGGGCAGTACGATACGGCGCTCGAGTACTGCCGGAACGCCCTGCAACTGGACCAAGGCTATGAGTACGCCGCCTACCGGGGGATGGGGCGGGCGTTGTGGGACAAAGGCGACCTCGAGGGGGCCAAGACCAACCTGCGTAAGGCGATCGAAGCGGACGACACCGATGCCCTCTCCCACTGGGCTCTGGGAGGCATTTACTACGAAGAGGGAGACTACGACACCGCGCTTCCCGAGCTCGAGCGCGCCGTGGCGCTCAGGCCGGAGAACGCCGGGATGCTCGAATGGCTGGGGGCCTGCTACATGGCCCTGGAGCGCTGGGAAGAGGCCCGGGCCGCCTTGGAGAAGGCGGTGAGGCTGGATCCCAGCCGGACGGACGCGCAGGAACTACTGGACGAACTAACGGCCCAAGGCCACTAGGGCAGGGACCTCACGGGGTCGGTGGAGGCGGCGGCACCACCAACGTGCCCACCACGACCGTCTTCGGATACATGGGCCAGGTGCTTATCCAGGTGTTGTTGTGGAGGACGGTGCCGTCGGGCAGAGTGACGAGGCGATGGGTCTTAAGCTGCCTGCCGGTCTGCCCGGGGTCGAGCACCTTGGTCGTCCCCACCGGCAGCGTGGGGTCCTTGATGGTGATCGTGCTGGGGCTGCGCACGTTGTAGAAGTCGCCCACGCTGTAGCTCACCTCGCGACCGTCGCTGGTGCCGTAGATGGAGATGGTGGTGGTGATGCCGTTGGAGATCCCCCGGATCCAGATGTAGTGATCGGTGTCGTTCACGAAGCGCAGGTTCTTGCCGCCTCCAGTCACGGTGGCGTCTCTGCCTTTGGGGTAGTGGTTGATGTAGATGGAGTGATTGTGCCGTTCGGTGATCTTGAGACCGGCCAAGAAGGCCGCGTTGAACATGGTGGTCGAGACCTGGCAGATGCCGCCGCCCAGTACGTCTTCCAGGGTGTTGGGCCCTACAATGCCCGGGGCGAGCTTGTAGCCGCGGGCTTCGGTGCGGGGACCGATCTGCCGGTCGAAGTTGTACTCCTGTCCCGGGGCCAGGAAGACGTCGGTGGCGTACTTGGTGGTGATGCGGACGTTCACCTGCCGGTTGGCAGAGCCCACGTACTTGGTGGTGTACGATGACAGCTTGTCGTCGAAGGTGGTGGCCTCGGCTTCGGCCGTGGTGAAATCCGGCTCGACGGTCTTGGCGACCACCTGGACCGTCCGGGCCGCGGGCTCGGCCGCCGCGGCGGTGAGCGCCCTGGTGGTGGCCGTCGGGTCGAGCGTCTCGCCATCGACGCCCGGGATGACCACTACCTTGTCCCCGTCGCTGCGGAATCCGGCGTCGACGGGTTCCTTCTCTACCTGGGGGGTCAACTCGTGGAAGAAGGGAAACATCCGGCCCTCGGCCAGGTAGGGGATCATGGTGGGGAGGCCGTTCTGGTATTCGGTGCGGAAATCCATCCAGGCGGCGATCTGCTCCGGCGAGAGGGTCCAGGCCTTGTCGCCGTGAGTGAGGGTGATGGGCGCGCTCATCATGGTCTCGGCGTGCACTTGGGCGGCCTGGTTGTCCCCGGCCTGCACCGCGGGCTCGGTGGTGACCAGAGGGACGTCTAGCGTGGCCTGGTGCAGAGTCGTCAGGTAGGAGACCACCTGACCGCGCAAGGCGTCGATGTCGACCTCCCGCCCGCTCACTCCCTCCACCACCTTCACCCGGCCGTTCTCCATGCGCAGGTAGGCGTTCTGGGGGGTGACATGCAGCCGCGCGGCCACGCGCCGCAGTATCGCATCGAGCTTGGCCTCGTCGATGGTAACGCCGAGCGGCAGATCCCGGTCGTCGAAATAGAGGGCGATCCGGGTGGCCACGTCGGTGAAGAACCCCCCTTCGCGGGACACCGCCATGGCGGCAGCGACGGCGCCGGCCACGTCCACCGCCCTATCCAGATCGGCGGGAGCCACAGTCCAGCTGAGGCCGCCTCCGTTGAGGACCACTGGACCGCTCCTGTCCACCCGCCGGGTGAGCGCGGCCGCGGCCTCTTCCTGAGTCAGGCCCCCGAGGTCCACTCCGTAGACACTCACCCCGCCGTGGACCTCATCCCGGTAGACGAGCCAATCGGCCAGGACCACCGAGAAGAAGGCGACGACCAGGACCCCGACGCCCACGAGGGCCCAGAACCACCCTCGCCTCACCAGCCGCTTCTCCTGGGCCGACCTGGACACCCTGATAGTCTCTGTGACGACATCTTGCTGCAGGATCCACGCCCCTCAGTCTTAAGGACGCCACCCGGCTGCCTCGCCGGGGCCGCGCCTATCGCCGCCGGCATGGCCGCCCGCCGCGCCGCCGGCATCCGCTTCACCGCTTCCCGCAGATGTACAACCTCTCCCGCCGTTCTCCTGCCTCGCCCACCCGGCCCACCCGCGCCTCAAACTGCGTCATACTCTGTCCGCGACCAGAACCCCGGCTCAGCGGGGTCGCTCACAGGAGGACACACATGACGCACGAAGACGCCGGTCACTACCGGGCCAAGCATCCTCAGGGGACCACCCCCGACCCCGCTCTCGCAGCGGCGCTCGCGCAGAGAGCGGAAGACGGCCTCATCACCTGCAAAGCGGCTCACGATGTGGCCGCGGCCTTGGGAGCGGCACCATCCGCGGTAGGCACCACCGCCGACCTGCTGGAGTACCGCATCGTCGAATGCCAGCTCGGTCTCTTCGGCTACTCCCCGGAGAAGAGGATCGTCAAACCCGCCGCCGAAGTCTCCCCGGCCCTGCGCGAGCAGTTGGAGCGGCACGCGACCGAGGGGACCATCGACTGCGCCTCGTGTTGGAGGATCGCGGAGACGCTCGGCCTCCAGAAGATGGCCGTCTCCGCCGCCTGCGAACGACTGGGCCTCAAGATCAAGCCCTGCCAGTTGGGGGCCTTCTAGCCGGGCCGGCTTGGCTGGCCCGCAGGCCGGGTCCGCCTGCCGGGGCTGCCCTCCCGCCCCCAGTCGGCCCACCGCCTGCTCGATCAGCCGCTGCACCCGACCGTCATCGTCCTCGCGGGTGCCGCCCGCGCCCCCGGGCCTCTACGGGCGCCAGTAGTCTACCGGCGCCTGCCCCCAGCAGGCGTAGTCGGTGGTCTTCCACACCGGGCTGGTCTCGCCCCCGACCACCACGATGTTGATGGCATCGGGGTCGTGGTAGTGGGGGATGAGCTCGTCGTCGGGCAGCTTCTTCCACGTAGCGTACGGCTCCACGCCGGCGCTGGCAAGCGGGGTCACCAGCATGTCGATGGTGTCGGTGCCCCAGAACCTGCCGTTGGGGATGAGGGCGTTCTCTGAGATCCAGCGGGCGAAGTCGTGCTTGGTCTCGAACCCGTCGACCTCCTTGAGCTGCTTGGCCACCAGCGGGTCGAGGAGGAGGGTAGCGCTGGAGCGTAGGGCGGGTATCACGCTCAACTGGAGGGTCACCTCTTCGCCCACCGTGCGGCTGGCGGCCGCCTGCAGGCTGTTCATGACGTACCAGCCTTTGAACACGCTGACCACGCTTTCCTCCGGCTTGAAGCCCTTGGTCATATGGAAGGGCGACCAGACGCTGCACTCCTCGTTTTCAGCGAAGCACATGTTGTTGTAGAGGAAACCGTTGCCCTGTGAGCTCCACAGGGTGACCCGCGGCCGGGCATAGCCCCAGCACACCGACATCAGCGTCCAGGCCCGGCCTATCACCGCGTTGGCCAGGTTCCCAGGAGTGAAGGCGGCCAGGCCCGAGTTCATGCCGATCTCGTTGCGGATGGGCCCGTTGACCAGGAGCATGCTCCCGAAAGGCGTGGTCGAGGGAGTGAGCGCCGACAGCTTGGTGGCCGCCGTAGCCAGGATCACCGGGAGGTGCTCCGGCCGCGCCCCCGCCATCACCGCCACCACGGCAATGTCGCGGACCGTGTAGCGGATGAGCTCCTTGGTGTCGTGGTTGAAGATCTCGCCCACCTGCTCGTCCGCAGGACGGCCGGTGCCGGTGAGCATGAGGGCCACCCGCTCTTCGGTGGGAAGGATCACCGGGAGCCCGTCGGTCCAGCCGCGTTCGTAGAAGAGGCGCTGGAGGTTGTCCTCGGTGTCGGGGGCGAGCATCTCTTCGCGCGGCGCCGTCTCAGCGCTGGCCAGGGGGGCGAAATCGGCGGCCGCGGTGGGGGGCTGGGTGAGCGCGTCGATGATCTCGTCGATCACCCGCTTGCCGGTGAGAGGATCCCCGCCCTCGATGTAGCTGTAGAGGGTCTCCCGGGTCTGAGCGACCACCGGGTGCGGGGTCCAGACGAAGGGCAGCGCCGTCCCCAGGGCGGTCATCTCCCGCCGCACGTGGTCGGCGTATTCGCAGGTGGAGAGGGAGGCGGTGGGGACGCCGTACACGCGCTCCAGATGGTCACTGCTCGCGGCGACCGCCGCGGCGCAGCCGGGTCAGCCACCCACCCCGAGGATGGCGGCGTCACCTCGTTCTTTGATCTCCTGCCAGAGCGTGTCGACGTCGTCGGCGAAGGGGCCGCCGGGCTTGCGGGTGCGCACCGTCTTGACCGAGGGGAGGTTGCAGGCGAACCAGTTCTCCAGTTCCCGCATGAACTTGAAGCTGCCGCCGAAGCCGGTGTCGACCAGGTAGACGGTTTTGCCCTCAAGGGTGTCCAGCCGGGGAGCGAGCGCCGCGGAGGCGGACTGACCGGCCGGCCGCTCCACCGTCTGCACGAGCCGGCCTGCGGGGTTGTAGACGGTGCACTTCGCGGACTGGGTCATCTGAAGCCTCCCCTGGCGGATCGGAATGGCCGAACCGATCGGAACAAACCAGCTGGGCGAAGAATAGCAAGTGAACGCCGTTCAGTACCATCCCCGAAGTGCGGGCCCCCGCGGTGCGGGCCCGGTGCGGCAGCCCGCGCCGCAGCCCGGGCCTCGGCCCCGGGGCGCGGCCCCCGCGAGGCCGACGCCTCAGAGGTCCGGGGCGTAGCTCTTGAGGTTGGACGCTTTGAGAGCCGCCACCGACAGGTACAGCCTGCCGTCGGCCGTCTGTCTCACGATATCCGCCTGCTGCAGCAGACGCAGCGCGGCCGGACGGTAGTCGCGCAGCCCCATCCGGAGACTGAACAGGCCCCGCGGGACGACGCCCAGCTGCTCTTGAGTCACCGCATGTTCGGGGTCGACCGCCTCCAAACGCAAGAAGGTCTGCAGCACGACCTTGAGCGCCCCCCGGGCCAAGCGCCGGGAGAAGAAGAAGGATATGACCGCCAGCACCAGCAACACCAGCAGCAGGGTCGCAGTCGAGTTCATCGCGCACCTTTCGCTTGTGGCAGCCGCTCGACCACGAGTCTCATCCCGCCGCCGCCGACCACTCTCGTCCGTTCGCCCCGCACCACGGGATCCCGGGGATCCTTGGCCTCAGCCTTCCACAGCTCGCCGCGCACCCGCACGTACCCCACCGGATCAAGTCTGTGAGCGACCGTCGCTTCCAGCCCCACCAACTCGCTTATGGGTCTGTTGTCGCCACGTGCGTAAGCGCGCCATACCTTAGGGAATAGAATCACATCTTTCAGTATAGATAACAGGAGAACCGTGATCATAACCCAAGATGGTAATCCAATTACGTATCTAATCACGAGCAGAATCACAAGCAGAAGCACCAACTCAGCGAGGTGGACTGTGGTGTATTTAAGAATGGTCCTCGCGCTGAACAAAGTCACACCGTAGGCCGCAGTGGCAGTCGAGAGTCGGGGTGGTCTCCGGCGGGCCGAGGACCATCCCCACCCCATCAACACCAGGATACCGGCAACAGGCGGCTGTGCCCAGGGGCCGGCGCGCAGAAGAGCGGACAACCGCCGCCACCGCAAAGATGCTATTACAGTGAGGGGTGCCCACTATCGCCGCGAGCACCCGGTGCCAGGCCCACGACCGAAGGGGAGACGACATGCACTTGAGCCACTTGCTGACTGAAGAGCAGCACGCGATCCGCGACGTGTTCCACACCTTCGTGGAGCGGGAGATCATCCCCAGACGAGAAGAGCTCGAAGAGGATCGCGCCGTCGTCGAAGCGGTCCTCCACAAGCTGGTCGGACTGGGCCTCCAGCGCAGCGGCTATCCCGAGGAGTACGGAGGAGACGGCGGGGTCTCCACCGTGACCCTCACCATCATCTGCGAGGAGCTGGCCCGGGGGGACGCCGGGATCAGCTTGAGCGCGGGCATCAACGCCGGGATGATCCTGCAGCCGGCGGTGCTGGCAGGCAACAAGACGGTCCTCGACCGCTTCGCGCCCCCCTTCTGCGGGAGCGAGGTCAAGTACGCCTGCCTCTCAATGACCGACTCCACCGGCGGGGCCGATACCGAGAACCCCCTGCTCGGCGGCCGCGGGGTCCAGACCCGGGCCCGACTCGACGGGGACGAGTGGGTGATCGATGGCAACAAGTCGTGGCCTACCCATGCCGGCATCGCCAGCGTGTATCTGACCGTCTGCAACACCGACCCCTCTCTGGGCGACGACGGGGTGGCCCTCATCTACGTGCCCGCCGATGCTCCCGGCCTGTCCTTCGGCAGGCCGGAGCGCAAGATGGGGTATCGCAGCTCCGTCAACGCCAGCGTGTTCTACGATGGGGTGCGCGTCCCCCGCGAGTACCGGGTGGCCGGGCCGGGACAGGACGCCCACTTCTACCATGCCATCGCTTCCGGGGCCCAGTGGCACAACGCCACCCAATCGCTTGGAATCGCCCAGGCGGCCTTCGACATCGCCCTGGAGTACACCGGCATCCGCATGAGCAACGGCAAACCGGTGCGCGAGTGGTCACTGGCGGCCGGCATCATCGCCGACATGGCCATCAAGCTGGAGATCATGCGCGGCGCCGTCTATAACCTGGCCGTCATGATGGACGAGCACGCCGCCTACCCGCCCCCGTTCTCCCCCGAGATGGTGGCGAAGGCCAGCATCGTGCGTAGCTTCTCCGCCGACGCCTCCGTGTGGATATGCAACAAGGCCATGGAGCTGCTGGGGTCCAACGGCCTGTCGCCCGAGTACGGCGTGGAGAAGTGCCTGCGCGACGCCAAGATCACCCAGTTGGTGCTGGGAGGCCAGCAGATCGCAAAGTACCGCGTGGCCAACGGGTACTACCACTACGCCGTGTGAGGCCGGGGCGGCGGCCGGGCAATCGGGGCCGCAGCCGGAAGGTTGCCCCAGTTGCGCGGCCGCTCCGGGCCGGACGGCCGCCCCGGCCGAGGGCCCAGGAGCCTACCCGAGAGGCTGTATCTCGGCGTTGAGGGGCACGTCGAGAGCGAACTTGTTGCTGACCGGGATGACGTCGTACGGCCACTTGCCCGTGCCCGTACGCCACTGACCGCCCGTGCTGGGGTTGGTCATGACGTTCAGGACCGGGTGGTTGGTGCCCATCTGCACCGGGGCGGTGAAGTCCATGGGACCCCACATGGTGTCCATCTTGGTGGTGGCGATGGCCTGCAGCAGAGCTTCCCGGTCGTCGAGGTCGGCCGTGCGCTTGAGGGCGTCGACGATCCATTCCATAGCCATATACTGGCCCACCGCCGGCGACCACTGGTTGCCGGTGCGCTCCTCGTAGTCGTCGGCCAGTTGCTGGCAGGTCTCGCCGCTGAGCGACGAGGTATAGGGGTAGCTCGGGTGCCACACCAGTTCGCTCGTGCAGCCGATCACCAGGTCGCCCACCGCCCGCGCCGCCTCGGGGAAGAGGAGAGCGAGGCCGACGGTCATGGCTTTGGGCTTGTAGCCCTGTTGGGAGGCCTGGCTCCAGAAGTTGACGAAGTCGGGAGTGGGCATGGCCCCCACGCAGATCTCGCAGCCCTGCTTCTTGAACTCGGTGATCTGGGCGGTGAAGTCCTCGGAGCCGGGCGGATAGAGACCGGGCAGGACCAGCTCGTAGCCGGCCGCCGCGAAGATGGGGGGCGCCCCCGTGTTGGGATCGGTCCAGGAGATGCCGTCGGAGTTGTTGGGCCAGACCCCGCCCAGCTTCTTGTTGGTGGAGAGCTTGTCCCACATGTCGATGTAGGTCCCGACGATGGCCTCCAGCCCGCCGGTGAAGGCGTAGGTCCACTTGAAGGGCTTGTCCGGGGCCCCACCCCGCCCGAAGAAGAAAGCCTGCCAGGGGACGAAGGTAGACACGCTGGGCACACCCAGAGCCTCGCACTGGTCGGCGGATGGGTTGACCGTGTCGGGGGAGCCGGAGCTGATCACCACGTCGACCTTGTCGTTGTTGATGAGGTCCCCGGTGACCTGGGCGGCTCGGTTGCTGTCGGACTGGGTGTCGCGGAGCTCGAACACGACCTTGTGGTTCTTGCCGTCGCCGGCCACCACGCCGTCTTCTAGGGCTTCGCTCCAGCGCTCGATGCTCCACTTCACCGGCGGGCTGAAGGAGGCCAGGAAGCCGGTCACCGGGCTGACCAGGCCTACTTTGACGTCGCGGCCGCCTTCCACCCCGGCCGAGGTGGTCGTCGGTGCCGCTGTGGTGGTCGTCGCCGCTGCCGAGGTGGTGGTGGCGCCGGCCGTGGTAGTTGTGGTCTCTTCGCCGCCGCAGGCGGAGAGCAGCCCTCCCATACCCGCCCCCACTCCTACGGCCGCCCCGGCGATGCCTGCCATCCTCAGGAAGTCCCGCCGGCTGATCGCTTCTCTGTCCATAGACCCCTCCGTTCGCTCCTGCCCCAGGGGCGTTAGTAAACAAGTGTTTATTACTGTAGGCCGAAGGTGCTATGCTGTCAAGAGAGTCGCACGGCAAGAAGGCTGCGCGTGCTCGCGCGAAGGCGAGACGCGCGAACTGGAGGCGGGCGTGGACAAGCCGCGCAAGAAGCGGGTGAGAAAGAACAAGGCCGTCCGTCGGCGAGAGATCGCCGAGGCCACACTCCGCCTCGTCGCCAAGTACGGCCTCGACGGAGCGACCGTGTCGCGCATCGCTGCGGCGGTGGGTCTGTCGCGCGGAGCCCTATATCGCCACTTCGCCAACCGCGAGGCCGTCCTACTCGCGGCGATGGACCTGATGGGTGAGCGGGCCGCGGGGTGGATCGCCCTGGCCGCGCGGCCCCGGGCCTACGACCACCTGGTCGCTCTCGTGGACATCCATGCCGACTGGGCAGAAGCCGAGCTCGAGACCTTCATCCGCCCGGTGTTCCAGTTCGTCGCGGGAGCGCAACAGCGCCACCTCACCGAGGAGATGGCCGAGAGGCAGCTCCGGGTGTTCGAGAAGTTCGTCGCCATCGTCGATGCCGCCAAACAAGAGGGGAGCATCAAGCCCGACGTCCCGTCGGAGGACGTGGCCTGGAGCCTGCTGATGTTCGCTTGGGCGGAGGACTACGCCCGCTTCGAGGGAGTGGACCAGTTCATCACCGGGGGATCGTCGAGGCGGAACCTCAAGCGCCTGCTGGAGAGCTTCAAGGTGGAGAAAGACGGAACGAAGGAACCTGCGAGACCCACTTAGCGCACGCCTGCGGCAGGAAATGGGCGCCGCCGGTGGTAATCAGTGCTTGCTCGACGTCTTTCCGCTGCTTCCCAGTGCGCGACAAGGAGGGCGAGATGACCCACACACTCCGTGTCTACCTGGCCGGTCCGATCAGAGGCTGCACCGAGGAGCAGAAGACCTGGTGGCGGGAGGAAGTCAAGCAGCGCCTGGGCAGGCAGTTCGAGTTCGAGGACCCCACGGACTGGGCGGACGACAAGGGAGTCCCCCGCGAGATCGCCAAGCTCGAGGCCTGCGACATCGTCCTTGCCAACATGTGGAAGGAGTCCATAGGGACCACCGTCGGGATCATCCGCGCCAACGACCAAGGCAAGCCCGTAGTGCTGATCGATCCCAACCACATGGACAACTCCATCCTGGAGTCGCTGGTGTTCCCGGAGAGCCCGGTGCGCAGTATCGATGAAGCCTGTCGACGCCTGGTGGAGCTGGCCGGCGAGCTGGGACCGCTCCGGGTGCGCAAGAGAAGCGGGGAAGAAGAGCACTTTTACCCACGGAAGCTCACCAGCTCCGTGGCCCGAGCCGCCGCCGAGGCCGGGGTCAACGACCCCAGTCTGGAAGAACTCATATCCAAGCCGGCGATAGTCAGCCTCAGACGCAAAGGCGAGCAGCGGGCGGCACCCGGCCTGGCCGGGTGGGTGACGACCGAGGAGATCCGGCAGGAGCTCTTTGACCAGCTCGAGCACATGAGCGCCCGGGCCGACATGCCCGCCGACGTGCGCGCCCGGGCCGAACGCACGCTTGCCGCCTGGCACAAGAAGGAGCAGTTCAAGAAAGGGGAGGGGGCCATCCAGGAGGCGGAGGAACGGGTCCGACGCGCCGAAGAAGAAGCGGCGCGCTGGAAACAGCTGTTCCTGGAGCTGCGGGAAAAGGGGATCCCCGAGGCGGAGGCCCAGGACGAGCAGCAGCCCGCATCGGCGGCGCGGTTCAAGAGCGTCGACCAGGTGCTCGACCGTTTCGCCAGGAAGTGGCGGGAGTTCGTGCTCATCCACGACGAAGCCAAGGCCACCGCCCGCAGCATCAAGCCGGCCTTGACCGCCCACGGCCGAGAGGAGCTGTTCGCGCTGTTGGAGGAACTGGGTGAGTTCGCCCGCGACCGGGCGATAGCCGCCGCCGAAGAACAGCCTCTGCCGACTTTCGAGGAGCGGTTCGGGGACCGCTACGCGGCGACCGAGTCTGGCGAGACCAAGAGGCGCTACCGCAAAGAGACCCGGACGTTCGAGGGGAGGCAGTACTCAGGGCTCCAACACCTCAAGATGAAGACCGAAGCCGGCCAGCGGATCCGCCTGTACTTCGACCAACTGCCTTCCGGCCGGCTACTGATCGGCTGGATAGGCCACCGCGAGACCTACAGTCGCGACGGGTAGGGAGCGGCGTGGCCGGGGTGGGGTGGGGTCGCTCGGCCGGTCCCGGTCATCTGCTCATCATACTCGGCAGCCACAAGCTCAGTTGCGGGAAGAACAGTACCAGCAGCAGGAACAAGAACAGAGCGATCAGGAACGGCGTGGCTCCTTTCAGGAGATCCACCATCTGAATATTGAACGTGTTCCGCATGAAGAACAGGTTCACGCCCATTGGCGGTGTGATAAGCCCGATTTCAAGGGTTATTACATACAGAACTCCGAACCACACTAGGTCAACGCCTAAAGAAGTGAGTAAAGGTGCGAAGATAGGAATAGTCAATACAGTGATACTTATGGAGTCGAACAAGCAACCAAGAAAAAGGTACAGAACGATGATGGCTCCAACCACCATCAACGGCGATAGATTCCAGGCTGTCACCAGTCTGCCGAGGAAATCACCCGCTCCGGCGCTGGCCAATAGGTAAGAAAAGAACGAGGCCGCCACGATAATGAGCAACATCATCGAGTTGATGACAGCCGCCTCGACGATCGCCCGGCACAGGCCCCGCCAGCGCAGACCGAACACGAAGACGCCGATGAGGACGATCACGACAGACCCGATGCCCGCGGCTTCGGTAGGCGTCGCGACGCCGAAGAAGATCGTGCCGATGATGGCCAACATGACCAGCGCCACATGCCAGACGTACTTCAGTGATGAGATGCGATCGCGCCAGGGCACCGAGGCCGCAGCAGGGCCCAGACTTGGATTCCGCCAGCAGATCACCAGAGGGACGACCCCCAGCATCACGGCCAGTATGATCCCCGGCAATATCCCGGCGATGAAGAGGTGGCCCACGGATACGCTTGCCATGACGCCGTAGATGACCATGGGTGTACTCGGTGGGATCAGTGGCCCCAGAACGCCTCCGACGGTAAGACCTCCCAAGGCCAGGTTTCTGTCGTAGCCGTACTTCGTGAGCTCCGGTTCCGCCACTTTGCCCACCGCCACGATGGCGGCCCCGCTGACACCAACAGTCCCGGCCACGAGGGCTTCACCGAAGATGCTGGAGCTGATGAGTGCACCGGGGAGACCGGCCACCCAGTTCCTGGCCACCCTGTAGATCTGTGACCCCATGGGGGTTTCGGTGATGACACAGGCCATCAGCACAAACAGCGGCAGCGGAGTCCAGGAATAGCTGTAGAACTGTGAGAAGGTACCCATCGCCATCTTCTGCAACGCCATGGGCCCGTAGGCGAGAGTCCCGAAGATGACGGTGCTGAATCCCAGCGCGAACGCGACCGGCACCCCCAGGAGGAAGATGACGAGCATGCTGCATATGCACAGTATTGCCGCCAGCTGCGGATCCATGGTCACGTACCCGATATCTCTGGCAGGTCGATCACTTGTCGACAACCTCCTCTTCTG
>CAYNPL010000017.1:27604-37961 GCA_964399135.1 uncultured Gaiellales bacterium
CTCTTCTGTCGTTTCTTTGGTCCCCGTCCTGATGTTGAACAGGCCAAGGACCAGACGATAGAAAAGACTCACGCAGAAGAACCCGTATCCGATGGGGATGAACAGCTTCACCGGGAACAGGGGCACCGGCCACGCCGAACGGCTCACCTGGCCGATCTCTAACGCACGCAAAGCATCGCCGAAGCTGATCCAGGTGATGATCCCGAAGAAAGTGATGCCCATGATCGGGCTGACGATGTTGACAATGACATTGCGCGCTATCGGGGGATAGCGGTCGAGCAGCAGGTCGAAGCGGAGCAGCCGGCCTTGCCGTTCCACCGCCGCGTTGGCCAGGACGAAACTGATCAAGAGGAACATGCTGGCGAACTCGTAGGAAATCGGCTCAGGGCTTCTGAAGACGTACCTCCTGATGGCACCGTAGGCCGAAAGAAAACCCATCACGACGATCAGAATCCCGGCAGCAAGGACAAACACCCGGTTGATCCGGTCGATCCAGGGCTCCACTAGCTGTCTGAACTTCTTCTCCATGAGTTCACTTCTCTGCCGGCAGCCGGCGGTCGCGCTGCGAACCAGGGTGACGAATCCGCAAGCAGATCACAGCTGGGTGACACGGTGCAGATCGCCAGAACCGCACCGCATCACCCGCTGATCCAGGCTGCTGTTACTGCGTGTAGGGATACTTGGCGTTGGCCTCGTCGGCGATCTGCTTCACGCTGGCACCGACCTCGCCCGCCTTGTCCAGGGCCTCGATGGTCCCAGGATAGGCCAACGCTTTCCACGCATCATGTTCGGCCGCAGGGAGGTAGTAGTACTCCAAACCCAATTCCTTTAGCACAGGCTCAAGTTCATACAGTTTGTTGACGTATTTTTCGCTGATACTCTTAGCCGTAGCCCCGAGCTCTTCGTACAAGGCATCCTGTATATCCTTAGGCATCTTATTGAAGATGTCTGAGTTTATGGTGAAGGCATACATGCCACTGATGCCGTGGAAGACCGTGTAGTACTTGGCCACCTCGTACAGCTTGGCGATGTGGATGTACTGAGGCGCCGAGGTCTTCGCGTCTATGACCCCCTTCTGCAGACTGGAGTAGTCCTCGGTGAAGTCGACCACGATGCCGGAAGCGCCCAACGCGTTCACCAGCCCGACCATGGGCGGAGCGTCGACGCCGACGATCACGCCCTTGAGATCGTCGAGGCTCTTGTAATGCTTCTTGGTGGAGAGGAAGTTGGCGGTGCCGACGAAAATGCAGCCCAATGTCCTCTGATTGGCCTGCGCCTGTGACAGCTCATCCCAGACCGCCTGGACGCCGGGCATGGCGTAGGCGGCGGCTTCCCCGTTGTTGAACAGGAAGGGCAGCTCCACCAGGCCGAATTCGGGCACCGTCCCGGCGAAGGCGGCCAGGGGAATCAACCCCGCCTCAATCGCGCCGGTCCTGATCGCATCCAGGCTCTCCGGGAACGGCCCGAGCTGGCCGCCGGGGAAGATCTGCATCTTGTAGGCGCCGTTGGTGCGGGCATTGAAGCGGTCCATTCCCTCCTGGGCCCAGACCAGGAATTCGTCTCCCCCGGGCACGGGGGTCGTCACGCGGATCAGCACCTGTTCGCCCGTGGTCGCCTCTGTCGAAGCCGAGGCGCCGCCGGTGGTCGCGGTCGTGTCCGAGGAGCCGTCGCACCCGGCGAGCATAAGGGCCGACACGAGGGCAAGGCTCAAGATGGTCAACCAGATCATCAACAGACGTTTGTTGCGCATTTCGTCCCTCCTGAACCGTGTATTGCTTGGTCGCCTTCCATCACTGTGTGCGCTCATCCGTGCCGACAGCACCCCCTCCCGCCCGAGTGGCCCCTCCCGACTCCTGCCCATCCTTGGCAAGACATCCTCACGCCTCCATCGCCATCACGGCCCCGGGCTCTCCCCCACCTGCGTGAAGAGTGCCCTCGTGTCGGCAACGTCCCAGTGCTCGCAAAGCTTGCCGTCCCGCAGCCGGTACATGTCCACGGTGTCGAACCGGATCCGGTTGTTCGTGGGTGGATAGTCCAAAAAACCGTAGCCGGTGTGGGTCCCCGTGATGGTGTTGTAGACGAACACCTTGTCGTCCTCGGCCACCATCATGTTGATGGTCGCGCGAAAGTCCGGGACAGCCGCGAAGAAGCCCTTGTGGAACTCCAGGAAACCGGCCTTGCCCTGAGCGCAGTCGGCGTTGTGCTGGATGTAGTCGTCGCGCATGAACCGGTCGACCGCGTCCAGATCGTGATTCACGAAGACCGCGTCGTAGAAGTCGCGGACCACCCGCTTGTTGTGATCCTTCACGAAGCCCAGCTGGCCGAAGAAGGTGTACGTGTCGGCCACATCCCAGTGCTCGGCGATCTTGCCGTCCTGCATGCGGAAGATGTCCACCACATCGAAGTGCAGGCTGTTCCCTGTGGCCCAGCGGCCGATCCACTCACCGCCGGTGTGCGTGCCGGTGGTGGTGCTGTACGTGACCACGGTGTCGCCGTCGGCCACCATCTTTTTGAGGGTGTAGCTGAAGTCGGGCACCGCCGCGAAGATGGTGGTGAAGAACTCCAGGAACCCGGCCTTGCCCTGCGGGCAATCGGCGTTGTGCTGGATGTAGTCGTCGCGCATGTAGTCATCGACATGACTCAGGTCGTGCCGGATGAACACCTGTTCATAGAAGCGGGATACGATCTCCTTGTTCTTGGCCGCGTCGCTCACTATGTCTCTCCTTGCCGGCGGAGCCGGCCGCGCCGTGCCGGCCTAAGTCCCCGCCCGCTCGTCAGCAACCCTGCTCGCTCCTGTAGATGATGTCGTCCTGGATCTCCGGAGAGAGCATCACGAAGTAGGCGCTGAAGCCGCCCACCCTGACCACCAGATCCCGGTGCTTCTCGGGATGGACCTTGGCGTCGAGCAGCTCCTCTTTGTCCACGATGTTGAACTGGATGTGCTGGCCACCGTTCCTGAAGAAGGTGTCGGTGAGCACGGCCAGCTTCTCCCGGCTTTGCTCGCTCTGCATGAGAGTGGCAGAGAACTTCTGGTTCAGACACGATGCGTATGACTCCTTGAAGCCGGCCTTGAGCACCGAACGCAGCACCCCGGTGGGGCCGTGCTTGTCCATGCCGCGCATAGGCGATATGGAGCCGTCGTTGAGGGGCTCCCTGGCCTTGCGCCCGTTGGGCAGCGCCCCTACCCCCAGGCCGCCGAAGTAGTGCCAGGACAGACCCTCCCTGGAGATCTTGCAGGGCTGGTCGAAGGGGTTCTTGTAGGCCTTGATCACGCTCCCGGAGTACGCCCCTACATCGCGGACCATGTAGTCGGCCTCGTCGATGTCGTTGCCGAACTTGGGCGCAGCCAGACACAATTGCCTGATCTTCTCACCCCGCTTGCCGGCGAAGTCGTTGTCGAGGGCCGCGAGCATCTCGTCCATGGTGAGAGTCTTGTCGTCGTACACCAGCTTCTTGAGGGCCGTGAGAGAATCCGCGGTGTCGACGATGGCCCGGTCGCTGATGCCGTAGCTGTGGGTCACGTCGGTGATAAGGATGTCCTGACCCTTCTCCAGGCAGCCCGGTCCCGCGATGCACGAGTTGAACGGGAAGCGCAGGTACTTGGGCTCGATGCTCTGCGCCAGGGTCCCCAGCCACAGGAAGCGGGGGACGATGAACTCGTACTGCTTCTTGAAAGCGGCGTAGAGGTCGTCGAAGGTCTTGAAGTCGCGGGGGTCTCCCACGTCGATGCCCACCTGCTTGCCGGTGATCTGGGAGACGCCCCGGTGCAAAGTGAGGTCGAGGATCAAGGCCACATTGATGGCGCCCTTGCCCTCGGCGCCGTTGTGATCGATCTTGCTGGAAAGGATGGGGGTGACACAGCCCTGCCCGTACCACTGCCGGGCCTCCTCCACCGGGACGGCGTCCTCCAGGAAACGGGCCACCACGTGGTCGCTGTTCTCGAACAAAGGGATACCGCCCTTGGTCCTCAGGTTGGTTTCGAGCCCCTTCAGGAGCAGCGAGTGGGGGGTGTTGGCGTTCCAGTTGACGAGGATGGTAGGCGACGACATGCGGAGCAGTCCGGCCATGTGGAGGATGAGGTAGCTGAGCGGATTGGTGGCGTCGTTCCCGTCTTTGTCCACGCCACCCACGTTGATGCTGTTGATGGAGAAGCTGAACTGGTGCGTCTCTTTCTGGGTCTTGCCCACGGGGATGACCGTCTTCATGCCCCAGAGGACGAGGGCGTTGCCCACCAACTCCGCCGCCCTCTCCAGGGTGATGCGCCCGGCTTCGAGGTCTTCTTTGAGATACGGCCATAGGTACTGGTCCATCCTGCCCACCAGCAGTGGATACATGGCCTCGAGTCCCCGGCCGACCATGATGATGTTGAGGCACTGCAGGGCCTCGTGGAAGGTCCGCGCCGGGTGCTCGGGCACCCAGTCGCAGATCGCAGCGATCTCTTCGAGCTCGGCCTTTCGTTGGGCGTCGCCCTCCTTCGCGGCCATCTCCCGCGCCAGCGCCGAGTAGCGCCGCGAGTAGGTGATCATCGCTTCGCAGACGATGATGGCGGCCTGCCAGAAGTAGACCTTGTCGATGTCGGTGCCCCGATCCTCGGTGAACCGCTCGATGGAGGCCTTGGCCTCGTCGATCGTGGCCCTCAGCCCCTTGGCGAAGATCTGCTCCCACATCCCCCGGCAGGTGATCCCCGGGTAGTAGCCGGAATCGGGAGTGGGGTCGGTGCACTTGGCGTCGGTGAGGTCTTCGGGCCAGCTGCCCATCAGAGCCGCCCACGCCTCTTTGACGTGGTCGGGCGCGGTCTTGCCCGCGAAGAAGTGGACGCTTTCGCGCAGCACCTCTCTGTCCTCCGCCGACAAGGCTCCCCTGAACAGCAGCCCGCCCACGTCGTTGTCATCGGCCCAAAGGCCGGGGATGGCGTCGCCGTGCTCGTCGGGGAAGACAGGCGCTGCCACCAGATGTTCGGTCTCCCTGCCCACGATGACGTCGAAGTCGTAGATGGCGATGGGCACACCTTCCACGACCTTCTTGAACAGCTTGGCCCTGCGGAGCTCGATGTCCTCGCCTTCGGTCTCCTTCCAGGACTCCACCGCGAGCGCGGCCCGGGCGACCGAGACCTTCCGGGGGGCGGTGAGCATCGCCTCCTTGAGCGTGCGCAGCCGCTCGCTGAGCACGACCGCGTTAAGCTCCTGTAACCGATCCGTCCGCGGCTGCGTTTCGATATGGGTGGTCGTGGTCATGGCCTGCTTCCTCACTTCTTCGATAGGTCAGCTCGATATGGTGCACTCCAGCCCGTGGCCCGCGAAGACTTCCCTAACGCCCGCCAGATCCTCAACGGTGGGTGGCACCACGCCGGGAAGGGGACAAGGCAGGTCGAGTGACCTGTACTTACCTTCTGCCAGCCGGTGATACGGCATGAGTTCCACACGACTTCCGGTGCCAGCGATCCGCTGCACGAGACTCGCGATCTGCTCGACATTCTGCGGGTCGTCGGTGATACCCGGGACAATCGGCATCCTGAAGAGCACGTCCGCCCCGCTCCCGGCAACGGCGGCGGCGTTGGCCACGATGGTCTCGTTCGTGCGCCCCGTGTGCTCAGAGTGTCGGGCCGGGTCGTACAGCTTGAGGTCGTAGAGCCAGTGATCCGCGTAGGGCAGCACCCGGCGCAACGCGGCTTCCGGGGCACACCCCGAGGTCTCCACACAGGTGCCGATGTTCGCCTCCCGGCACCTCCGGAGCAAGGCGCACACGAACTCAGGCTGCAGCAGAGGTTCACCTCCTGAAACGGTGACCCCTCCGTCCGAGGCCTCGTAGAACACGGCATCACGCCGCACCACGTCGAACACCTCGTCCGGCGCCATCCGCCTTCCGTACAGCACCAGCGCCTTGTAGCTGCACGACGTGACGCACTCGCCGCAACCGGTACACAGGCTGCGGTCGATGGTGGGAGGCGACCCGGAGGAGTACGCGAGGGCCCCGTCCGGACACACCTCGGCGCAGGCTCCACATGAGGTGCAGAGATTGCCAAAGAGCCCGATCTCCGGGCTTCCCGAGACGCATTCGGGGTTGCTGCACCACCTGCATTCCAAGCTGCACCCCTTAAGGAAGACCACCGTGCGTATGCCGGGCCCGTCGTGAACGGAGTAGCCCTGGATGTCCGTCACCAGAGCAGAGGGGGCATCAGCGGGCGCTTCCAAGGTCTGCCGTTCAGTCTTTGATTATGAGTTTGGGGTCTTTGGCGTAGGCGGGGGCGATGGTGGTATGGAACATGACGATGGGTTTGTCCACCCTCTTGAAGATGAGCGGGCAGTGGATCAGGCCTCTGGGGATATAGACACTCGTTGGTGCGGTAATGGTGTACATTTCCCGTTCTTCGCCCAGACCTATCTCGATCTCGGCCGCTAGCTCGTCCATGTGATCGGGGTCATACGAGAGAAAATGCAGGTACATGTCGAAGTCGTGCGAGTGAGGATACTCCTCCATCACCGCGGGCTCTCGGATCTGCGTGATGATGAACGAGACCGCGCTCTTGTAGTCGGTCTCGCCGGTCCACTCCAGGTCGGGCCAGGGCTCCAGATGATTGAAAGACTTGGGAATCACCAGATTGGCGTACTTGCCTTGAGCCATCTCGCGCGACCTCCTTCGTGAGGCAGGCTGTCCCACTCAACGATTTTCTTCGTACTACTCCCTGAGATTCACCCTAGCACCGGGACTCCCCGCTTGTCAATACGGGGTCCCAGCAAACGATTCTCCTCGTATCACTGAATGGGCCGCAGGCGGCTGTGCTAGGATAGAGTGGCGCCATGGACAAGACCAAGAAACAAGACACGCAGCGGGCTGAACTCCTCAACGAATCACCCATCGGGACGCTCGAGCGAGGTCTGCTCCTTCTCGAGACGTTCGACGCCGACAACTCAGAGATGTCCCTCAACGAGCTGCGGGAGCGGACCGGCCTGCCCAAAGCCACGATCCAGAGGCTGATGAAGACCCTGGAGGCCCGCAAGTGGGTGGCGTATGAATCCTCGACGCGGAAGTACCATCTGGGCGCCAGCGTCCTTCGGATCTCGTACTTGGCGGCCTCCCACTCCGAACTGGTCCGGGTCACGCATCCCTTCCTCGTGCGATTGGCTGAGGAGACCAGCGAAACGGCCAGCCTGTGCGTCTGGACCGACCTGGGACCCCTCATGCTCGACACCGTCCTCACTCCTCGCCACTTCAAGCCGGCGACGAACATCGGTTTGATCCTTGGCATGTCAACAGCCGACGCCCAGGTGCTCGTGGCCTTCGGCCCGGAGGAGGCATGGGACAGATATCTGGCCAACCCCATGCCGCACTACAACGAACTCACGCTCACCGACCCCGTCCGGGTGCGCGAGCGCTGGCGGACCGTCCGCGAAGAGGGGGTTGCGTTCGACCGGGGAGAGTGGAACGTGGAGATCCCCGCCGTGGCCGTGCCTGTCTTCGACCGGCGGGGACGGTTGAGAGGATCGTTGGCCATCGCGCCTCCCGTGGAACGGGCGACCGACGAGGCTATGCGCAGCCACGCCGAGGCCCTGAAGGCGGCAGCCGCGGAGATAGCGCAGAAGCTGGCCTAGGTGGCGGCGAGACCGCCGCGGCTGTGGCGGGCGGTCCAGCTCTGGCGCGCCCGGCCCCCGGCGGGTCCCGGCCTTACGCCCCCAGCTTGAGCAGTCTCACCGCGTTGTCCCGGAAGATCATCCGCTTCTCCGCCTCGGGGATGTCCATGGCCTCCACCGCAGAGATGGTGCGGGCGTAGCTCCCCATGCCCTGCTGGGGATCACCCAGAGGCATGTCGGCGCCGAAGACGATACGGTCGGCCCCCCAGAAGCTGTGGGCCAGCATCAAGGCCGGCGTGTTGCCGTGGATGGCGGTGTCGGCATAGAACATCTTGAAGTACTCGATGGGCGCCTTCGTCAAACCGGGCAGGTACTCGCCGTAGTCGTGATACTTGGAGTGCAGCTGGCCGTAGTGCTGCACTATCCGCTCCGAGTAGAAGGAGACCATGCCCCCCAGGTGATGGGTGACCACCTTCAGGCCCGGGAATCGCTCGAACAGGCCGCTGAACACGAGACGGGCCATAGCGACCGTCGTCTCGTAGGGCCAGCCGAAGGTGCTGGCGATGGCGTACTTGGACTGGGCCTCGCCCGCATAGTCCGGGCAGTCGTTGCTGCGCCAGGGGTGGATGTACAGCGGCAGGTCGTGGGCCGCCAGCATCTCGAACAGGGGCAGGAACTCGGGTGAATCAAGGGGCCTACCGTTGATATTGCTGTGCACGTAGAGGCCTCTGAACCCCAGTTCCGTGAGCGCCCGTTCGGCCTCCTGGATGGCCGCGTCGATGTCGTTCATGGGAAGGATGGCTATGGCGGCGACGAACCGGTCCGGGTACCTGTCGATCAACTCGGCCATCTCGTCGTTGGCCATCCGCGCCAGCTCGGCCGCCCGCTGGGGGGTGGCCAGTTCCTCCAACCCGGGCACCGGGCCGATGGTGAGGACTTGGGCCAGTGGCCCGAAAGCGTCCATCACCCTGAACCTCGCCTCCAGGTCGAACAGGGCCGGGGTGTTGCCCAGGATCTGGTTGTAGAAGGCGGGGAACTCGTGGCTGAGCGTCTCCGAGTACCGGGGCGGCGAGATGTGGGAGTAGGCGTCGATCTTGACGAGATCTGGATGCGGCATGGTGAGACCTCCCCCTTGGCGCGGCGTGGGTTCATCACTCAGCATCATCGCCTAAGCAACCATACTACGGCATCTGCGACGTCGGCCGACGCCAGCATGTCCCCGAACGTCTCCCGAACCAGTGTGACAAACGCCGGCGATGCGCCCGGGTGCTCCGCCGCCGCAATGCGCCGCAAGGATCAGTGCTGCGCTGGCGGGACGGGCGGCCCTGCGGCCGATCGGGTCCTGCTGCGGAACGCCGGTCTGGAGCGCTGCACCAACGGCTGTGCCATCTCCAGGTGACTGCACGGCCCTAACTCACCATGAGACCTCGTCTCCCGAGGTTCGACCGGCCGACCTTCAGAGCACAGCTTTCAGCACAGCGCCGAGCTCCGCAAACCGCTCCCCAGCCCCGGGCACCATCGGGATCGCCCCCACCCCGCGCAACGCGCCGGCGGACGCCAGCCTCGCAACGGCTTCGCCAGTGTCTGCCCGAGTCGCGTCTTCCGCAAAGAACCGAAACTGGTCTCCCGGATACAGCACCCACACACTGCCGACCCGGCGGCCCTCCCCCCCGATGGCATCGCGGTAGGCGTGCATCTTGTGGATGTCCGCGTGCTTGAACCAGCCTTGGGTAACCTGCCCGTGGCGTTCGGCCTCGTCCTCGATGGCCAGCTGCTGCTCGATAAGCGCCTCACTCCCGGACTCGATCTCCAAGATCTCAAAGCGCTCCACCCGGAACTTCGCATCGAACAGATGAAGGCGGTCACCCACTCGCAGCGTGATATCCGGGCGCAGCGGTACGGAGTAGGAGCGATGCGCCGCCGTCGCCGATCTCGAGAAGGCGCGGTTATACCAAAGCTCGACGGCGCCGGCGGCGGTCGGCGGGAAGGTCAGCCTGATTCCCTCAGCGAGCACCGAGGCGAAAGGCCTAACCTCAAGGGTCTTGACCGCTTCGGTGGGTTCTCCAAGCCGATCACCAATCGCTTCAGCGAGTTCGAAGAAGGTCCAGTACTCATACAACGTACTGGCGCTCTTGGTCTCGACTATGCGCGTGAGATCCGCAGCCGCCAGTGGATATCGTGAGACAAACACCAGCGCCAGATAGTGGCGCAAGATGTCCCGATAGCCGAAACGCTTCTGCATCACCTGGGAATGGGCGGGGAAGCGCTCGAGATCGCCGACTTGGGTGAGCCAGTCGGCCGACGTCATCTCCCCGAGCCGCTCGGCGAGCTGGCGCGCCTGCGCCTGCAGGTTGACATCGCAGTCGACGGCGGCCAGCAGGTCACGCGCCTGCGCTATCAACTCCAGCGCCAGTCCGGCAAAGTACTTCACGAAGCGATTCTCAGCAGTATCTACGGACGACCGGACGCACGGCTCGATCACGGTGAGGGGAAGATGCGGTACGCCGCCCATCGTGAGAGCCCTCGCGAGGGGATTAGTTGCGAGATGAGAATCCCGCGCACCTGCCACCCAGTTCGAGGAGTCCGAAGCGATCCGGTCCAGCATGCGCGGAGACACCGACCTCGTCTCCCACAGCGGCACAACTCGTTCCTCCCTCACCAGTTGCCGATGAGGCGCCGCCGAGACCGTAGCCCAGACCTCGTCTAACGACGGGCGCGCGTACGAGAACGCCCAGCGCAGATACAAGAACGTGTGATACAGAAGGTCGCGCCCACCGAGAGCCTCCCGC
>CAYNPL010000017.1:37971-53985 GCA_964399135.1 uncultured Gaiellales bacterium
CCGCGCAAACGGGACGAACGTCGGCGTACTGAAGTCAAAGGGCAGTTCGGCCACTCGGTCGGTAATCGACCGGAGCAGGGCGTCGAACCCCTCTCCGTCAAGCTTTGCGGAGGAAACCAAGATGTCGGCCCCATCCAGGACCAGCCGTCCGACGTAATCCCCGAAGTTGACGCGGTAGCGGAAAGGCTCCCCATCCCCACGCGGCAGCCGCTCAGGCCGGAGCGCGCCCGGCAATTCGATCGGTAACTCCGTTTCGAGCACGTAGGGAGCCCAGCACTGCAGATCGAGGCGCCCGTCCTCGCCGGGTTCCACCCGGACATTGTCGCGATAAACGATCAAGCACTACTCCACGAAGCTCACAAAGCCGACGGTCTCGAGCGTCTCGAGCATCCTCCTAAGCTTTACAGCCGAACGCGGATAACGGGCGCTATTCAGGGAGATCGCACCCGCAGAGCCAGGAGCGAGAGCCCTCCCGCCTTCGCCATCAGGGTCGATGCACCACGCCAGCAGTTCACGTATGGGCTGGTACAGCTTCGCCCGGTTCCCGGCCAGCTTCGGCAGGACCTTCTGGAGGATCTGCAGGTCGAACGCCGTCTCCAGCTGTTCCTCGCCCACGCACTCGGCCGCCAGGAGGAGATATCGGGCCACCTCGTTTGCCACCCTGTAGCCGAAATGGAGGTTGTGGTTCTCCATGACGGCGTGAAGACTCCGCAGCCGGTCCTTGTACTCGTCTGACAGCGCGACCCAATCCTCCATCTCGGGCTTGCGCGACCGCAGAATCGAGTTGAGATCCAGTCCTTCGCGGAGCCGGAACTCACCCGAGTCCCACGACCCATCTGCGCCGTACGTGTCCAGGCTTACTTCGTTGAACTCGATCGTGTTCGCCCGGTCGAGGACCTTGGGGCTGAACATGTACGTGGTTTCGTCGACGTTCACGGTCCCGGTGAACAGCACGTTCTGCGGCACGACCAATCGCTGCGGCACCGGCAACGGTCCTTCCGCCGAATTCACGTAGAGCTCCTCGGAGGCGTCGTGCAGCACCATCTCCGTACCCGACTCCATGGCCGACAGAAAGTCGGAGAAGTAATACTCCACCTTGGCGAGGTTCATCTCGTCGAGGATGACGAAGTGCGGCTCGTCCGGATGCGCTTGGGCGCGCAGTAGCAGTCGGAGAAGCTCCGTCGCTGCGTATTCCCGCATCAGTGGGTTGTAGTACCCGAGGAGGCCGCGATTGTCGGTCCAATCGGGGCGCACCGACAGGAAGGCCACCCGCGCGCTCGGGCGCTTCTCGGTGCGCCGCTCCACCGGAAGGGTCCGGATCTCCAACTCAAAGTCGGGCACTTCTTCCTCGATCGGGTTGAGCCTCATCCCGATGTAGTCGCCCGTCTTGACGTTGTTGCTAAACCAGCTATAGAGCTCGGGCTTCATGTGCACCTGGAGAGTGCGCGCGGTCGGATGCCCGTACAGCCTGGCGGGGAACACCTGGCCGTCAGCCCTCACGGTGAAGTCGAAGGCCTCCGGATACTCGGGGACGGCGAACCCTTCCACAAGAGCGGTCGGTATGATCAGCCGGCGGTGCTTGATGGCGCTCGGAATCACCTGAACCCGAGTGAATCCCTCACCGAGCGACTCTACACCTGGAGCCACCACCACCTCTGCTTCCCAATCAGGAGCAAGGAACGCGCTGACCGCCTGGGCCAGCTTCGTCTTGCCGGTGCCCGAGATGCCGGACAGGATGACGAAGGGCTTCGTTGCCAACGAGAGCACGTAGTCGGTGACCAGCCAGTCGGGAAAGTGGAGCTTCGCCGCGGCCAGATGCCCGTAGATAGAGTCCGGAGCAACCGGGATTGACACAAGACCCTCCCTCAGCAGCCTCTCTCGCGTCACCTCGTCGAACACGGCGGCCTCGAGTTCGAGCACGTTGTGACGTCTGAAAGGCGTAGCGACGTGGGTGGCGAAGAGTTCACTCATCTTGGCCAGAACCTGTTCGACTTCGGGCTCGACGGAATCCCAAGATTCGCGCAATTCCGCAACCGGCAGCGACCGCAAGCTGATGGTGCCGTCCGAAGCAAACGCCCCAGAGGACCGCGCCTGCGGGAGCACTGAGGAGTCGACTGCCAGCGGCACGATACCGGCCATGGCCACGCCCTTGTCACGGCCAAACCCGAAGGTCAACCACGAAGCGAACGAGACGTGGATGGCTCCAGCCGTCAGCGACACAGCAATGCGCGCGTCTCCTGCAGTGCTCACACCCAGCCGACCCAAACCCCAGCGAACCGTATCCAACGCCCACCAGGCGGTGTCCCAATCGGGGAAGACCTGATTGAACGGCTTCCCCAACAGCTTTGACGATGGTTTGTGGTAGGCGACCCAAACGTAGCTTTGGATGTCGAGTAGGTCGCTGGGCTCGTACGCAACGAGGGCTTCGCGGAGATCGCTGACCGCGCCCAGCACGCCCCGGTACGCGTCCCCGGCTGGTTTGTACGGCAGACCCGTGTTTGGACTCAGCTGCCTCAACAACCACCGGGTCATCTCTGGCTTGACGAAGAAGTCAGTCTCGGGGTTGAGAAGCATCAGGAGATACGTGGGGAAGGCCCACTTGGTCGGCAGGTTCTGGTTGGTCAAATGGCCGACGAACCGGTCGAGACGATCGGGGCTGTCTCCGTCGCCATGGAGTAGGTCGAACAGCGCTTCAGTAAATGACGGCACGTGAAGTCCCTGGCGATAGAGAGCTGACAAGTCGCCGTCGCGAGGAACATTGACCCACAGGAGATTCGTTGCCCGAGCGATCCGCTCGATACGTTCAACGAGTTCGTGCTGCCGACCTTCGCTGATCAGACTCTGCAGCGCCTCCCGACCCAGCAAAGCAATGGCCAGCTCGGATGCTTTGACTTTGTACTCGCGCTCCTCGGCCAGATACCTTGGGTCGGAGAAGCCGGTCCAGCCCGGGTAGTGAGCCATGATGCGGTCTAGCAGAGGCGCTGGAGGCGCCGCTCCCGGCGGCCTCCAGACCGACTCGACTTCCGGCGTGTCGTAGAAGTCGAAGTCCTGCCCATACTCCTTCGCAAGCTCCTGGCGAATCGCCAGCAAGGCCTGATCCTCATCCATGGCCTCTGCGCGATCCCGACCGCCGATGCGATCTGCGAACGCCGCGACTACAGCAACTTTGTGCTCCTGCTTCATGATGCGTTCGAAGTAGTCCGGAAACAGGAGATGAAGAACCGCGGTCCGCTGAAGAGCCGCGCTCCCCACCTCGACCTGAGAGAGCTGCTCCTTGAACGCCCAAGGACCTTCGAGTGCGGATGCGACCTGCTCGGGGGACAGCTGGCGCCAATCCCGCATCCAGTCGATGAGAAAGCGGATGTGGCGATCCCTGCCCGTGTTGAAAAAGGTCCCCGGCCAGCAGATCCCATAGTCGAGAGCCTCGTCGACGTCAGGCGGCAGCTGGATATCCTTCGTCCCGACACCACGGTTGAGGATTGTGCGTAGCAAGTCCCGCTTGCGCCTCCCCGAGATCCTCCGATTAATCAATAGGTGCATCAGCAGGATCTCCGACATCAGCTGGACGGCGCCATCGGTGGCACCAGCGAGCTGACCGGCGAGCTTCTGATCGAAAGACGCGTTCGATGTATCCGGCTGCAGCACGAAACGCTGGTTCAGCTCATCGAGATGCTCGGTCGTCCAGATTGGCCGGCCCGGAGTCAGAAGCGAATCAACGGAGAGGAGTGCCGCCTGCTTGAACCGCTCCGCGACTCGGTAGATGTGTGCCGCGCCTTCCCGGTTGCTTCTTGCCATCGACCTGCTCTCCCTCCATCACGTTCGGCAGATGTTCAGTCTCAGCTACGGGTGTTCACGACCCCACATACCACTCCAGCAGATCCCGCGCCTTTGTCTTCGCGGGAAACGTCGTGACCGCGTCCGCGACTCCGATGATCTCACTCAGAAAGGCCTCGTGGGCGCCGCCGTCCGGGTCCTCGGAGGTACCGCGCACGTAGAGGATCACGAAGCTGGCCGGCCGCCCATCCGCGTTCGGCCGGATGACGCGACCCATCCTCTGGATCATCTGCCGACGGGAGTGACTTGCGGCCAGGATGACCCCCAGGTCTGCCTCCGGCACATCAACGCCCTCGTCGAGCACGCGAGGAGCGGCCAGAACCTTGGTTCTCCCTCTCCGGAAGTCGGCAAGGATCCTCTTGCGCTCATCGCGGTCCAGCCGGCTCGTGTAGGCGAGCGCCGGAACAGAGCCTTCTCTGATGGTCCTGGCTGCCCGTTCGGCACTGGCTACAGTCTCTGTGAACACCAGCGCGCGCTCGGTCTTGGCGAATACTGGCGAGAGCATGCGCAGCGACTCGAGCTTGCGGGTGCAGTCGGCCAGAAGGGCCCGCCGCTTCGTGAACGCGCCCAGATACCGACGGGCACACCGGGTAGCTCGACCATCTCCGTGGCCACCTTCGCTGAGTGCCGTCACGTAGCGCATGAACTCGCCGAAAGGCTCTGCCGGGCAACCATATTCCCTGATCAGAGATGAGCGGGCGCGGCTCGCCTTCGAATCGAGCTCCTCGTACTCCTCCTGCTCGCCGCCACTGAACCCGACACCGAGGAGGCACACACGAAAGCGTGCCAGTATGCCGTCAGCAAAACCGCGTTCATAATCGCAGCCAGCCACCACCACACGCTGTCGGCCTGATCGACCCGATGCCACGCTTGAGAAGTACGGAGTCAAGAACTGCGCGACACCGTTATCGCTGCGCTCGTAGGTGGCGGTGAGCCCCAGACGCTCGTCGAAGGACTCCTGGAGGGCTTGGGAGAACATCTCCGCGCCGTAGTGATGGACTTCGTCGGCTATGAGCAGCCCGTTGTACCCGGAGGGCAACATGACGCTGCGATAGGCTGATTGAACGGTTGACACGACGACCTCGTGATCGCCGAGGGAGTCTTGGTACCGATCGCCGAATCTACCGACCCGAACAGACCGCAGGTCGCTCGTCAGCTTTGCATACCACTGGTCGAGCAGGTCGATCCCCGGAACGACTACGACCACGCGCCGTCCTCTCGCCACGGCGTCGGCCGCCGCGATGATTCCGACGGTGGTCTTGCCCGTGCCGGTGACCGCCTCTACCACACCCCGTCGACCGGCCTCCAGCCAGGCATCCAGGGCCTCCTGCTGCCAGGCCCGGGTCCCCGGCCCCCGGTATCGCTCGAGACGCCATACCCGAGCCGCTTCTGCCTCCGCTGCCGGCGCCGCCGCCCGGCCATCGCCGCTCAAGCTCCACAGAGGAAGCGCGGAATCGTCCTTGACGAAAGGCCTGCCCCGCTCGTACAGGACGCTGTTGACATCGGTCGTCGTCAGCCCGGTCCAGCCCAGACCAGTCAGTCCCGCGAGCAGCTGGTATTTCTGCTGCTGTGAATGGGCAGCGAGGAGTCGCTCCAGGTCCCGGGCTAGACGGTCTCTGTCCAAAGGCCCCGCTTCCGCTATGTGACGTCCCCAGCAGTCCCCTGGCGCCCCAGCACGAACCTTGCCCTCTCACGCCGCAGCATCTCGTAGGGCGTCATGCACTTGATGTTCAGCCCTATGCAGGCAACTGGGATCTTGATCCGTTTGGTGGAACCGTCAGCCCTCTCATGCGTCACCACCACGCACCCGTGCGCAAGTGCATGGGCCACCAGATAGTAGTCGGCCACCTGCAGGAAGGTGCTCACGGCGGCCGGATCGTACCTCTGGCCTGTCGCCCAGGAACTGACCGTCGCTAAGGCGGGCACCACCGCGGCATCGGGCTTCAAGAAGAAGGCCTGGCCATAGTGAAGGTTCTTCGCCTGAATGAAGACGTTCGCGTCCAGCAGGTAGGTCACTGGATAACCCCTAGCGTGAAGCCCAAATCGCGGAACGTGCCCAGCTTGGAGATCCCCAACAGCCGGAACGCGTCACGGTGGAGCGTCTGCCCCTCCAGCGTGCTGGCGACCAACGCGCGCGCGAAGCGCTTGCCCACCCGGGCAGACTGTGTTGCCTCAGCACCACCTGATCTGCGTCTGAGGAACGTATCGAGCGCATCGGCGATTGATGGCCAGAGAAATCCAGCAGTGTTCGCTGCCTCGATGGCTGGTGTGGATACCATGAAGACCTCCTAATGATCTTGCTGCTCACCCATTGCTTCCAAACCTCTCCATCTCGGCCAAGACGCAAATCTTGCTCCTATACTCCCCCCACCTCGCCTCGTCCTTCCGCTTGACGATGGGGAAGGTATCCATGATGTAGTCCACATCCTCGCAGCTGATGCCGTACAGATGGAAGAAGGCAGCGTCAAGCTCGGAGCGAAGTTGGAAGCGCCGCTCCTCGTCCCAGACAAACGGTGGACCCTCGTAGCCGCAGTCACGGGCGAAGGGCTCCAGCTCCCACGAGGTGTAGACGAGCTCCAGAACCCGGGGCAGCAGCCACTCGGCCACTGTCTCGCCCGGTGACCAGGGGGCGGGTTGGGAGTAGGTGGAGGGCGGCAGAACAGCAAGCTGCTGGAACACGTGGTATTTCAGGTGAGTACCCCCGATCTTCTGTCTAGCTACATAGTCACAGGCCAGAGAATCGAGACAAGCAGCGAGCGCCGCGGCCAATGCCGGGTCGGCAGCAGTCGGAAACATGAGAAGCAGAGTGTCTCCGGTTCCTACCCGCGGCACCACGCTCGCGATCACCGTGCGCTCGTCGGTGCTGCGGCAGATATCCCGCCACCCCAGCAGCCACTGCCGGTCCCAACGCCCGCGCAGGCGCTCGTTCACTTCGGCCTCCGGCACCCAGTAGCGGGGCAGGACCACTGCGCGCGGGTCGGCCTTCTCGGCGGCGGTCATGTCGCGGGTGTCGAGGCCGTCGTAGGTGGCCCAGCGGTGGTCGAAGTGGTGGATCATCTTGGCCTCGTAGAGGGGAAGATAGCGCTCCAGGCGCTGGCCGGGTTGTGGGCCGCCCGCGGCACCCGCAACGTCGGCGCCCGAGTCCACGCCCGGCTGCGGACGGCCAGCTGGGCCCAGGCCCGCCTGCGCATGGCTCGTGACGGCCGCGCCTGCTTGCGAATGACTGCCTAAGTCTACGGCCCGCTCCGCGCGGCCGCTGCCCGTCTCCCCGCCGCGGGCTTCGTTGCCGCCCCCGCGAACCGCGGTGCTGAGGTTGCCCCCGGCCCAACCCGCGGTGTCAGCAGCCGCCCCGCTCTCGGCGGCGCTCGTGCCCACAGCGCTGCTGCCCGCAGCACCACCCGCGCCCCAGCCCGCAGAGCCCGCCGCGTGGGCACCCCCGGCCACCCCCGGCCCCGCGCCGGTGCCCGGCCGCTCATCGGCGCCCGCCTCCGACCCGGGGCCGCCGCCCCCGGCCTTCTCTCGCACGAACACGTTCCCCTCAAGCCGCCAGCCGTCGCGCTCCAACTCCTCGCGGGTGCGGAAGAGGTGGGAGTCGTTGGCCATGTGGAACATCGCCATGAACGAGATGCCCCACGGGTTCTCTTCCGGCGGTCCCTCCTTGATCAGCACCGGCACCCGCCGATAGATGGCCTTGGTGAGCTCGGCGTCGCGCCGGCTGCGAAACACCGGGCAGGTGTGCGTGTTGGGGTTAAGGAGAGCGAGGTCGGCGGCCGACAGGGTGAAACGCCGCTCGGGGTCGCGCAGGTCCTCCACTTGATGGAGAAAGAAGGCGAACTCCGCCTCCTCGTGGCCAGCACCTCCTCTGGCTCGGCCGGCGGTTCCTCCGGCTCGGTCAGCGGTTCCCGCGCCCCATCCAGCACGCGGTACGGCCGCTGGCCCCCGGCTGGCGGTTCCCGCATCTCGTCCAGCGCGTGGTCCAGCCGCAGGCCCGCGCCCCGCCCAGGCCGCAGCCCCAGACCTCACTCCGGCTTCCACCCCGGCCAGCGTGAGCAGGCAGAACTTCATGCGGCTGTCGACTGCGGGGAAGAGCTTCTCGCGATTCTCAAAGTCATACAGGCTGACCAAGGCCCCGGACTCCATCAGGTCCTGGAAGAAGTATTTGGTGGTGTCGTCGGTGGCGATACCAGAGGGAACGATGGTACCCACCCGCCCTGCTCCTGAGACGAGCAGCCGCTTGGTCTCGGCGAATATGGCGTAGGTGTTGACGTCCCCCCGTCCGCAGAGCGGGTAGCGCCCGGAGTTGCGCACCAGGTGGCTCTCCCCTTCGGCCTGCCGGCGGGCTTCCAGAAACGCAGCGTACAAGCTCGGGTCCTCTTCGGCAAGCGCAGAGATCATCCGTTGCCGAGCCGCCTTGTTCTGGGCTTCGGCGATGTCCGGCCGCGCGGCGGCAAAGAATTCCTGCTCCTGCAACTTGATGCGCTCCCACGGCGGGTTCCCCAGCACCACGTCAAAGCCCCCGTCCCAGCCGGCCTGTTCGTTCTCCGCGCTCTTGCCCGGCTCCGGCACGCGAAACACATCGGGGAAGGCCAGATGCCAATGGAAGAAGCGGTACTGCTGGGCCAGGCGACTGATCTCTGCCCGCACCTCCCCCGGCACCGCCTCCGGATCGCGGGTCAGGCGCAAGAACAGGTCCTGGGTGATGGCAGGCGGAGCCTCCTTGCGCTTCTTCCATACAAACGCGGCGCACCAGACATCGGCCGCCAGACGAGCATGGGCCAGCTCGGGAGACTCGGTGAGCAGTTCATACCAGGCTTCCTTCTCATGCAGGGCGGCCATGGAATCGTCCCCCGCCCGGGAGAGCTCGGCAGCGGCGTCGGCCAGGGTGCGGAAGGTGACGGCGGGCATGTCACCCACCAGGAGGGTGGTCTGCCCGCTTCGTTCCTGCTTGTTGCGCCTGCGTAGGGCCGACACGTACTCCTTGTCATCCCCCTCGATGGGTTTGAAGGCTTCGTCCGGGATGCCCGCCGCAAGCAGCGCCGGAGTAGCCCCCAGCAGGCTGTTACCGCAGAGGATGCGGTGCTCAAGAAAGGAGAGCGGCTTGCCCGGTTCCAGCGCCTCCATCCACAGGCTCACCTTGCAGAGCTCCACAGCCATGGGATTGACGTCCACCCCGTAGAGACAACGCCCAATGACGCTGCGAAGCGCGTCCCGCAGCGCCTCCGGAGAGGGTTCTTCGTCGCCGGTGCGAAGAGCGGCCAGGCGCTTGGCGATGCGGTGTGCGGCTGCCACCAGAAAGTGGCCGCTGCCGCAGGCCGGGTCGCACACCTTGAGGTCGAGCAGGGCCTCCTCGGGGTCGGGCTTACGCAGCGCCTCGGCGATCACCGGCTCCAGAGCAGAATCGAGCAGGCAAGTGATGAGGCTGGACGGGGTGTAGTAGCTGCCGGTGCTCTTGCGCTCACTGCCCCCGCCGCTCACGAGGGTGAAGGTGCGGGCGGGCACGTTGACCTCGGGATGGAGCTCCAAGAGGGCCTCGTAGACGCTGCCCAGCTCCTCGCTCCCCAGGTTGCGGTAGTCGACGGCGCGGCGCACCTTGTTCTCCACGGTGAACGCAAGCCCACGCACGGCGGCCAGGAGGTCGCGGTTGGCGATCTCCAGCGACCCCAGAGCGGCCGGGCCTTCCTGGACGAACAGGGGACTCCCCAGAGCAGGCAGCCCTAACTCCGGGCAGCCGGCGTCCTCCCCCAGCTTGCGCATGACCAGCCCCAGCCCCTGATAGAGGTCGGGGTGCCGTCCGCCCCGGCGGCGCTCAGCCAGACGGCGGAGGCGGGCGGTGGAGTAGAAGCGGGTGTAGAGTTCCTTGGCCCGTGGCGAGGCGGTCGGGTCGAAGAGCAGCCCCCGGTCCTCGGCCACAAAGAGGAAGAGCAGCCGGTAGACCAGGCGGAGCAGGTCGCGATAGTAGTCGTGGGCAGAGAGTTCCCCGTCTTGCAGCCGGCGACGCAGTTCTGCGTTCGCGGGATGGGCGAGAAAGCCGGCCCCCAGAGCGCTGACGGCCTCCTCCACGCCCCTACGCAGTTGGTCGAGTGCCCGCGTGCCCTGGGCTTCGGCCGCCCGGCTCCACCGCTCAAGCCAGCAGTCCTCGGGCCGTTCCCCCTCCACCCGCGACTGATGGCAGAGCAGATAAAGAAGAGTGAAGTCGGCGTAGGCCTCGCCGTTCATCATGGCCTCGAGGTCGAACTCCACATAGGCCTGGCGGGTGAGACTGCGGTTGTCGCGCAGGATGCGCAGCCGGAGCCCGTTCGAGACGAACCCCCACAGGTGGTCGTCGGAGCGGTTGAGGAACTCCTGCAGGAGCGAGTGCGGACTGGCCTGAGCGGCCCCGGCTACGCCCGGGGCCCGCTTGTCGAGGTCTACGTTGAGGCCCACCAGGTGGATGGGGATTTCGCCCCCAGTCGTCGTCCAAACGTGAGAGATGGCGTAGGTGCGCCCGTCGATCTCCCGCGCCTTGGCGGTGGGCAGACGCCCATAGCCCAGTTCCTGAAAGAGGGGGAGCAGCCAGCGTTCCCGGGTGGGACTGGTGCCGGGATCGAGGGCGGCGGCCGGGGCGCACGCCTCGGGGCGAAGCGGGTCGGTCTCCCGACGGAAGGCGGCCCAGGCTCCCTGCAGGCGGTTCCAGGCCCGGTTGGTGGCTTCGTTCAGCCTCTCCCCGGAGAGGTGGTAGTCGTCGGGGGTGAGCCCGCCGAGGTCCTTGTCCCCGGCGGCGATGCGGGCCAGAAGGTCGCGGGGCAGAATCGCCCCTTCGGTGCGGATGGTGGTGAAGCCGTCGCGGTGGCGGGTGCGCATGTCAGGCACCCCCCCTGTGCGCACGCGCGGGGCTCGGCGACCTATCGAAGCGGTCCCGCGCGAGGCGCGTTAGTCGTGTGTCTCGCCCTCGATCCGACGCTGCCACTGACCTGGGTCGCGCCGGGCATGTAGGCAAGCGATGACACGTATAGCCGAAGGCTCCGGCAAGAAGTAGAGTGCAAACGGAAAGCGTCGAAGTAGGGCTCGGCGAACGTCCCCGCGTATCCTGGGAAAGGCACCGGGCGTTCGTCGAATAGAGGCGATGGTGATTTCCACCGACCGAAGGAACTCGTTGCCCAGACCCGCCGCGTGATTCTCGTACCAGACCGCCGCCTCGACGATGTCCGCTTCGGCGGCCGGTTGAACGAAAACCTGAATCGTCACTCCTGTCTCCGCAGACAACCGTAGAGACGGTCGCGGACGGCCTCCCATGACTCACCCGACTCCGGACTGCGTCGCAGCTGCTGCAGCCGCTCATCAAGCTCAGCCGCCTGGGCAGGTGTGAGTGCGATCTCCGGACTCTCCGGGTCGACGCTATCCCACAGATCCTCGGCCAGTTGGATACGCTCGGCCACGGTGAGATCTTCAAAGTCGACAGGCAAGTGTTTCGCTCCCACGTGGCCTCCAGTCCTTCTCTCGGCTGCGCTTGATCCAAGTATACCGAGGGAATCGGCCGGGATACTACCTGCCCTGTTCCGCGCGCACCTCCAGACAGAGCGCTATGGCTTCCTGTATGTTGGCAAGAGCTTCGTCGCGCGTATCCCCCTGGCTCACGCAGCCGGGAATGGACGGACACTCCGCGATCCAGACCCCATCCTCGTCTTGCTCCACTGTGACGGAGAGCTCCACAGGAGCCATTCCTCTCAACCGGTTGCCGCTGCAGGCATGGTATCGCGGCCGAAGTGTGTTCGGCCCCGGGCCGGAGTGCGAGTGGGCCGCTCATGCCCCCGCACCCCCTCCCGGCAGATACACATAGATCCCCAGTATGTCCACCGGCAACTCGGGCTCCACCTTCGTGGCCGGGCCGCCGCCCCGACTCAGGGCGCGCCGCACCCGGTCGTGCGCCTCCGCCAGGCTCCGCGCCCGCTCCCGGGCCACGTCCTCCAGATGCGGCAGTACCACATCAAACTCCGCAAGAATGCGCTCCAGCGCGTCGCGCTGCTGGTCGGGAGTGATGGACGCGGTCGGTGTGGCCGCCAGAAGGGCCTCGACCTCGTCGCCCAGCCACTCGGCCGTGCTCGGCGCTCCCCGGAAGGCGACCAGCTGCGACTCTTCGGCAAGCAAAGCCCCGCTTCGACCCAGCGGATCGATGACATGGAAGCGCAACCGAAGGAGTAGGAGCGTGGTGCGTCTCTGCACGGCGCTGGTGCGAATCACCCCCAGGCGCTTGGCCGGCGCCTCCTCCAGACCGTCCAGAGCGGCATCGGCCGTGAAGGTGGCAAGTCCTTCTACGTGGGGGTGAGTTCGCGAGAGATACACCTCTCCGTCTCCCACCGGCAGCTCGAAACGACCTCGGAAACTCTCCGTCTCAAAAAGGCCCATGGCGTCTCGCAAGGCCTGGGGAGCCTCGGCCAGGTCGACCTTGATCGCCCCGTCTCTCACTGCCTCGTCCGCGGTCACCACAGCCCGGTTGGCAACAAGCGCGTCGCGGACGAACCGCCTGACGTCCAGCCCACTGCCGATCGCCGCCCGCACCTCGGCCAGTTCCCTGGCCACCTCATCCACCTTGATGGTCTCTTGGGCGAACATGGTCCGGGAGCGCTTCTCCCGGTCGGCGGCCGCCTCCCACTGGCGATGCACGCTATTGCGCTGCTCCACCAGATCCTGGAGGTCGTCGAGCTCAAACGTGAGCTGGTCGACACCTCGCCCGCCACGCTCCCGCAGCACGAGCCCCTCAAGCAGAGCTTCCACTAAGGCCTCGGTGTTGACCGGCACCGGCACCGAGATACCTAGGGAGTTCCGGATGGCCTTGTGCTTACGAAGGAGAACGTCAAGAACGATGCCGTCGATCTGATTGTCAGTGCCGTAATAGGTGAGGACGCGGACCTTGGGGCTCCGCTGGCCGTAGCGGTCCACGCGCCCTTCGCGCTGCTCATGACGGGTAGGGTTCCACGACAGGTCGTAATGGAGCACAGCATCAAAGTGTTCCTGCAGGTTGATACCCTCACTCAGACAGTCGGTGCAGACCAGGACACGGCGCGGATGTTCCGCCAAAGCGGCCACCCGCAGTTCCCGCTCTCCAGGGGCCAGGGTGCCGGTGACCGCCGCCACCTCAGTGTCGCGCAAGGCCCCGCGCAGGGCTTCGGCCACGTACTCCGCCGTATCGATGAAGCGACAGAACACGATGGGCCGATAGCCGTCACGCAGCAGCTCCGAGACCAGTCCCACCGCCTTCTGGAGCTTAGCGTCTTTGGCTCCCCGCAGGGCGTCGGCCTCGCGGGCCATTTCCAGCAGACGGCGGCGAACGGAAGCGTCGCCCGCCCCCTGGCCTTCGTCCTCGGAGTCGCTACCGGGTATGACGTCGTTGCCCTCAGCGAGATCGGCATCCATGAGATCGAGGACGGTGCGGCGGCCTATCTCGTCGGCCTCTTCCGGAGTGTCGGTGTCGGCGGCAGCGGCCCGAGTGCGCATGGTGGCAGCGGCCGCGGCCGGACTGGAAGCCAGCGAGCGCAGCAGAGCCAAAGCCGACCACCAGCGGACCCGCCGCCGATGGTCGCCGCTTGCGTCTTGGACCGTCTCTCGCGCGTAGCGGAGAACGCGGTCGAACAGCCTCTTGTAATCGGGACTGAGCTTGTAGGTGTCTTCGGCCTCCTCCCGCTGGGGGAAAGGTGTTTCTTCGTGGAGGTAATGCTTGACATCACCCCGACGGCGCTGGACGAAGTGCCGGGCCAGGCGCTGCCGATGGGGCTTGTTGTGCTCTCCGCCCAGCTCGGTGGGAAGCTGCAGAAAGTCCGGGTCGAGGAAACCCAGCAGCGAGCGGAAGGCCTCTTCTTTGCCGCTGTGAGGCGTGGCCGTGACCAGGATGAGGTGACGCTTCGGCTCGGCGGCCAGACTCGTCACCAGCCGGTGGCGCTGGATCTGGGCGCTGCGGCCGTCGGTGGCCGAGGCGCAGGTGTGGGCCTCGTCCACGATCACCAGTTCCGGACAAGCCCGTTTGAACTCCTCCACGTGGCGGGGCGACTTGATGAAGTCGGTGGAGACCACCACGAAGGGGTGGCGGTCAAACAAGGACTCGTTGGGACCGCAATGGCGCTCTAGCCGGCTCACGGTGGACGACAGCACCAGCTCCGCCTCGATGTGGAACTTGTCGCTGAGTTCCCCCTGCCACTGCTCGGCCAGCGCTGGCGGACAGAGAACGGCCAGCCGCTCCACCTCTCCGCGGGCGAGCAGCTCTTTGGCGATGAGGCACGCTTCAATGGTCTTGCCGATGCCCACGTCGTCGGCGATGAGGATCCGCACCGGGTCTAAGCGAAGAGCCATGAGGAGCGGAACCAACTGATAAGGCCGAGGCTCAACGGCGATAGAGGCGAAGGAGCGGAAAGGACCCGCGCTGGAACGAAAGCCCAGACGCACGGCGTCGCGTAGCAGCCGCGCCGAGCGGTAGTCGCCGATCTGCCGGGGGTCACTAGGATCGGGCAGGGGAAACTGGGCCGGCTCCACCGCCTCCAGGGTCTGCAGGATGCCGGTGACCTCGTCCTCGGTGCCGCGCAGAGGACGAAGGACCAGCAGGTCGCCCTCCGACTCGGGGAGCACGACCCACTCCCGGCCGCGGGCGCGCACTAGAGAGCCGACGGCGAAGCTCATGCGCCGCCCCCTGGGGTGCCGCCCTCCGCCCTGCCGAACACGTACGGGTACCGGTCGATGATGGCCATCCAATCGTCCTGGTGATGGAAGCGGATGACCGTGTAGCCGTAGTCCTCCATCGCGCCAGTCTGATCAGCGTCGCGCGCTTGGCGCTCGGAGAAGTCGTGCGGCGGGCCATCGATATAGACGGCGACCTGTTCGTCGGCGTAGAGGAAGTCGGGCCGGGTGGAGCAGGCCTCGATCAGTTTCTGGGCATGGCTGGGCAGGCGCAGACCCTGCTGCTCCAGCAGCCCTAGCCACGAACGCTCCAGTTCCGAGCCGGCCTGGTTCATGAGTATCTTAAGGTGCTCAGCCCTTGTGAGGCGGGTAGGCGACGTCTCCACGGTGGCGCCGCGCAGGCGCAGGAGCAAGTCCTTGACTGACTGCCGGTCGAGCAGCTGATGGTAGCGCTGGTTCTGGTAGCTCATGAGGCAGTCGTAGCAGGCGGCTTCGCAGTCTTCCTTGGCCCGAGGGGCACGCCTCAGGTCGGTGCCGGTGTCCGGGTCGAAGTGGCACAGGGCAAGAGCCTCGCGGGCCACCGCGCCCAGTGCGCCCGGGTTAAGCAACTGGCGTAGCACCCCGGCCCCACCCTCGGCCGCTTCATAGAGGAGGATGCGCCGCGGATCGGCGTCGCTGGGGAGAGACTCCACGGCCAATTCGTCGTCCTCCAGCTGGTAGCGGGCCTGAATGGCGCGCTTGAGCGCCGCCTGCAGCGAGGCGTTCTCGGTGGCGGTGAGTGGCGCGACCGTATCTATGAGCAGGCAGTTGCGCCGGTCTTCCACGAAGGGGATCACTCGGGCCGTGCGGGGCGACTGCGGATCCTGGTCGTCGTCGTCCTCATCGTCGTCCTGGTTCTTGGCCCAATACCCCCGCTCGATGTCGAGCACGAAGCCGAGTTGGTCCTTGTTCGCCCGCCGTGCCCAGCCCTTGTTGATCCGCCAAATGAGGGCGGCGTGACCGTAGGTGAGCTTGGCAAGCGTCTCCCCACCACCGCCGGCGCTGACCGTGGCCGTGCTGCCGTGCATCTTCACCCCATCGTGGCCGAACCTGACGGCGGTGGCCAGCTCGTAGCCCAAGCGCATGCGCTCCTCCTCGTCGGAGCTGATGCGGTCGCGCCGGCGAGTGGACACGTTCTGCAGCCGGAAGAGGTTGGTAAGGGCCGGTTCCAGGTACGCCCCACAACTCTCGCAGAGATCGGGGCCGTCACCGTCGTCGAACTGGTGGAGGTAACCGCAGTGCGAGCAGATCTTGGCCCGGTTCTGGGCGAGATCCTCCCCCTCCTTGACCGGAAGGATCGCCTTGTTGATGATGTACTGCAATCCCTCGTGATAGACGATGGCCCTCGGGCCGAACTCCGAGATGGCCAGGAAGCGCGGCCGCTGCAAGAACTCCTCCTGCCCCTTGGCCTTCCTCCCCGGGATGAAAGCCGAGAGCGGCAGCCGGGGGAAGCTGTAGCCGGGCAGGAACCCTTCGCTGGCGAAATAGCGGTACGAGTAG
>CAYNPL010000018.1:0-40972 GCA_964399135.1 uncultured Gaiellales bacterium
GTTTGCTTCGATGAAGGCGTAGGTGAGGGTACCCAGACCGGCGACGGCGAGGACCTGCCCGGGGATGTCCAAACCTCTCCCCTCCGGGTTCTTGGATTCCTTCACCAGTTTGAACGCGGTCACGAAAGCGATCACCCCGATGGGCACGTTGATGTAGAAGATGCTCTGCCAGCCCCACCCGTCCACCATCACACCGCCCAGCGCCGGTCCCAACGCCAGGGCGATCCCGGAGACCCCCGCCCAGATGCCGATGGCCTGGGCCCGCTCTCGGGCATCGGTGAAGGTGTTGGTGAGGATGGCCAACGTGCTCGGGATCATCACCGCGGCGCCCAGACCCTGCACCGCCCTCCCTCCGATGAGGACCTCGATGGTGGGGGAAAGAGCGCAGAGCAGCGAACCCAGGGTGAAGATAGTGAGCCCGGTGAGAAAGATGCGCTTGCGCCCGTAGATGTCGCCCAGGGTGCCACCGGTGAGCATGAGCGAAGCCAGCAGCAGGGTGAACGCGTCGACGATCCACTGCAGCTCGCTGAGGCCGGCGCCCAGTTCGCGTTGGAGGGTGGGCAGGGCCAAGTTGACGACAGTGTTGTCGAGCATGACCATGAAGAGCCCGAAGCACACGCTGCCGAGCGTGAAGAGTTTGGTTCTGCGGTCCTCCTGGAACATGGGCCCTCGTCAGGTGACGGCGTGTGGGACGGCCCAGCCTAGCACACCCGGCGACTGCCCGGGGGTTCTCAGTCCTCTCTGGCGATGTGGCCGTCGATGCCCACCACGACCGTCCGCACCGGCAGGTCGACTCCCGCTTGGGCCACGGCGTTGTCGACGAGGTAGCGAAGGCCGCCGCAGCAGGGAACGGTCATGATGGCGACCGTGATCGACTTGAGCTCGTTGTCGCGGATGAGGTCGGCCAGCTTGTCGGCGTAGGGGCCGATGTCGTCCAGCTTGGGGCAGGCTATGACCATCTTGCGGCCCTTGAGCAGGTCATGGTGGAAGCTGCCCAAGGCGAAAGCCGTGCAGTCGGCCGCGATGAGGAGATCCGCGCCCCGGAAGTAGGGGGCCGCCGGCGAGATGAGGTGCAGCTGGATGGGCCACTGCGTGATCTCGGAGCGCGCAGGCGCGCCCTCTGCCTCGGGGTCCTTGTGCACCAACGCCACCGCCTCTTCCCCCCGCGTGCGGGCGACGTGCTCGACCGTGGCCTTGTAGTCATACGGGTCGGTTTCCCGCTCCACGATGGCGAGAGCGTCGGTGGGGCACACGTTCAAGCACATACCCATGCCGTCGCAGTAGAGCTCTCTCACCAGGTAGGCCTTGCCTTCGTCATCGAGGGCCAGGGCGCCTTCGTCGCAAGCGGTGGTGCAGAGCCCGCATCCGTTGCAGAGCTCGCGGTCTATCTCGATGATCTTCCTCTTGGCCATGGTCGCTCCCAGCACTCGAATCGGTGTTGAGCAGGATTATGGCCGCCTGCGGGTCGTTTCAAACGCCGCCGCCGATCCCCCTGACAGTCACGCTGTCAGCCTCCAGGAGGAGTGAGGTGTAGCTGCGCGGGGGTAGACGCAGGACCAGGTCGTACTCCCCGGAGATGACCACCCGAACGGTGTGCGGGCTGGAAGTGTCCTTGTTCAGGACGATGACGAAGGTCGAATCCGAATCCCGCGCGGCATAGAGTCTCACCTTCACGGCCTTGTATGGCTCCGAGCGCTGCACCTCGAGCAGGGAGCCCGTGAAGTGCCGGGCGAGTTGCTCGTGCACGGGGTAGTTCAGACCCTCGTTCCCTTCCTTGTCCACATAGCACTTGGCCTGGTCGGGGTCGTTGGCGAAGATCCATGAAGATACTATGTCCAGTCCCTGCTCCGCGTAGGTGCCCACCAGGTCGGCATAGTGGATGAGAAAGTCGATGTCGGCGTACACGGAGGTGTCCGATTCGCTGATCTGAAGCGGGCCGGCCGGGAGATACTCGGTGATGCCCAAGTCGAGTTCCCGGCCGAAGATCACTCTCGTCTCCTCCACCAGCGTGGGCAGGTAGGCGCGATCGGCGTTCCCGTGCCGGACGCCCATGACGTCGAAGCGCGTGACTTCGCCCGCGCCCGCCAGCGAGTCGATGTCGTCGAGTATCGCCTGGGAGTCGAGGATCTTCCCGTGCTGGTCCATGTAGACGTAGCTCTCCCTGAACACGAACCCGTCGATCAGAGTCGTTCCGGCGGCGACTTCGGCCGCTCCCAACTGCCGGAGTAGATCAAGCGATTCAGAAAGGCGACCGTTGGCGGCCGAGATGTTCGAGTCGAAGGCATAGATCTTGAGCCCGGGAAGATGCTCGCGGAGGGTCTTGGCGTAGGTCACGAAGCGGGACACGATATCGCTGTTCAAGAAGGTGGGTTTGAGCGGACCGTATCCGTTGTCGTCACCGATCTCGTCACCGAAGGTCACGCCCTCGACGTGGAGCCCGTCGGCCTCGAGGCCCTGGATGAAGGAAACGGTCCTCGCCGCGTTGTCGGCCCGCACGAGGGACTCGGTGCCGCTGCCTACGGGGCCGGGGATGTAGTCGCTGTAGTTCAGTTCGATAAACACGGGCAGGCTCAGCTTGTTGGCCTCCTTGATCATGGCTCTCAGATCGAGGGGGATCCGGCTGGACCTGCCGTCCCAGTCGAAGACCCGGCCGCCCAGATAATCCACGAAACCGAGCAAGGCGGAACGGATGAACAGGCAGTCGAGAGTGCCGGCGTGCTTCGCGAGGTCCGCGGGACCGATCTCGCCGAACTGCAGGAACAAGTAACTGGCGATCAAGCGGGGAGAGATGGCTCCGTCACGCCGGTTGGCAAGCGGCCTGCCGCTCAGGACCATCGTCGTCTCGGGTGGCTCGAGGGCGGGGGGAAGGTCGCCCATCGACGCCTCGAACCACCCTGGACCCTGTTCCGACATGTAGGCGGCCACGTCCATCGCTCCATGGACCTTCGCCGGCCTGCCCAGGTCGAGAGAAGTGGTCGAAGTCAGGGAAGATGTCGTCGTGGATTGTGGGGCCACCGAGGATGAGGGCGGCATCGAGGTGGACGAGCCGCTGAGGTCCGTTGTGCCCTTCTCGCCACAACCGGGCGAGAGGAACGCCACCAGACCCACGGTCAATACGGCCATGCCGATGGCCAGACGCCGGCGCAGCGGTCGAGACCCATAGAGAGAGAACGCCGCCCCTACCTGCATCCAAGGGCCCATCTGTGATCCCGGTCTCGTGATCGCTCAGTCATCGCCGCGCAGTCCGGATCGGCCTGCTCACATACTCACAGTATAGGCCCGTGATCCAGGCCCGTGAACTACTTGATCGTGACTCCGTATATCTTCTGCCCGCGCGTGCCTACCACGATGGTGTTGCCGTAGACGGCCGGCGACGCCTCGATGTTGGCACCCAGGTTGACGTAGTCGAGGATCTTCCCGGTGGTGCCCTCGAGCAGGAACATGTTGCCCACCGTGTCGCACTGGACGATGTACGATCGGCCTTCCGGTGTGTAGACCGCCACCGGTGAACTCCAGGCGTAGTGGTTGAACTGGGTCCGCCACACCTCTTCGCCGGTCTCCTTGTCGAGGGCCACGGTGATGCCGGTGCTCACGTCAGGGGTCCGGGCGATGGCGAAGATGACCAGGTCGGAGATGTCGTTCTGCCCGAGCACGGGGGTGGCCTGGACCCCTCCGGACACGTCGGTGATGGTGTAGCAGGGATAGGGGTCGGTTTGCCAGACCACCTCCCCGGTGGCCGCGTCGAACTTCCAGATGGGGATGCCTCCCTTGCGAGGATCGGTGCTGCCGGGAGCGGTGATGTGCAGCGAGGTCGACATGTATATGTAACAGGTCCCGTCCTCGGGCGACTCCTCGAAGACCGGGGAGACGTTGGTGTCGTCGAGGGTGTCTTGCGCCCACACCAACTTCATGGTGTTGAGGTCGAAGCAGAAGAGATGGCCGCCGTTCTCGCCCACGTAGAGGTAGTTGCGCCAGGCCGAGGCCGAGGTCTCCATGCCCCACCAGCGGGCTTTGGTGCTGGCTGGGCTGACGTCTTTGTAGAGCGGGCTGGTGTAGTTGACCTTGACCGGCTGATCGGGGTCGATGGTCAGAGTGCCCGCCTCTTTGTCGAACTGGGTGTTGAGCTTGATGGTGTAGAGGAGGCCGTTCTCCCCCGGCTGGATGAGGGTGTCGGTCTCGACGTCGAAGAGGGCGCTGGAGTCATAGGCATGGAACCTGCGGTATGAGTTGGGATCGGGCTTCTTGCCGAAGCTGTACAGGAGCGACTGGTCGATGAGGCTGTACAGACGCGCCCGCACCACCTCCTTCTCGGGGGCGTTGTCGCCGTGGCCGACAGCGAGGATGGGTGTCCCGTCGGGATAGATGCTGCCGGTGCCTTTGAAGGGCCCGCCGCCGGATTTGATGGACGAGCGGGTATAGGTGCCGTCCTTGAGGTCGAGGAAGTAGATGTTGCCGTCCAAGCAGGGATAGATGATCTCGACCAGATCGGGGTCGGCCTTCTTCTCCGCCTTGATGTTCATGATCTTCTTGAGATCTTCCGGCCACTTGACGATCAAGGGCTGGCCGGTCCAGCCGCTCCCGGTCCAAGAACTCTTGCCGCCGGTCTTGAGCATGCTGCCGGTGGGGACGCTCCAGGCGACGGCGAGGGTGCCGGTGGAAACATCGGCGGTGCCGTACGAGGCGCCCTCCCGGTAGTTGTTGCCCCTGAAGGTGATGATGCCCTCGAGTGGGGTGTAGTCCTTGCCTTGGCCGAAGACGATGGGTTTCTGCCGGCTGAAAGAGGAGATCTGCTCCGTACCCCTGTACAGCTTGGTGGTGATGTCGAAGGCCGAGGGCTTGGTGGAGGCCACCGGCCGGACGTCCATGTCGACTCCGGGCAAGGTGGTGCTGGTGGGGTTACCCTCGGTGGAAGTGGCGGAGGAAGAGCCGGACGTGGAGCTGCCGTCGCCGTCGCCGGTAGTCCCCGACCCGGAGGAGGCTGAAGTCTGCCCGCCCGTGGTCGAACTGGTGGAATCGTCGCCGAACAGGAACAGGGAGCCGACGACGACGAGGGCGACGAGGGTGACAAGCCCCACCACGAGGACGGCGCGGCGGCGAGCTACCACTCTGCGCCGACGGCGCGACGACGTATAGACTGAGCGGCGGTATGGGTCCATGGGCGTCGGGGCATTGTAACAGGAATGCCTGTGCGCTGGTATTGTAAGGGAACCATGTACGCGGTCATCGTCGGCGCTGGAGAAGTAGGCTTTCACATCGCGACCATCCTGAGTCAGGAAGGGCACGATGTGGCCGTCATCGACCGCAGCAGTGAGTCCACTGAGCGCGCGTCCCAGGAGTTGGACGTCCTCGCCGTTCAAGGCAACGGGGCCAGCCGGCGCATCCTCGAGCAGGTGAGCATGGGCAAGGCTGATCTGCTGGTGGCCGTCACGGACTCCGATGAGGTCAACATGATCGCCTGTATGGCCGCCAAACAGGTGGGGGTGCCGCAGACCATCGCCCGTGTCCGCAACCGCGACTACATCGAGGACGAGAGCACGTTGTCGACGGGCTTCATGGGCGTCGACCACGTCATCCAGCCGGAGGCGGCGGTGGCGGACGAGGTGGTCAAGCTGGCGGGCATCCCCGGGGCGCTCGACGTGGAGACCTTCGCGCACAACCAGGTCTGGGTGGTGGAGGTGCAGGCTGAGGCCGGCAGCCCGGGAGTGGCCACTCCCCTGCGGGAGCTCACCCTGCCTGAGGGGGTGCTGGTGACCGCGGTGCTGCGGACGGGCGAGGTCACCATCCCTCGAGGTGACTCGGTGCTTCAGGTGGGCGACCGGGTGTTCGTCACCGGGACGCCTGCGGGGGTCATAGCCACCGCCGCCCTGCTCACCGGGCAGAAAGAGGCGCCTAAGAAGGCCATGCTGCTGGGCTGCGGCGAGATCGGCATGGGCATCGCGCTGGCGCTCGAGCGGAAGCACATCAAGTTGACGGTCTTCGAGAAGGACGCGCAGCGGGCGGCCGAAGCGGCCGCCGCGCTGCGCCGGTCCCTGGTCTTGTTCGACGAGGGCATCGACGAGAGGGTCCTTGCCGCCGAAGGGGTGGCCGACAGCGATCTGTTCATCGCCGCCACCGGCGACGATCGCCTGAACATCCTCACCTCTCTGCTGGCCCGACAGATGGGGGCCAGGCGAACGATCGCCATCGTCGAGAGGATCGAGTTCTCCCGCGTGGTGGAAAGCATCGGGGTGGACGTGGCCATCAGTCCCCGGCGTATGACCGCGTCGGCCATTCTCCGGTTCGTCCGGTCCGGCCGGGTGGTCAGCGCAGCCGTGCTGGACAAGGCCGCAGGAGAAGTGCTCGAGTTCGAAGTGGGCCCGACCAGCCCCATCTGCGGCCAACAGTTGGCCGACGTCCACTTCCCCTCGGGGGCGATCGTCGGAGCGGTGGTCAGGGGGCGACAGGTGGTCATCCCCAGGGGGACCTCGGTCCTAGAAGAGGGCGACGTCGCTGTGGTCGTCACCGTCCCGCGATCGGTCAAAGACGTAGAGAGACTCTTCTCGCCACGATCCGGACGATGAACCTGCGCTTCATCGGCTACCTGTCATCGCTCGCGGTGGTGGCGATCGGGGCCGGCATTCTCGTGTCGGCCGGAGTATCGGCCATCTACGGCGATTCAGATCTCGTCCCGCTTCTGCTGTCCGCGGCCATCTGTTTTGTCGTCGGCCTGCCGCTCTACCTGTTCACCCGGTCGTCCGCGCACGACTACATCGGTTTCAAGGACGGCTTCGTCGCGGTGCTGCTCTCCTGGGTGGCCGCGGCCGTGTTCGGCGCCGTACCTTACATGATGATCGGGCTGTTCGGGCCCATCGATGCGCTGTTCGAATCCGTCTCGGGGTTCACGACCACCGGGGCCAGCGTCCTCACCGACTACGACCAGCCGCACGGGATCATGTTCTGGCGGAGCCTGACCCATTTCTACGGGGGCATGGGGATCGTCGTGCTCGTGATCGCCCTTCTGCCGGCGGTGGGCGGTGGGGCCATCCGCCTCTTCGCTGCCGAATCCCCCGGCCCCACTGCGGAGCGACTGACCCCCCGCCTGAAGGACACAGCCAAGCACCTCTGGCTCATCTACGTGGGCCTGAGCGTGCTCGAGACCATCATACTCATGGCCCTGGGGACCGGGGCCTTCAACGCCCTCACTCACACGTTCGGCACCATGGCCACCGGCGGCTTCTCTCCGCTCGCCGGCTCGGTGGCCGACTTCAACAGCTGGTCTATCGAGTTGACCATCACCATCTTCATGTTCTTCGCCGGTGGGAACTTCGCCCTCTACTTCGCGCTGCTGTCGGGCCGTATGCGGAATCCTCTGCGCAACCCGGAGTTCCGCCTCTACCTGCTCATCTTGGTGGGGAGCACCATCCTGGTCGCCGCCAGCCTCATGATCGCCAAGTCGCATGCGAGCGGCACGCACGCCTTCAGAGAGGCGATGTTCCAAGTGGTGGCCCTGCAGACCACCACCGGCTACGTCAGCGCCGATTTCGATCAATGGAACAGCTTCGCGAAGACCCTGCTCTTGCTGCTCATGTTCGTGGGGGGGTGCGGGGGTTCCACAGCCGGCGGCTTCAAAGTCATCCGATTCCTCGTTCTTACCAAGAACGCGGGCAGGGTCATGGCGCAGGCGGTGCGTCCCAAAGCGGTCCTACCGGTGCGAGTGGGTGGCCGAGTGGTGCCCGAGCACGTGGTCACAGGTGTACTCGGTCTGTTCTTCTTGTGGATCACCACCTTCGTCATCGGCACTCTCCTGCTGGCGGCCACGAATATCAGCATTCTGTCGGCGGCCTCGGCCGTCGCGGCGACCCTCAACAACATCGGGCCCGGCCTGGAACTGGTGGGGGCCACCCTCAACTACGCGCCCATCGACGTCTTCGGCAAGGTGGTCCTCATGGCCATGATGCTGCTCGGCCGGCTCGAGCTGCTGGCGGTCATGCTGCCGTTCAGCCGGTCCTTCTGGTCGCGATGACGGGGAGTGAACGACCCTAGCCGCTCTCAGCGGATCGCTCCGCCGCGGACCGCTCTCCGCCGGAGCCACGCGCAGTGGGTGCGATCGCCACGAGCTCCCCGACCGCACAGATCATGATCTTGACAATGGCGCTCCAGACCTCTGCGACCCAGATGCCGCTTGTCAGAGGGGGCGCCGCTAAGCGGAGGGGAAGGGATTCGAACCCTTGAGACCTTGCGGCCTGCCGGTTTTCAAGTGGGGCAATTGCTCTTCTTCTCGCGCTCTCTCCTACTCGCGAATACGCAGTAATGGTCGGTTTGTTCCTGCAAATCGGCCCGAAACGGGGCACCTTCGTTATCAGTCGTGGCCTCTCGCCCGCTACCACGATCGCTTGCCTACGTGCATAGTCGTGTGGCAGCTGTGAGGCAGCCGGACTGACGTGGAGGGCGCGCAGACGCGCCCCGCCGCTCTGGGCTTCAGGCAGTGCCTTTGGGTCACCTGGCCCGACGCCCTGCGGGTTGCCCCGGGGGTCGTAGCGATAGGCGGCACACGGGTTGCCGGCGGCACCAAGGAGTTCGACCACGTCGCCCCGGTCGGTGGTGACCAGGCCGAAGACAATCGGAGATGTGCTCGTACCCGGGTTCCGATATACACTTGCATACGGTTTTCCGTATTCACCGCAATGAACACGGAGACGCTGAGAGGAGACACCACAAGCGCTCGCCCATCATGAAGGGGGTCGCTTGTACGATCCGGTCACCTTCGGGAGCATTACGTACTCTCCGACCCCTCGCAATTCCCGATGCCCCCGTGACGTGCTTCGCCCCCGTGCACCGGTCAAACCTCGGTTCCGGTCCGATTGGTCAAGAAAACAGGGATTACACCACCTACCTGCCGTGGAATGCCGTCGAGTATTTCCCCACAGTCGGCTCGTCAGAGATATCCCAAGGCCATGACGACGAACATCGGAGTCATGAAGACGATCACGGCTGTCCACATGAAGGCAACGACGAACACGAAGAACGTCGCCCTCATCCCCAGCAGACGGCGACGCACGATATCAGCGCTAGTCAATATTGCCAGAGCTATCCACAGCGCCGTCAGGTAGCCGACCAATCCGTTGCTGGTGAGTAGCCACATGGCGAGCGACGCGGGAATCAAGATGGCCGAAGCGACCAATGTGAAGCGCCTCCGCCATCGCTCTGTTCGTGCAAGCCGGGCTCGCCGCGACGGCTGAAGCTCTTCCCATGCGCCGGTAACCATGAACCCCGCCTCTCGGAGTTCGAGGTCGACCCCTTCGGCGAAACGGCGTGCTGCTTCCTCGAGATCATCTTCATGACCAGGAAGCAGCCGATAGGCCGATGCTACAAACCGAGCATCGACGTCACCCTCATCCTCCCAACTCGATACCTGCATTTCCAGTCCGGAGAATGTCCAAAGGAGCCAGCCGGGTTTGAATGTCGGGGAGCCGGTCGTGGGGCCGATCTGTTCCCAGCCGAAGGCACCCGCCCACCGCTGGCACGCCTCCTTCACCTCCGCCATCGGCGCCGAGGTCGCGATCGTGAAGGAACGGCTTACCCTGCGGAGATACCAATCGCGGTATGAAGTCTCAGTACTCTGGGCCACCGGGTGCTCCTCAGTCCGGGCTCGCAGGTTCACCACTTGGATCGGATATCATAAGTTGAGCTAACAGCCTTCTCATCTTAGCAGGAAGACTATGCCTAATCCCCCGAGCACAAGTGCGCCAGGCAGGCTCCCCTGTGGAATCGCCATCGAAAGCGCCTGCATATAGGCTGACTCGCCCATTGATGCTCGAGCAGCCTCGTCCGTGTATTCGGAGGGTCTACATTGGTGCTGCCCAACAGCTGAACCAGCGGCAATACTGAAGGCCACCAGACTGAACGGCGCTCCCACGCCGGATGCTAGGAGCGCGGCGCCAGCCCCGCTGCTTACTGCCCCCAGAATAGCGAAACCATGATAGCCGAAGTCGCGCCAATCTTGTCCGGTCATGTACACAGGATCATAACCATCGAGCCCGATCCGCGCCCCCGGGGCAGCTGGCGCGGTGCTGCCAAGGAAGGTGGCTGGGTCGTTCTTGCGCCTCTCTATCCTCGCCTTGGTGTCCTTGACCGTCTTCTTGAACGCTGGGTGTGGCAATGGTGTGGCAGCGGATCGCTCCGAGCGCACCCCGCGGCATGAGGGCACCGGATAAATCCCCGCAAATCAGGCGGAGGGGAGGGGATTCGAACCCCTGAGACCTTGCGGTCTGCCGGTTTTCAAGACCGGTGCGATCAGCCAGACTCCGCCACCCCTCCGCGGGTCGCCGCCGGCCCCTGCGAGCACGGCGGCTTATCAAAGCCGCGGTCATGGCGCGAGTACGAAGGGGCCCGGCGGCTCAGGCTCGCCCGAGCCGCCGCGGACACCTGGAAGTATAACCCTAGGGCCTGCCGGTATAGGCGCTCAGTAGATGGTGACGGTGGCGGCCGCCAGCAGGCTGGCGATGATGGCGATGACCACGATGGCGACACCGATGGCAAAGGTGATCCAGCACCACAGCTTCGCCTTGCGTGACGCCTCTTGGGCCCCCACCACGTCGCCGAGGGCCAACCGATTGCCCACCTTGCTCGCGTAGACCACAGCCACGATGCCGGTGGGCCAGAAACAGAGGATGAGGGTGGCGATCGCCCATCCCATATAGCTGGGGATGTTCGGGATCATCCCGTAGGCCGGCATCTGCTGGTAGTAGGGAGGGGCTCCGTAGGGCGGCTGATACTGCTGGGCATAGGGTGGCGGATACCCGGTAGGCGCGTACTCGGGCGGCGGTGTGCCTGCACTTGCGGGGCCGGGTGCGGGGCCGGCTGTTGTGGTCGGAGGTGTCTTGCCCTCCCACCACTGTTCCTTGTACTTCTCCAAGTCCATCCCGCACTTGACGCAGAACTTGGAACTGTCGTCGTTGGTCTGACCGCACTGCGGACAATACATGTGCGCCTCCCTTGCCCCCGGCATCACTCCTTGGCTGTGCGTCGACCCTCATGGTAGCAAGAGGATTGCGGCTCCGCCCGGCGAAAGCGTAGCCATGCGCGGCCGGAAGGAAAGGGATGGGGCGTGAGAACAGCGTATGCCGAAGCAGTGAGGGGCCGGCGTTCCGCCGTCTACAGGCCGGGGGTGGGCTGGGTGGGCAGCGCCCGCCGACGGCCGGGTCTGATCACGAAGGCTCTCATCATCGCCACGACGATCGCGGTGTGCGTCGTACTCGTGGTGGTGATGAGCGGCAACCCCTAACCGTACATGGCCGGGATGGCCATGCCTGAGCGGCTGGAGCGGCTGGTCGCCGGCGACGGGCTCATAAAGCTCTACGGGATCACGGTGGAGGAGGCCTCTCCCGACCTGGCCCGAGTCTCCGCTGTGGTCAGGGAGGAGTTCCTCCAAGTCCACGGGTTGGCGCACGGAGCCTTTGTATTCGCCCTGCTGGACGTTGCATTCGCCCTCAATGTCAACGCGGTGCACGATGCCGTCGCCGTTCAATGGAGCATCAGCCAGTTCCGTTCCGGCGCTCCTGGGGAGCGGCTCACCGCCGAGTCGCGCCTGCTCCACGGGGGGCGCCGGATCATGGTTGTTGATCTGGTAGCTACGGGGGCGGAAGGACGGGTCATGGCCAAAGGGCAGGCCACCGCCATCCCGGTGGGAGAGACGATCGGAGCCAGAGGTCGCTGCTAGCTACGCCTCCCGGTCACCCCGGTCCATTCGATCCCTTCGGCCCCGCCGCAGCGCCGGATTGCGCCGGTCCCGCCCCCAGCACCCCGGGGGCCTGCCGTACCAGCCGCATCTTCTCAGCCGCCAGCTTCGGAGAGAGGCCCACTGAGTAGATCTCGGGGTTGCGCAGCCTGCGTAGCTCTTCCGGAAGAGCGGCCACCTGGGCGCGGGCGCGCTCGCGGATGCGGTCGAGCGGGACACGCTCACCCACCCGGGCGCCGTGATGCATCACCGGCTGCAGGAGGTCTTCGCAGAGGGCGGCGTCCCAAACCGCCCGCAAGAACGAGAGATCTTGGCGCTCGGCGAAAGGAACCGGCGTGGCTGGCTGCCCCGGGTCGATGGAGTCGGGGGCTTCGTCATAGAGCCGGATCAGGTCGGCCAGGGGATGACCGGCCTGGTCGTAGTATCGGACCAGGCGTTTGCGGCCGGGATCGGTCATCTTGGCCAGGTTGGAGGAGAGCTTGATGCGCGGCTCCCAAGGGCCACCCTCCTCCTCCTGCACCGCCACCAACTTGTACACGCCGCCCAAGGCGGGGTGGTCGGACGAGGTGATGAGGTGGGTCCCCACTCCCCAGGAGTTGATGGGCGCCCCTTGACGCTTGAGGTCGGCGATGAGGTCTTCGTCCAGTTCGTTCGACGCCACGATGAGAGGGTCCGCGAATCCCGCCTCCGTGAACATGCGATGGGCCGCCTTGCTCAGCCGGGCCAGGTCGCCGGAGTCAAGCCGGACCGCGGCGCGCGGCGTCCGGCCGGCCGCGCGCAGCTCTTGGAACACCTTAACCGCGTTGGGCAGACCCGAGGTGAGAGTGTCGTAGGTATCGACGAGGAGGATGGGGTCGGGATAGCAGGCCGCGTAGGCGCGGAAGGCCTCCAGCTCGTCCTCGAAACTCATCACCCAGGAGTGGGCGTGTGTGCCCCGCACCGGGATGCCGAAGATCTTGCCGGCCAGCACGTTGGAGGTGCTGTCCGCCCCGCCGATGTAGGCGGCGCGTGAGCCGCTCAACCCTCCATCGGGACCCTGGGCGCGGCGGAGGCCGAATTCGACCAGGTCGTCGTCGCCGCAGGCGAGTCTGACCCGGGCCGCCTTGGTGGCGATGAGGGTCTGGTAGTTGAGGGCGTTGAGGATGGCCGTCTCCAGCAGCTGGGCCTCGATCAGAGGCCCTTCCACCTGCAGGATGGGCTCGTGGGGAAAGACGATGGTCCCTTCCGGCACCGCTTCGATGGAGCAGGAAGGCCTGAAGCCGGCCAGATACTCGAGAAAGGCCGGATCGAAGGTCTTGAGCCCCGCCAGGTACTCCAGGTCGCGCTCACCGAAGCGGAGGTTCTCGACGTGGTCGAGCAGTTGCTCCAGTCCGGCGGCGACCGCGAAGCCGTTGTCCGGCGGCAGGTCGCGGAACGTGTAGGCGAAGCAGGCCCGGAGGTCCTTGCGGCCGGATTTCCAGTAGCCCCCCATCATGGTGAGCTGGTAGTAGTCGGTGAGGAGGGCCAGGTCCTCCCGGCGTGCCCAGCGCTGGGAGACGTCGGGCTCAGCCATCGTCGGCTACCGGCTGGCCGTGCTCGTCGTAGGTGGTCGGAGGCCGCTCGCCTGAATCCTCGATTTGATCGGAACGCACGCGGATCACCCCGGCCGCCTCCATCTCGGCCAGTGCCGAGGCGGTGGTGCCGGGCGCGACCCCCCGGCAGGCGTCCTCCACCAGGTAAACGGTGAAGCCGGCGGCGCGGGCATCGAGGGCCGTCTGCCGCACGCAGTAGTCGGTGGCGAGTCCGGTCAGGAAGACCCGCTCCACCCCCCGCGCCCGCAGAAAGCCGGCCAGATCGAGCCGCTCCACCTGAAAGCCGCTGTAAGCCTCTCGGGCGGGGTCGTCGCCCTTGCTCACCAGGATGGCGTTCATCGGGATCTCCAGGCCCGCGCACCATTCGGCTCCCGGGGTGCCCTGGACGGCGTGAGGGGGCCAGGAGCCGTCCTGAAACCGGGGGTGGTCGGAGAAGCTCACGTGGTCCCGAGGGTGCCAGTCGCGGGTATACACCCAGCGGCCGAAGCGAGGCAGCAGGCTGTTGATGACCGGGATGACCTCATCGCCTCCGGGAACGGGCAGGCTCCCACCCTGGCAGAAGTCACGCTGCACGTCGACCACCACGAGGACGTCGTTCGCCCCGGTGCGGACGGCGCCGCCCGCGCCCGCCGCGGTGCTCCCGCCCCCGACCGCCGCCCTCATCCCCCCAGTATCTCCTTGCCTGCCGGTAGGAACGGTCGGAGCACCGCGGGCGCCTCGAACCGGCCGTCCTCGGTCTGGTAGTTCTCCATGATGGCGATGATGGTCCGGCCTACCGCGACCACGGTGCCGTTCAGCGTGTGCAGGAGGTAGGGGCCGCCCTTCTCGCCCTTGGCCCGCACCTTGAGGCGGCGGGCCTGGTAGTCGGTGCAGTTGGAGCACGAAGTCACTTCACGGTACCGCCCCTGGGTGGGCAGCCAGGCCTCCAGGTCGTACTTCTTGGCCGCCGGCGCCCCCAGGTCGCCGGCGGCGATGTTGACCGCCCGGTAGGGGAGACCCAGCTCCTGCAGGATCTCCTCCTCCACCGACCGCATGAAGTCGTGCTCGGCCGGGGACTCGCCGGGAGCGCAGAAGCTGAACATCTCCACCTTGTCGAACTGGTGCACCCGGAAGATGCCCCGGGTGTCCTTGCCGGCCGCACCGGCTTCCCGCCGGAAGCAACTGGAGTAGCCCACGTAGCGCAAGGGCAGCTCGGCCTCGTCGACTATCTCACCCATGTGGAGGGCGGCCAGGGGGACCTCCGAGGTCCCCACCAGGTTGAGGCCGTCCGCCTCCACCCGGTAGACCTGCTGCATGTCGGTGGGGAAGAACCCGGTGCCGTACATGGCTTCATCACGGACCAGGACCGGCACCACCACCGGCCGGAAGCCTTTGGAGGCCAGCTTCTGCAGGGCGTATTGGACCAAGGCGAACTGCAGGAAGACCAGGTCGCCCTTGAGGTAGGCGAAGCGGCTGCCCGACGTGCGGGCGCCGCGCTCCATGTCGATCATGTCGAAAGCGGCGGCCAGGTCGATATGGTCCTTGGGCTCGAAGGCGAACTGCCGGGGGGTCCCCCATTCGTGCATGACCACCGAGTCCTCTTCCCCGCCGGCGGGGGCGGAGGGCTCGGGCAGGTTGGGCACCTGCAGCAGCTCTTCCTCCAGCGCGGCCTCGACCTGCTTGAGCTTCGCTTCCAGCTCCTTGATCTCCTCGCCCAGTGCCCGCATGGCCTCGATCTTGGCAGACGCGTCCTCCTGGTTGCGCTTGGCCAGGGCGATCTCTTCGCTCACGGAGTTGCGCAGAGCCCGCTTCTCTTCCACCTGCACCAGGGTCTCCCGGCGGGCCTGGTCGAGAGCGAGCAGGGTGTCGAGGGCGGCCTCGGCCTGAGGTCCTCTGCGGCGCAGGGCCGCGCGCACCGCCTCGGGTTCACTGCGGATGAGCTTCAAGTCGAGCACGGGACTCTCCTCGGCCGGGGTCTGCCGTCAGCGGGTGGCGTGGGGCAGGGGCATGCCCACAGGATAACTGCCCAAGACGGTCAGGCGGGGCAGTTTGCAGCACAGGCAGCGCAGCGCGTCGGCCACCGGCCCGTCGTCGATCTTACCCTCCATGTCGACCAGGAAGATGTAGTCGCCCAACCGGCGCTTGGAGGGACGGGATTCGATCTTGGTGAGGTTGATGCGGCGGAACGCGAACTCCTGCAGGATGAGGAGCAGGGCACCGGGCTGGTCTTTGACGATCTCGCAGACCACGGAGGTCTTGTACGGCTCGAACCAGTCCTGCCGCTCCCGCTGGCGGGCCAGGAACACGAAGCGGGTCTCGTTGTCCTTGTGGTCCTCGATGTCGGGCGCCAGTATCACGCAGCCGTAGGTCTCCCCGGCCAGGTGGTTGCCGATGGCGGCCCACGGCTGGCCGCTGAGAGAGACCCGCTCTACCGCCTCCGCGGTGGAGTTGGCCGCCTCTATCTCCCGGCCCGGCAGGTTCTTGCGCAGCCAGGTGCGGCACTGGGCGTTGGCGTGAGGATGGGAGACGACCTTGGTCACCCGCCCGAGGGTCACTCCCGGCCGGGCCAGAAGCTGGTGGCGGATGGGGATCCGCACTTCGCGGACGATCTGCAGGTTGTCGATCTCATGGGCAAGGATGTCGACCGTGGCCGAGACCGACCCCTCGATGGAGTTCTCAATGGGCACTATCGCGCAGTCGACCTCGCCGCTGGACACCGCGTCGATGGTCTCGTGCAAGGAAGCGAAGGGCACGAATCGCCGGGTGACGCCGTGGTCGGCCTGCTCGTCGAGGGTGGCCCTGAGCGCGACCTCGGTGAAGGTCCCGGGTGGTCCCAGAAAGCCCAGTGTGCTGGCGGCGACCGGCAACGGGCGGCTCAGCGAGGAGACCGGCCACAGCGCGGGCCCCTGGGTGCCGCTCTCACAACTCATCGCCATTCTCCCTTTCGTCGCCCGGGCCAGGCAGGTCCGGGGCCCCAGTATCGGTCTTGGCCCCCCGCGAGTCCCGCCTCCGGAGGAGTACGAACTGCTCGGCCAGCGAGATCTCCTGCGGTGAAGGGGTCTGCGACGCCTCCCACCCCACCGCAGAGGCCATCACGGCCTCCTCCACCGGGGGCAGGCCGTGCCGCCTACGTCTACGGTTCTCCCGGGCTACTTCCCGCTCCGATGGGGGCCGCTTTCCCGGCAGCCCGGCGGAGACGATCTCCGACGAGGCCAGCTCTGCGGGCAGGTCGCCGGGCGCCTCTGGTTCGATCCCGGCCTCGACCCGGGGACGGATGGTGAAGGGACCGGACCCCTTCGCCTGCTCCACGGCCTCGATCTCCTCGGGAGCCAGGGGGATGTCGGGCTCGCCGTCCTTGATCAACTTGACATACATGCGGGCGAAGTCCCGGCTGACCACGGTGGTGATCACTACGCCGTCGCTCAGGCTGTTGAGGAAGGCCACCGCCGTGCTTTGGCGGCCGCCCAGATCCTGATAGGCGTCGAAACGGACGATGCCCACCCGGGAAAGGGTGCTGTCGATGCGGACGTCGTGGTCGCGCACGGCCAGGGTGAGGTCCTCCAGGGCCACCCGCACGTTGGCCATCTTCTCATCGACGGCGGCCACGTGCTCGACGATGTCGACCGTCCCCCGGGAACCCAGGACCAGCCGCTGGTTGCGCTGGTAGCGGCGCAGCAGGCGAATGACCAGCACCAGGCCGATACCGGCCGCGACGGCGATGATGATGGCCACGATGGCCAGGATCTGAGTAGCTTGTTCCAAGGCGATCGCGCTCCGTCAGAGTTTGAAGATGACTTTGGCTTCCAAAGAGTTGTTGGTCTCGACCTTCTCTCCCGGCACCGGCCCCACCACCACCTTGAGCTGGGCCACCTCACCATACTCGGTGGGATTGAGGCCTTCCACCGGCGCGGTCACGGTCTCTCCCGGTTTGAGTTCGGGGATGGTGACCGTGACCTTCTGGGGTTCGGCCGACTGAGGGGAGAGCAGAGTGACCACGACAGGCACGTCCTTCTCGGCCATGTTCCCCTGGTTTTCGACGGTCACCAGGAACACCAGTTGGTCGCTGGCGGTGAGGTTGTATGTGGAGCCAGACTCGATCTCGGTCTCGTCCGGCATGGCCACTACCTTGGCGAGAGCCACTCCATGGACCGCCTGCAGGTTACCGGTGCTCTTGAGCTCCGCCAGCATCTCCTGCACCCGGGCTTTCGCGGCCAGGTCGGGATCGCTCAAGAACTCGGAGCCGGGGACGGTTATCCCTTTGAGCTCCTTGGCCTGGAGGATCTCGGTGGCTTCGGGGAAGTAGACCTCCTTGTAGAGGAAGTCGGAGTTGGTCAGGTAGTAGAGGGCGCGCGAGATCTGCTCGGCGGCGACGTCGGTGTCTTCCACCTCCAGGGCGTTCATGAGCGATGGTTTGAGGTCGGTGAGGCCGTTCTGTCTGAATGTCATGACCAGGATCAGGAACTGGTGGACGCCCTGGTCGACCATCTCCTCGGGTGCCTCCAGGGCCATCGCCTCGTCCGCGAGGGCCGCCGAAGTGGCGACGAACCGGTCGAGGCGGGTCTGGATGTCCTTGCGGTTGGTGTCGCCCGGCTCGGTGAGCAGTTGTTCCACCTCGCTCCCCAAAGCGTCGGACTGCTCCAGGATGTCGGACACGGCCGTCATGTAGCGCTGGTAAGCAGCGGCCTCGCCGCTCTGCATGGCGCTTCGGGCCACCACCACGATCACGACCACCACCACGACGATGACGGCGAGGACCACGAGGAGTCGCACCAGCGGCTTGGGCAGAGCCTTCTTCTGCCGCCGTTTCCGCTCTCCCGTAGTCAGTTCAGCGTGACTGTCGTCCCTGTCTCGATCGACCATGTGCAGCGGCTGCCCGAAGGTGATGGTGGGCGAGGGGGGACTTGAACCCCCATGAGCGTAAGCTCACTAGACCCTGAACCTAGCGCGTCTGCCAATTCCGCCACTCGCCCGGAGTGCGCACGAGTATAACATAGCGCCCCAAGACGCCGGGGCGGGCCCGATGGAGCCGGGCGAACGGCGACCGGTGGGGATAGGGCGGCGCCGGGAGGGCCGCGGTCCCTCGACGATATACTGGGGGCATGGTTGACCCCACCCTTCTCTACGATCGCTACCAGATCGTCCGCAAGTTGGGCAGCGGAGCGTTCGCCACCGTCTTTCTCGCCGATGACCTGAAGATGGGGCGGCCGGTGGCCATCAAGGTGGTGAGCCACGCCGCCGACAGCGAGGGGCGGGTGCAGCGGGAGGTGCACGCGGCGGCGAAGCTCAGCCACCGCCACATCCTCACGGTGTACGAGGTCATCGAAGAGCCCGACGAGACCCTTCTCATCAGCGAATACATCCAGGGCGCGACCCTGCGCGAGCTGTATCAAGAGCGCAGCCTGAGCGACAGCCAGATCGTCCAGGTGGGCCTGCAAATGGCGGCTGCTCTCGATCACGCGCACAAGCGGGGAGTGGTGCACCGGGACATCAAGCCGGACAACATCATGCTGGTGGAGGGGGAGCAGGTCGACGCGAGGCTCATGGACTTCGGGGTGGCTCAACTCGAGGACCGGGCCTCCATCACCATGGACGGGGACCTGGTCGGCACGCTCGCTTACATGTCGCCCGAGCAGGGTGAGGGCCGGAACGTCGATTCCCGCACCGACGTCTACTCCCTCGCCTTGACCCTCTACGAAGGCTTCACCGGGAGGAACCCATTCCGCGGCAAGAAGCTGCAGCAGCTCCTTCACGATGTCTCCCGTCCCGACATCCCTCCTCTCTCGGCCGGGCGGCCGGACCTGCCCGCAGCTCTGAGCGACGTGCTTGCCCGGGCCATGGCCCGAGACAGGCTCGCCCGTCCGGATGCCGCCACCTTCGGCCGGCAACTGGCTCAGGCCGCTCACCGGCTGCCGGAAGAGAGGGTGGACCAGGCAATCGCCGCCAGGGTGCGCCGTCTGACCGCACCGTCCATCGACCGGGACCGGCTGGCCTTCCTGGGCACACGTGTGCTGGCGGGCGCCTGCGCCCTCTGCAGCCTGCTCTTCCTCTTGCCCCGCGCGCCCTTCTACCCCGAGGCGGCCATCCTGCCCTTGGTGGCGTTGCCGGCCTTCCTGGCCTTGATCTGGCCGTTCGCGGGCGGGGTCCTGGCTCTCGCGGTGCTGGCCCCGCCGATCTTCGCCTACGGTGCCGGTTGGGGGATCGTCTATGTGGTGCCGGCGGCGGCGACCATGGCATTGCTGCGTTGGCGGCGCCGGGAGTGGGCGGCTCTGCTGCCCGGGGTGGTGCCGTTCGCGGTGGCATGGTGGCTGGGGCTGGCCCTGCTCCCGCTGGCCGGCCTGGCCCTCCGCCGCTGGGGGGCCCTGATCGGGTTCTGGAACGGGCTCGTCCTTGCCATCACCGCCGGTCTGGCGGGCTGGGACACCCTGCCGTACACGTTCACGGCGGGCCCCGGTCCGGTGCTCACCGCCGCCGAGCACGCCGCCTCCCCGTGGACGGTGCTCACCGAGATCGCCCGCTTCTTGGATTCCCGGCCCGAACTCAGTCTGCAGGCGCTCGTGTTCGCCCTGCTCTCGCTGCCGCTGTACGTGCTGCTGGGGCGCTCGCGGGAGCGCCGGATGTGGGGGGCCACGGTCTATCTGCTCGTCGGTCTGGGCGGTCTGGTCCTCCTGCCCATCCTTGCCCTGGATGTGCCGGTGTCCATGGGCCCGTTCCTAGTCGCGTATGGACCGTGCGCTATAATCGCCTATCTGTCCGCCCTCATCGCTCCTGCCAAGGGTGCGGGGTCCCTCTAGGAGGAAACGTCCATGGGTTTCATCCGGAAGGCCGGCGCACGTAAGAAAAGCAGCCCCAAGAGGCTGTACGTGCATCCCTCCGAGTTGGCCGAAAAACTCATCAAGGAGATGGAGGACAACAAGACCTGGGGATCCGACCGGGTCTGGGTCGGGGACCGCTACACCGTCTATCTCTGCCTGGAGGACTACGAGCGGTTCAGGGGCAAAGAGGCGAAGATTCGGAGCGGGCTCATCGACCGGCTGTACGAGCATGTCGAGGATATGGGCTACGAGCTGACCGCCGACATAGACGTGGAGATCGTGCTCGACCGTGACCTGGAGTTGGGACGGTTCGGCATCCTGGCCCATCCCGTCAAACGAGGCCCGGCCGAGGCCCGGCCCGCCGGCCAAGCGCAGCCGGGGGCGGCCGAACGGCCGGAAGCCGGGCGGGTTCCGGCGGCTCCCGCCAAGGCCGCCGCCGCGGCCGGGGCCGCCGCCGCGGCCGGGGCCGCCACCTTCACGCCGCCCGTCGGGGCGACCAGGTCGACCGGGTCGGCCGTGGCGGCCGGCGCTGCGGCTGCCTCCACCGGACCAGGCGCGGGTGAGGTCCCGGCGTCAGCCGGGGCGGGCGGGCTCGATTCGACCCGGGCGATCATCGTCCTCAGGTCGGGGGAGCAGATGCGCGAGTTCGCCCAGGACCGCGTCGTCATCGGGCGCGCTCGCGACGTCGACTTCCGGGTCGACCATCCGAGCGTGTCGCGGCGGCATGCCGCCGTCTTCTGGGCCGATGGCAGACTGGTAGTGGAGGATCTGGGGTCCACGAACGGGACCATGGTGAACGGATACCCGGTCACCAAGACCGTGCTCGGTCCTCGTGATGTGATCGTCATAGGCGAGCGGCGTATCACGGCGGAGCTCAAGTAAGCGGCGCGGACCGGGAGAGGACTGCATGCTGCAGATAGTGCTGCTTGCGGGCAAGTTCGCCTTTCTGGTCATCCTTTACCTGTTCATCTTCTGGGTGGTCCGCTCCACCACGCGCGAACTGCGTGCCTCCGCTCCGGCCCCGTCCCGCCAGGCCTGGACGGTCGGGGGAGGGGCGCAGGCCGCCCCCGCCGGGACGGCGGGCGGCGGCCCCGATGCCTCGGCCCCCGTCTCCGGCACCTGGAGCCTGGTGGAGAAGAGCCTTGTCCTGCCCGTGGGCGGTGTCTTCACCTTCCCCCCCGGCGGACATGCCTTGGCCGGCCGGTCGCCGGAGATGGACATCCATCTGGAAGACACCTTCGTTTCGTCCAAGCACGCGCTCTTCGAACTGACCGACAAGGGGCTCCAGGTGGAAGACCTGCTCAGCACCAACGGCACCCAGGTCAACGGCGCCGACATCGAGGGGGCCCGCCTGCTGCGGCCGGGTGACCGGGTGGAGATCGGCGACACGGTCTTCAGGGTGGAGGTCCGCTGATGCGCCTCGCGGCCGGAGTAGCCAGCGACCGCGGCCTCGTCCGGCAGACCAACGAGGACTCCTACCTCGTGCGCCCGGGGCTCTATGCGGTCTGCGACGGCATGGGGGGAGCACGGGCCGGGGAAGTGGCATCTCAGATGGCCTGTGAGGCCCTGCTCCAGCTCGATCCGCCCGCCGCCGGCAAGGAAGGGCTGCGTCAGGCCATCGTCACCGCCAACGAGGCCATCGCCGCCCGCAGCCTCTCCGAGGAGCGGCTCTCGGGGATGGGGACGACGCTGACGGCGGCCTTGGCCGGCGAGGACCACTTCTTGGTGGGTCACGTCGGCGATTCCCGCGCGTATCTGCTGCACGAGGGCGAGCTGACCCAGCTCACCGATGACCACTCCTGGGTGGGAGAGATGGTGCGGAGGGGAGAGATCACTCAGGCTGAAGCGGCCGTCCATCCGCATCGCAGCATCATCACCCGGGCCCTCGGCACCGACACCGATATCGAACCCGACCTCTCCGAGGTGCCCGTCGCACCGGGCGATAGACTGCTCATCTGCAGCGACGGGCTGAGCGGGATGGTGTCCGACGGCGAGATCGCCGACCTGCTGGGCCGGCGACTGGGACCCGAGGAAGTGGCCGGACTGCTGGTGCAGGCGGCGCTGGCCGGGGGTGGCGAAGACAATGTCACCGTGCTCGTGGTCGACGTCATGGGCGCCGATGTCTCCGTAGACGAGGACGCCCCCCGCGAGGAGGAGGAGGTGCTCCTGGGCCCGGTCGATCGGGGGGTGCCGGCCGAGGCGCCGAGCCGGGCCAAGAGGCCGGGGATGGCCTGGCAGCGATTGGGGCGAGCCGCCCCTTTCTCACGCCCGCCGGCCGGTGAGAAAGCGGTCGGGACCTCGGCGGAGCCGCGTACCGACGCCCCCCGGGCTCCGTCGCGCCGCCGGCTGATAATCAGCGCCGTCCTGGTGGTCCTTCTGCTGGCCGCGCTGGTGGGAGGCTTCACCGCGTTCAACTCGAGTGTGTTCTACGTGGGCACGTACGAGGGTATGGTCGCTCTCTACCAGGGACTTCCTGCCAGCTTGCTGGGGATCCAGCTCTCGTCGGTGATAGAGATCGGCACGGTCGCCTACGACTCGCTGCCCGCCTACCTGCAGCAGCGTGTCGACGCTCATGACCTCTTGGACAAGGAGGAAGGCAGGGCCTTCCTGCAGACTCTGGGTGCGCTGCCATGAGTGTACGCAACCGCGAGCTCGTCTTCCTGTTGCCGGCCCTCATCCTCACCACGCTGGGGTTCGCCCTGGTCTACACGCAGAAGTCCGAGACCCTCAGTTGGTCCTCCCTCACGTACGGGGCGCTCTTCCTGGCCCTTTTCGCCATCGCCCACCTGGGCCGGCGTTTCTTGGCGGCGGAAGCAGACCCGTACCTCATGCCGGTGGCCGCTCTTCTCTCCACCCTTGGCCTGCTCCTTCTGTACCGTATCGACGAGGACCTGGCCCTCAAACAGGCGATGTGGCTGGTGGTGGGACTCATCGTCTTCCTGCTCGTGCTCGTCTTCGTGCGCGACCTCAAGTCGCTCAGCAAGTACAAGTTCTGGATCGGGGCCGCAGGACTCCTCCTCCTTCTGATCACGGCGGTCGCCGGCCGGGAGATCAACGGGGCCAAGCTCTGGCTGGCTCTGGGCCCCGTGCGCTTCCAGCCCGGGGAGTTCGCCAAGGTCCTCTTGGTGGTGTTCTTCGCCGCCTACTTGGTCGACATCAGAGAAGCCCTCACGGTCAGCACCCGCAGGGTCCTGGGCGCGCCCCTACCTCCCCTGCGCTATCTGGCGCCTCTCCTGACCATCTGGGGTCTTTCCATGGCTTTGATGGTCTTCATGCGCGACCTGGGCACCAGTCTGCTCTTCTTCGGCGCGCTGTTGACCCTGCTGTACGTGGCGACAGGGCGGTTCTTCTACGTGCTGGTGGGATTGGTCCTGTTCTTCGCCGGAGCCACCGTGCTGTATCTGGCGTTCGGCCACGTGCAGACCCGGGTGGACATCTGGCTCGATCCCTGGGCGGATCCCAGCGGCAAGGGTTATCAGATCGTGCAGTCCCTGTTCGCCCTCGCCTCGGGAGGCGTGTTCGGAAGGGGGTTGGGCCAGGGCTATCTCATTCTGCAGTCGGGCAATAGCATCATCCCCTACCTGGAGTCGGACTTCATCTTCGCCGCCATCGGAGAGGAACTGGGGCTGGCCGGGGCGGCCGGCATCGTCCTTCTCTATGTGGTGTTCGCGTACCGGGGTCTGCGCATTGCTATGGGTGCCCGCGACGACTTCGCCCGCCTGCTCGCCACCGGGCTCACCGGCATCTTCGCCCTGCAGGCCTTTCTGATCGTGGGCGGGGTCATCAAGCTGATCCCTCTCACCGGGATCACTCTGCCCTTCGTGAGCTACGGCGGCAGCTCGATCGTGGCCAACTTCGCCCTGGTGGCCCTGCTCCTGCGCACCAGTGACAGGTCGGCATAGATGGACAGACCTATCCGCCGCCTTTTTTGGTTCTTCGCCTTGCTCTTCGTGGCCGTGATAGTCCAGCTCACCTACGTGCAGGTGTGGGCCGCGCCCTCCCTCAAGGTCGATCCGGCCAACACGCGGGCCGTCGAAGATGAGATGAGGGTGGAGCGGGGTCTCATCCTCTCCGCCGACGGGGAGGAACTGGCGGTCAACCGCAAAGAGGGCCAGTACTATCTGCGCGAGTATCCTCAGGGCAGCCTCACCTCGCCTTGGCTGGGGTATAACAGCCTCCGCTACGCCCGGGCCGGGGTGGAGCGGGTGTACAACGAAGAGCTCTCCGGTCAGGGCGGCATCCTCGGCGTCACCGGTCTGTGGGACCGCCTCACCGGCCAACCCCGCCGGGGGGCCGATCTCCGATTGACAGTGGACCTGAGCCTGCAGCGGGTGGCGGCTGAGGCCCTGGGGCAGCGCAAAGGCGCCGTCATCGCCCTCGATCCGCGCACGGGGGCGGTGCTGGCCATGGTTTCGTACCCGCGCTACGACCCCAACCGGCTCGAGGAGATCTGGAAGGACCTCAATTCCGACCCCGACTCCCCCCTGCTGAACCGGGCGGTACAGGGCCTCTACCCGCCCGGCTCGGTGTTCAAGATCATCACCGCTTCCGGAGGGCTTCAGAGCGGCACGGTGACCCCCGAGACCGAGTTCGTCGACACCGGCACCGTCACCTTCGACGGATATGAGGTGCACAACTTCGACGACAAGGTGTACGGGAAGCACGACTTCACCAAGGCCTTCGCCAGCAGCATCAACACCACCTTCGCCAAAGTGGGGGTGGACATGGGCGCCGAGACCTTGGCCGGCTTTGCCGCCTCCTTCGGTTTCGGCCAGGATGTGCCCTGGGGTATGGGCGGCACGGAGGGCCTCTTTCCCGATCCGGCCGGGATGGATGACGCCGAATTGGCCCAGGTCTCCTTTGGCCAGGGCGACGTGCTGTGCAGCCCCTTGTTGATGGGCCTGGCCGCGGCGGCGGTGGCCAACGACGGCAAGATCATGGAGCCCTACCTGGTGCAGCAGGTGCTCGACTACCACGGCAACGTGCTCCAGGAGACCAAGCCCAAGGTTTGGCTGGAGGCCATTTCGAGCACCACGGCGGCCACGATGACCGACCTCATGATCGAGGTGGTGAGGCGGGGCACGGGAACCGCCGCCGCCATCGACGGCGTCCAGGTGGCGGGCAAGACAGGGACCGCCGAAGTGGCCGACGCCGAATCCCACGCCTGGTTCGCGGGGTTCGCCCCCTCCCGCGACCCCCAGGTGGTGGTGGTCGTCCTCATCGAGAACGGGGGCAGCGGAGGCAGTGTGGCGGCGCCGGTGGCCCAGCAGGTGCTTGCGGCCGCCCTGGGGCTCTGAACATGATGGATAGGGTAGTATTCCGCGTGGCCTCAGGGGCGGTGACAGAGGTGAGGATGCTCCGAAGGACGGCAGAGACTTGATAGGACGGGTGTTCGACGACCGCTACGAGGTCGTGAGCAAACTAGGCAGTGGCGGCATGGCCGACGTCTTTCTGGCCAACGACCGCCTGCTCGGCCGGCAGGTGGCCCTCAAGGTGCTGTCCGGCCGCTATGCTCACGACGAGCAGTTCGTTGAGCGGTTCCGCCGGGAGGCCAGCAGCGCCGCCGGCCTCAACCATCCCAACATCGTCCAGATCTATGACCGGGGCGAGGCCGAGGGCACCTACTACATCGCCATGGAATACCTGGAGGGCCGTACTCTCAAGGACATCATCCTGAAGTACGCCCCGCTCAGTCCCGACCTGGTCGTCTCGGTGTCGACGCAGATCCTGGAGGCGCTCAAGTTCGCCCACCGCCGGGATGTCATCCACCGCGACATCAAGCCGCAGAACATCGTCATCGACAACGAGGGCCGGGTCAAGGTCACCGACTTCGGCATCGCCCGGGCCGGGAACGCTTCCACCATGACCGAAGCCGGCTCCATCCTGGGCACGGCGCACTATCTCTCGCCCGAACAGGCGCAGGGGCGGCCGGTTGAGGCCGCTTCGGACCTGTATTCGCTGGGTGTGGTCATGTACGAGATGGTCACCGGCAAGCTGCCGTTCGACGGAGACAATCCGGTCAGTATCGCCATGCAGCACGTGCACGAGCAGCCGGTGCCACCCAGGAGCATCAACCCGGCTGTCCCCGAGAACCTCGAGGCTGTGATCCTGCGGGCCCTGGCCAAGCGCCCCACGGAACGGTACATCACCGCCCAGCAGATGCTGGAAGATTTGCGGCTGGTGCAAGATGGGGAACCGGTGAGCGCTCCCGCCGCCTTCATGGACGAGCCCACCCAAGTGATGACGCCCGAGGCCGTCATCGCCGCCCAGCCCACGCAGGTTCGCCGGCGCTCGCCCGAGCCACAAGCGCCTCCGGCGGCTTACGAAGAGGAACCCCCCCGGCGGCGCAGCGCCTGGCCCTGGATACTGGTCATCATCCTCATCCTGGCGCTGGCCGGAGGAGCGTACGTGATCCTCTCCACCTGGGACCAGCCCGGGGCCGACCTGGCCACTGTGCCCGCGGTGGTTGGGCTGAGCGAGGCCGAGGCCAAGTCGCGGATCGAAGGGGCCGGCTTCAAGTTCGAGCGGGTGGGGGAGCAGGCCTCGGCCGACGTGGACGAAGGCGACGTGGCCCGGCAGGATCCTGAAGAGGGCACCAAGCTGGCCAAAGGACAAGAGGTGCGGGTGTGGATCTCCTCCGGTCAGGGGCTGGTCGAGGTACCCGACGTGGTGGGTCTGAGCGAAGCGGAGGCCGGCCAGAAGATCGGCGCGGCCGGGCTGAAGGTCAAGCGCCAAGAAGAGGTCAACGAGGAGAAGGCGGTGGGCACGGTCCTGCGCCAGAACCCGGAGGGCGGCCAGAAGGTCGAGGCCGGGGCCACCGTGACCATCGTGGTGGTGGCGCCCACCAACACGGTCACCGTGCCCCGTCTGCTGGGCTCCAACAAGGACGTAGCCGTCGGCCTGCTCGACAGCATGGGGTTGCGGTCGGAGGTGGTCATGGTGGATTCCACCGCCCCCGGGGACACCGTGGTCGACCAGAACCCCGCTCCCGGCATCGAAGTGCAGCCCGATACCAAGGTCATCCTCTACGTCAGCAACGCTCCCGTCATCACCACAGTGAGGGTGCCGGCGGTGGCGGGCTTGAATCTCACCGTCGCCCAGGCCAAGGCCAAGTTGGCCCTCTATGGGCTAAAGGCCAAGGTCACCGACATGGAGACGCCCGACTACACGCCCGGCCTGGTGATCCTCCAGGACCCGGAGGCGGGCGTCGAGGTCGAACGGGGGAGCACGGTGGAGATCTTCGTGGCCGTGGAGCCCGTCACCACCACGACTACCACCGAGCCGCCCACCACGACCACCACCACTACCACGGCTCCTCCGCCGCCGTCCTGAGGCGCCGGGCGCTTGGCTGCTACAATCGCGGCTCAAGCGCGAAGGAGAGGTCGACCGTGGCTGTACGTACGCCGACGTTCCAGGAAGTGCTCCTGGGACTGCAGGATTTCTGGGCCAAACAGGGCTGCATCATCTGGCAGCCTCACCACACCGAGGTAGGCGCAGGGACGTTCAACCCCGCCACCTTCCTCAAGGTCCTGGGACCGGATCCCTGGAAGGTGGCCTACGTCGAGCCCTCCATCCGGCCCACCGACGGCCGCTACGGGGAGAACCCCTACCGGCTGGGGCACTATTACCAGTACCAGGTGATCCTCAAGCCCTGCCCCGACAACGTGCAGGACCTGTACCTGGCCTCCTTGGAACATCTCGGCATCGAACTGGCCAAACACGACGTGCGCTTCGTGGAGGACGACTGGGAGTCGCCCACGCTGGGGGCCTGGGGACTGGGCTGGGAGGTGTGGATCGACGGGATGGAGTGCACCCAGTTCACCTACTTCCAGCAGGTGGGCGGCATCGACCTTGACCCGCCCAGCGTCGAGCTCACCTATGGCACCGAGCGGCTCGCCATGTACCTCCAGGGGATCGACAACGTGTTCGACCTGGAGTGGGTCCCGGGGGTGACGTACGGCGACGTGCACAAGGCCAACGAGGCCCAGTGGTCTGTCTACAACTTCGACCTGGCCGACATACCGCTTCTGCAGAGGGCCTTCACCGACCATGAGCAGGAATGCGAGCGCTGCCTGGAGCGGGGGCTGTCCCGGCCCGCCTATGACTTCGTGCTGAAAGCGTCGCACACCTTCAATCTCCTCGACGCCCGGGGGGCCATCAGCGTCACCGAGCGCACCGGCTACATCGCCCGGGTGCGCAACCTGGCCCGCAAGGTGGCCGAGGCGTTTGTGGCCGAACTGGGGGTGGCGGAGTCGACGGAGGGAGCAGCTGACATAGTCGCCGTGGGGACATTGGGCGCGGCGGACTCAGGGGCCGCCCCGGCCGGTGACCGCCCCTGGATCTCTCCCGATGACCGGACCTCCCGCGACTTCCTCCTCGAGATCGGAGTGGAAGAGATGCCCGCCTCGGCCTGCCGGGCCGCCATCGACCTGTTGCCTGAACGGGTGGCCGGCCTCTTGTCCGCCGAAGCGGTGGACATCGGGCCGGGCGACGTGGAGGTGATGGTCTCGCCCCGGCGCATCGCCGTCCTGATCCGCGATGTGCCCGGCGAACAGGTCCCCCGCGAGATCGTCCAGCGAGGCCCCGCCTTCGAAGCCGCCTTCGACGCCGAGGGGCGGCCGACCAAGGCCTGTGAGGGTTTCGCCCGGGCCAAAGGGGTGACGGCCGCCGACCTGGAGGTCCGCGAAGAAGGGGGGCGTCGCTTCGTCTACTACGTCACCCGCAGCGAGAGCCGTCCCACGGCCGGCCTGCTCCCAGAGATCTGCACGAGGATCGTCCGCGACATGTACTTCCCCAAGAACATGCGCTGGGGACATAGGGACCTGCGCTTCTCCCGGCCGGTGCGCTGGTTGGTCGCGCTGTGGGGGCAGACCGTCATCCCCTTCGGCCTGGCCGGGTTGACCTCGGGACGGACCAGCCGCGGTCATCGCTGGGCGGGAGGGGCGGTCGAGATAGGCCGGCCGGCCGACTACCGGGAAGCCTTGCGCGCGGCGGGCGTGGTGGCCGATCACATGGAAAGGGAGGAGCTCATCTGGGCCGAGCTGGAGCGCGCGGCGGCCGAGCTCGGCCTCGAGGTCACCGATCCTGGCGGCAAGATGGATGAGGTCCTGTTCCTGGTGGAAAGACCGGGGGTGGCGGCAGGCATGTTCGCCGTCCGTCACCTCGCTCTGCCCTCCGAAGTGCTTATCACCGCCATGCAGTCGCACCAGCGCTACTTTCCACTGGTGGATGAGACGGGCCGGCTGGCCAACCGCTTCTTGTACGTGACCAACGGCGATCTGGCCTTTGCCAAGCAGATCACGGCCGGCAACGAACGCGTTCTGCAGGGTCGCATAGACGACGCCGAGTTCTCGTTCGAGCGGGACAAGGTCACCGGTCTGGAGGCGATGGCGGCTCAGCTTGACAAGATCGTCTTCCACGTCAAGGCCGGCACGATGAAGGACAAGACCGAACGGCTGGTGGCCCTGGTCGCGTACTTGGGCGAGGTGACCGATGCTCCCGCCGAGACCCGGGAGCGGGCGCTGGAGGCCGCCCGGCTGGCCAAGGCCGACCAGGTTTCGGTCATGGTGCGGGAGTTCGCCGACCTTGAAGGAGTGATGGGCGAGAAGTACGCGCTCATGGAAGGCCATCATCCCGAGGTGGCGGCGGCGCTGCGCGAGCAGTTCCTGCCCGACGCCGCCGGAGGGGCGGTCCCCCAGACCATGACGGGGGCGCTGCTGGCCACGGCTGAGAAGGTCGACAACATCGCCGCCGCCTTCGCCTGCGGCGAGCCGCCCACGGGCTCCAAGGACCCCTACGGCCTGCGCCGGGCCGCCGCGGGCATGGTGGCCATCGCGGCCCAACGCGGTCTGCGCTACGACGTCGAGCGGCTGGTCGACCGGGCCTACGACGGGCTGGAACGCTTCCCGGACCTGATGGACCGGGCCACCGTCGTGGCGGACGCGACCGCCTTCATCCTGGAGCGGCTGGCCAAGGCCCTCGTCGACGACGGCCTTTCCCGGGACACGGTGGAAGCCGTGCTGCCCACCTCCCGCGACTTCTCGGACCTCAGGCTGCGGGCCGAAGCCCTTGAACGCTTCCGTTCAGGCCCGGCCTGGGACGATCTGGTGACGGTGTACACGCGACCGGCCAACTTGGCCCGCAAGCTGCCCGCCGAGGCCGCCTCCGACGCGCAGGCCGCCATCCTGCCCGGCCTCTTCGTCGCCGAGGTGGAGAGGGATCTTTTCGCGGCCTGGAGCCGGGCGGCCGGGGAGGCCGCGGATAATGCGGTGCGGCAGGACTATCAGGGTGCTCTGGCCGCGCTGGCCGGCCTCCGTCCGCTGGTGGACCGGTACTTCGACGACGTGCTGGTGATGGCCGAAGACGAAGCGGTTCGTCTGAATCGTCTGCGCCAACTGGCGGCGGTGGCGGAGACGGTCCGGAAGATCGCCTGGCTGGACCTGGTGCAGGGCTGAAACAGTGGCAGGTGAGGAAGAGGGGCGGCGCCCGCAGGGCGCCGCCCCTCTGCTCTCCGGTCTGGGGTCGCCGTTCGCCTAGTTGAGGACGGCTTCCTTCTCGGTGACGACGTCGCCGGCCTCATCGGGCAGCTGGGACGCGTCGGCTCCGCGCTGTTTACGGCGCTGATACTCTGGATCGGCTTCGAGCCAGGCGTGCGCCCACGGCATCTGGTTCTGCCACACCGGGTTAAGGACCTCCCGCACCTCGGCCGAGTACTTGTGCAGGCCGGGCTGAAGCTCGTTGATGAGCGTCTCCGCGCCCTCGTGGGTGGGATGAGCGTTGTTGCGCTCCACCGCCCGCTTGAGGACGGCCGGGTGGTCGATGATGGGGCAAGGCCGCAGCAGGTTCTTGCCGAAGGGCTGCATCCTGCGCAGGTCTCGGAAGAAGTCGGAGCACAGGCAGTCCAGCAGCGGTTTGTCCTTGATGTTGTCGACCGCGAAGTGCGCGAAGATGCAGGGCTCGACGTCGCCCTTGTTGTTGATGTGCAGGTACTTGCGCCCGCCCGACAGGCAACCACCGGTGAGAGTGCCGTCGCCCCAGAAGTCGGCCACCAGGATAGGCCTGGTGTTGCGGATGCGCATAACGCCCTGCCGGAGCTGTTCGCGTTGCTGCGCGCTCGGCATCAAGCTGAGGTCGGGGTCTCTGCCGACCGGCATGTACAGGAAGTACCAGCCGTAGAAGCAGCCTTTCTCGACCATGAGGTCCGCGAACTCGTCAGAGGTGATCTTCTCGATGTTCTGGCTGGTGGCGGTGGCTGAGAAGGCCACCATCCCCCCCCGCTCGCGCAGCCGGTCCATAGCCGCCATCACCCGGTCGTAGGTGCCGGCGCCCCTGCGGGCGTCGGTGGCTTCCTTGTCACCCTCGATGCTGATGGTGGGGCACACGTTGCCCAACTCGACGATGCGGTCGGCCACGCGGTCGTTGATCATGGTGCCGTTGGTGAAGACCATGAACACGGACTGGGGATGCCGCTCGATGACGTCCAGAAGCGGCCGGTAGACGAAGGGCTCGCCTCCCAGGATCACGTAAACCCGGGAGCCGATCTCCTCGCCCTGGTTGATGATGCTCTCGAACTCCGCTTCGGTGAGCTCGTCCTCGAAGTCGTATTCCGACGCGTAGCAACCGACGCAACGGAGGTTGCAGCGCATGGTGGGACTGATGAGGATGGCTGTGGGAGAGGAGATGCCTCTCTCCTTGAGGAGCGACTCGGTGTACTCCGGATCACGCATGAAGAAGTTGGCCATCATCCCGGCAACGAAACGCTTACGTACATTAGGATGAAGATGACGGATGTTCTTGAAGAACGTGTTGCCTGGATGACCGGGGGCCGTGTACTCCTTGAGCCATTCGGCGATCATCTCCTGCTGCGCCGACTTGGCTGTGCGCTTCACCGCCGTGGTGAGGCCGCGCATGGCTAGATCCGAACTCCCGACCAGAGTGAGCGCCCCCGATATGATGGAGGCGGTCCGCTCGTAGTCGCGCCGCTCCCGAGCTCGTGCCAGTGACTGCTCGGGCATGCATACCTCCTTTCCTCTTTGGACTGCATACACCGCATACGTACAACTAATCTACCTTAGCATACCCACGGACGCTCGCTCTCTCACCTCACGCCTGCCGCGCCCGGGGCTCTGTTCGCGGAGGGCGGCACGCCCCTCGGCGGAGGCCGGCGGCCGCTTTCAAACGTCCGCCCGCTTCGTTAGAATACTGGGTCCGGGGGGCGGAACTCGCGTCGGTGCAGTCACGGTTCGTCTGGAAGGGAGCACAGGGCTGATGGGCCTCACCAAGTACGTCTACGATTTCTCCGAAGGCAACGCCGGCATGAAGTCGCTGCTCGGAGGCAAGGGGGCCAACCTGGCGGAGATGACCGTCCTCGGCATCCCGGTCCCCCCTGGCTTCATCGTCACCACCCAGGCCTGCGTCTACTACTCGGCCAACGGACGGTACCCGGACGGGCTCGAAGCCGAGATCGAGGAGCATCTGCGGGGCCTGGAGAAGCTCACCGGCAAGACCCTGGGTGACCCAAAGAACCCGCTTCTCCTCTCCATCCGTTCCGGCGCCGTCTTCTCCATGCCGGGCATGATGGACACCGTGCTCAACCTGGGCCTCAACGACGACACCGTTGAAGGTCTGGCTCAAGGCACCGGTAATCCCCGCTTCGCTTACGACTCCTACCGCCGCTTCATCTCCATGTTCGGAGACGTGGTCATGGGGGTCGACCCGCAGCTCTTCGAAGACGCGCTCACCGCTAAGAAGCAAGAAGTGGGGGCCGCCCTCGACACCGACCTGAGCGCCGACGACCTGAGCGACCTCACCGTGCGTCTCAAGACCCTGCTGGCCGAGCACGCCGGCGAGCAGTTCCCGGCCGATCCCATGAAGCAGCTCCATCTGGCCATCCAGGCCGTGTTCAAGAGCTGGGACAACCACCGGGCCAGGGTGTACCGCCGCACCCAGGGCATCCCCGACGACCTGGGCACGGCCGTCAATGTGCAGACCATGGTCTTCGGCAACAAGGGCGAGGAGTCCGGCACCGGGGTGGCCTTCACCCGCGACCCGTCCACCGGGGAGAACTCCTTCTATGGTGAGTTCCTCATGAACGCCCAGGGCGAAGACGTAGTGGCCGGCGTCCGCCACCCTCGCCCGCTGCAAGAGCTGGGTGAGGTCATGCCCGAGGCGCTCGAGCAGCTCCATCAGATCAGAGAGACGCTGGAGAAGCACTACCGGGATATGCAGGACCTGGAGTTCACCATCGAGGACCGCAAGCTCTACATGCTGCAGACCCGCAACGGCAAGCGCACGGCCCCGGCCGCTCTCCGCATGGCCGCCGAGATGGTGGCCGAAGGCCTCATCAGCAAGGAAGAGGCGGTCCTGCGCGTGGACCCCAGCCAGCTCGACCAACTGCTGCATCCCCGACTCGACCCTAAGGCCGAGGTCCAGGTGCTGGCCACCGGCTTGGGGGCCTCCCCCGGCGCGGCCGTGGGCAAAGCGGTGTTCGACGCCGATGAGGCCGAAGAGCGGGGTGCCAAGGGCGAGCAGGTCATCCTGGTGCGCTGGGAGACCAACCCCGACGACATCCACGGTCTCATCCAGTCCCAGGGTGTCATCACCAGTCACGGCGGCATGACCTCCCACGCCGCCGTGGTGGCTCGGGGCATGGGCAAGCCCTGCATCGCGGGGGCCCAGGATCTCAAGATCGACACCGTGGCCAGGCGCTTTACCGTGGGCGACGTAGTCGTCAACGACGGTGATTGGATCTCGATGGACGGGGCCACCGGTCGCATCATCCTGGGCAAGGCCGAGTTGGCGCCCGCGGCCACCGACGAGAACGTCAACACCGTCCTGGGCTGGGCCGACGAGATCCGCCGGCTCAAGGTGCGCACCAACGCCGACACCCCCGAAGACGCCCGCACGGCGCGGGACTTCGGGGCCCAAGGCATCGGCCTGTGCCGCACCGAGCACATGTTCATGCAGCAGGAGCGGCTGCCGCACGTCCAGAACATGATCATGGCCGAGACCACCGAGGAGCGCGAGCAGCACCTGGCCAAGCTGCTGCCCTTCCAGCGAGAAGACTTCGTCGGCATCTTCGAAGCGATGGCCGGTCTGCCGGTCACCATCCGCCTGCTCGACCCGCCTCTCCACGAGTTCCTGCCCAACTACACCGACGTGGTGGTGGAGCTAGAGCGCATGCGTCTCACCGGGGCGTCCGCCGAGCAGATCGCGGCTCAGGAGGCCTTGGCCGCCAAGGTGAAGTCCCTCTCCGAGGCCAACCCCATGCTGGGCACCCGGGGCTGCCGCTTGGGCATCCAGTGGCCCGAGATCTACGCCATGCAGGTTCGCGCCATCATCGAAGCCGCCGCCGACGTGCTGGCTTCTTCGGGCGAGATGCCGCATGTGGAGATCATGATCCCGCTGGTGGGCTTCGAGGAGGAGCTCAAACGCATGCGCGCGCTCACCGTGGAGACCGCAGAGGCGGTGCTGGCCGAGCGGGGTGTCAAGATCGACTACACCATCGGCACCATGATCGAGGTGCCGCGGGCGGCACTGACGGCGGATCAGATCGCCGGCCAGGCCGACTTTTTCAGTTTCGGCACCAACGACCTCACCCAGATGACCCTGGGCTTCTCTCGGGACGACGCCGAGGGCAAGTTCCTCACCTACTACCTGCAGACCGATCTGCTCAAGAGCAATCCGTTCGAGAAGCTCGACCAGACCGGCGTGGGGCAGCTCATAGCCATGGCTGTGCAGAAGGGTCGCTCGGTCAAGCCGCAGCTTAAAACCGGCATCTGCGGCGAGCACGGGGGCGAGCCGTCCAGCGTCAAGTTCTGCCATCGCACCGGGCTCGACTATGTGAGCTGCAGCCCCTACCGGGTGCCGTTGGCCCGGCTTGCAGCCGCCCAGGCTGTGCTGGAGGAGAAGGCGGCCGGTAAGGTGGGCGACTAAGGGGCGGCGGCGGGCACAGGCGCCGCGGCCGGACAGGCCGCGGCTGCGGCTGAGGTGGGCGGGCGCGGGCGCGCCGCGGCGGGCGCGCCCGGTCAGGGTGTGCGATGGGGCCGTTTGGAAGAGGCCGGTGAAGCTGTGGAGCACGAGAGGTCCGGCAGAGTGCGAGTGTCGGCCGCCGAGCTGGAGGCGGGGCTCTCCCGGTGGGCGCAGCGCTCCACTGAGTCCCGCGGCCGCGAGCGGCCCGAAGAGCCCTGCACCCTGCGTACGCCCTACCAGCGGGACCGCGGCCGTATCGTGCACTGCAAGGCGTTCCGCAGGCTCGAGCACAAGACCCAGGTCTTCATCGCCCCCGAGGGCGACCATTACCGGACCCGGCTCACGCACACCCTGGAGGTGGCCGGCATCGCCCGCAGCATCGCCCGGGCCCTCCGGCTCAACGAGGACCTCACCGAGGCCGTGGCCCTCGGCCACGATCTCGGTCACACTCCCTTCGGGCACGCCGGGGAGAAGGTCATGCGGGAGCTGCTGGAGGCTCTGGGGGCGGGCGCCTTCAAGCACAACGAGCAGAGCGCTCGGGTGGTGGAGGTGGTGGAGAACGACGGTCGCGGCCTCAACCTCACCTGGGAGGTGCGCGACGGCATCCGTCACCACACCGGCGAGGTCAAACCGGCCACGCTCGAAGGGCAGATCGTCCGCTTCGCCGACCGCATCGCCTACATCAACCACGACATCGACGACGCGCTGCGCGCCGGCCTCATCACGCCGGCCGACCTTCCCCGGGGGCCGGTGGAGCTCCTGGGGAACACGGGAGGGGACCGTATCGACGCCCTCGTGCACGATCTGGTCGACTCCAGCTTCGAGACGGGGACCATCGTGCAGGGTTCGGTGGTGGCCCACGCCATGAACGACCTGCGGGAGTTCCTGTTCGAGACGGTGTACCCGCAATCGCTGGAGCGGGCCGGGGAGAGGCGCGTCCGTCATGTCATCACCAATCTGATGGAGTACTTCCTGGAGCACCCCGAGGAGATGGGGGGAGAATCGGTGCCCGACAACGAGCGGGGCGGGCTGGCCCGCGGTCCCGAGGAGGGCGAAGACGGGCACCTGCGCCTGATCCAGGCCGTCACCGACTACATCTCGGGCATGACCGACCGCTATGCCATCAGCCGCTACCGGGAGTTGTTCGAGCCCCGATCCTGGGCTGCTCAGTGATCGTGGAGGCGTCAGGGCGGTGAGCCCCTTCATCAAAGACAGCAGTGTGCAGGCGGTGCTCCAAGCCGCTGGTATCGTGGACGTCATCTCCGGCTACACCAGCCTGCGCAAGCGGGGCGCCACCTACACGGGCCTGTGCCCCTTCCACCAGGAGAAGACGCCGTCCTTCACCGTCAGCGCCGACAAGGGTCTGTACTACTGTTTCGGGTGCGGCGAGGGGGGTGACGTCGTCCGCTTCCTGGAGCGGATGGAGAACCTCTCGTTCTCGGAAGTGATCGAGCAACTGGGCGAGCGGTATGGGGTCCCCCTGGAGTACGAAGAGGGGGCGGGGCCCGACGCCGGCAAGAAGGACCGGGAGACCAGGCTGCTGCCGGCCCTCGAGAAAGCGGCCACGTTTTACCAGCGGTTCCTCTGGGAAACTGAAGACGGCCGGGGGGCGCGGGAGTATCTGGAGAAGCGCGGCCTGGGCGAAGAGGTATGCAGGGCGTTCCGGGTGGGCTATTCGCCGGACGAGTGGAGAGGGCTGCACCGCCGAGCGGAGAAGGAAGGGTTCTCGGACCGGGAGCTCGAGGAAGCCGGGCTGCTCGTCCGCCAGTCCGGCAAGACCTATGATCGGTTCCGCGGGCGCCTGATGTTCCCCCTGGTCGACCACCGAGGCAGGGTGGTGGGATTCGGCGGCCGGACGCTCAAAGACGAGAGTCCCAAGTACCTCAACTCCCCGGAGGGGCCTGTCTACCAGAAAGGGCACCTGCTGTATGGGCTCTATCAGGCGCGGAGGGCCATCGCCGACGCCGACGAGGTGGTGGTGGTGGAGGGCTACACGGACGTTCTGGGCCTGGCCCAGGCCGGTCTGGCCAACGTGGTGGCCTCCATGGGCACCGCCCTCACCGACTCCCACATCGGGCTGATGATGAGGTTCACCAAGAACGTGACCTTCATGTTCGACGCCGACCGGGCCGGCACCGAGGCCATGCTGCGCTCAGGGGAACTGGCTCGGGGCCATTCCCTGCGGCCGATGGTGGCGGTGCTGCCGAGCGGCCAAGACCCGGCCGACGTCGCCGGGCAAGGGGGGCGGGACGCGGTGGTCAAGGTCATCCAGGGCAAGATCTCCCTGCTGGGGTTCGAGGTACGGCAGGCGCTCGAGCGGAACGACACCGCCACCGCCGACGGGCGGGTGCGCGCGTTCGAGGAGGTGCGCCGCATCATGGCCAGAGCCACCTCGCTCAAAGAACGGGAGGAAGAGATACCTTTCGTGGCCGACCGGCTGCGCCTTACCCCCGACAGCATCGCCCTGCTGCTGCGGGGTTCCCCCGGCCGGCGGGCGCCCGCGCCGGCGGAGGCCCCGGGAGCGGGACAGGCCTTGGCCCAGCGGCTCCTCGCCGGCGAGGCGGCCGTGGAGCGTGACTTCCTGGTGGCGGCGGCCTGCCACCCGGAGCGGGCGGTGACGCTGCTCGACGCCCTCACCCCTGAGCACTTCGCCGATCGCAGCAACCGGGAGGTCTTCACCGGACTGCGAGAGGCGTTCGCCGTGCTGACCGGCGGCGGTGGAGAGACGGACGCACACCCGGTCGCCCTGGACGGCCTCAAAGCCCGGGCCAGCGGCGAATCAGAAGCCGGCCGTTTTTTCGTCCGGCTGGTGATGGAAGCCGACCAAGGCCGCTACTCGCCGGCCGTTCTGGAGGAGCTCCATCTCCGTCTGCAGGAGCAGTACTTCAATCGAGCGATCGCCGAGCTGCGCCGCTCCCTGGACGACGGAGACGACACCGCCGAGAAGCAGCGCCGCCTCTTCCATCTGGAGCAGTTGCTGCAGGCGGTGCGGTCCAATCTGATGAACCTCGACCCCGAAGACGGCCGGTACTGAGGTGGCCGAGATGAGCGATATGAGCGACGAGGTCTTGCAGGACATCCTCGAACAGGCCCGGGCCCGGGGTTCGCTCACCCTGGGGGAGGTGGGGGCCTTGATCCAGGATGCCGACCTGTCCCCCGACGAGCTGGAGTTCATCTACTCCCTGCTGATGGAAATGGGCGTCGAGATCATCGACGAGCAGGCCGAGGATCTGGAGGACTTCTCCCAAGAAGAGGAGTTCCTGGGCCTGCTCGACGTGACCATCGACCACACGGTCGACGATCCCGTCCGCATGTATCTGCGTGAGATCGGACAGATCCCCCTGCTCACACCCGAGCAGGAGATCGAGCTGGCCATGCTCATCGAGAAGAAGGACGTAGAGGCCAAGCGCCGCCTGACCGAGGCCAACCTCCGCCTGGTGGTCTCCATCGCCAAGCGCTACATGGGCAGGGGCCTTCTCTTCCTCGACCTCATCCAGGAGGGCAACCTGGGCCTCATCCGGGCCGTCGAGAAGTTCGACTACCGTCTGGGGTTCAAGTTCTCCACCTACGCCACCTGGTGGATCCGGCAGGCGGTCACCCGGGCCATCGCCGACCAGGCCCGCACTATCCGGGTGCCGGTGCATGCCGTGGAGACCATGAACAAGCTCAATCGGGTCCAGCGCGAACTCCTACAGAGGAACGGGCGCGAGCCTACCGTCTCGGAGATAGCGGAAGCGCTGCACATTACGCCTGCCAAGGTGGAGGAGATCCTCAAGACCGCCCAGGAGCCGGTGTCGCTCGAGACGCCCGTGGGTGATGAGGACGATTCGGAACTGGGCGACTTCATCGCCGACGGTGACGCCGACTCCCCCTTGGAGCAGGTGTTCCGCGAGATCCGCCGGGAGGAGCTGTTCAAAGTACTCGACAGTCTGCCCGAGCGGGACCGCAAGGTGCTCGAACTGCGCTTCGGTCTGAAGGGAGAGCGCCCCCGCACCCTGGAGGAGGTGGGAGAGCGCTTCGGCGTCACCCGAGAGCGCATCAGGCAGGTGGAGGCGAAGACCCTCAACCGGCTCAAGAACTACCGGGCGGCCCAAGGGCTGCGCGACCTGGACGGCTGACCCCACCCGGGTTCCGGGGTATCCCGGCCGCGCTCCCCCGTCGCCTTCCGGTCGTCGATGTGTTCAGGATGGGTGTGCCTTTTTTCGTCCGACGCCTTGACCGCGCCTCTGGAGTCGGCTACTCTGTCGCGGCGAGTCCGGATGTGCCGGGCCGCGCGCGTAGAAAGGGGTGGGCTCGGACCGCCGCGTCGCCCCGAAACACATGGAGGTTGCAGGGTTGGCTGAGGGGACTGTCAAGTGGTTTAGTCCCGAAAAGGGCTACGGATTCATTGAGCAGCCGGAGGGTGAGGATCTCTTCGTCCACTTCAGTGAGATCCAGGTAGAGGGCTTCCGCACCCTGACGGAAGGCCAGGCTGTCCGTTTCGATGTGGTCCAGGGCCCCAAAGGTCTGCAGGCGGCGAACGTCTCGCCCGTCTAGACCGAAGCGAAGAGAGACTCGCTTCAAAGTCATTCAAGCCCCGCTCCGGCGGGGCTTTTTTCGTGGTCTTTCGCCCAGGCGGGCGCGCCGGGTCGGGGAGAGCGCCCTGCCTCCTAAAGTCCCGCGCTTACGGGCCGATATAGAAAGCGAGAGTTTCCCATTCAAAACTCTCCTTTCTCCTCTCGGGCGCCTGGTGCAGGCGCCCTTCTCTTTTCGGCTATAATCCACCGGGCCTGCGGCGGCTGCGCTCTTCTGCGCGGCGCTCACCCGCGTATCCAAGGAGAGCTGCACGATGATCTCCCGACAAGAAGTCGAGCACGTGGCGCGGCTCGCCCGCCTGCATTTCGATGAAGACGAGCTGGCCCGTCTGCAGCCCGAACTCGACCAGATCATCGACTACGTGCAGCAGCTGTCCGGACTCGACCTGTCCGGTCTGGAGACCACCTCTCATGCCGTGGCCCTCAAGAACGTCCTGCGCCCGGACGAGCCGATACCGGGGTTGAGCCAGGCCGAAGCCACCGCCAACGGACCCGACGTGGAGCGGGGGCAGTTCGTGGTGCCCCGGATCGGCTAGGCGGCAGTGGGGCTCGAAGTCACCGGTCTCACGGCCTGGGGCTGCCGGCGGTTGCTCGCCGCCGGCGAGGTATCGGCTTCGGAGCTGATCCGGGCCTATCTGGACCGCATCGCGGCGGTCGATGGGCAGGTGCGGGCCTACCTGCTGGTTGACGAGAAGGGGGCGATGGCCGCCGCAGCCGCGGTCGATGCCAAGCCTCGGGCAGAGCGGCTGCCCTGGGAGGGCGTGCCCATCGGCCTCAAGGACATCTTCTGTGTCAAAGGGATGGAGACCACCTGCGCCTCCCGCATCCTCAAGGGCTACCTTCCTCCGTATGACGCCACCATCATCGCCAAGTTACGGTCGGCCGGGCTGATATTCCTGGGCAAGCTCAACATGGACGAGTTCGCCATGGGCAGCTCCACCGAGAACTCCGCCTTCCAGACCACTCGGAACCCCTGGGACCTCGACCGGGTGCCGGGCGGCTCCAGTGGCGGCTCCGCCGCCTGCGTCGCCGCCTCCGAAGCCCCCTGGGCTCTGGGCACCGACACCGGGGGCTCCATTCGACAGCCGGCGTCGCTCTGCGGAGTGGTCGGGCTCAAGCCCACCTATGGTGCCGTCAGCCGTTACGGCCTGGTGGCCTTCGCCAGCTCGCTCGACCAGATCGGGCCGCTGACCCGGGACGTCCGCGATGCCGCCGCCCTCCTCGACCTCATCGCCGGGCCCGATCCCCGCGATTCCACCAGCGTGGGATTACCGCAACCGGTGGGTGTACCCGAGCGTAGCGCTCTCGAGGGAGTGCGGTTCGGTGTGATCAAGGAGTTCGCCGGGGAGA
>CAYNPL010000018.1:40982-47979 GCA_964399135.1 uncultured Gaiellales bacterium
CGAGCCCGGCGTGCGCGAAGTGTTCGACTCGGCGATCGATGCCATCGGCGCTTTGGGAGGGGTGTGCGAAGAGGTGAGCCTGCCCAGCGTCGAACGGGGCATCGCCGCCTATTACCTCATCGCTCCGTCGGAGGCCAGTTCCAACCTGGCCCGCTTCGACGGGGTGCGCTACGGGCACCGGTCGGCCCAGGCGAGTGACCTCTACGAGATGTACGTGCGCACCCGCAGCGAGGGGTTCGGCACCGAGGTCAAACGTCGCATCATGATCGGCACCTATGCTCTTTCCGCCGGCTACTACGACGCCTACTACGCCCAAGCGCAGCGGACCCGCACCCTCATCATCCAGGACTTCGCCCGCGCCTTCGAGCGCTTCGACTTCCTCGTGTCGCCCACCTCACCCACGGTGGCCTTCAAGCTGGGGGAGCGCATGGCCGACCCACTGGCCATGTACCTGAGTGACCTCTGCACCATCCCGGTCAACCTGGCCGCTCTGCCGGGCATCAGCATCCCCGCCGGCTTCGCGGCCGGTCTGCCGGTGGGCCTGCAGATCATCGGCCCCCATTTCTCGGAGCGGACCCTGCTGGAAGCGGCTCACGCTGTGGAGCAGCGGCTGCAGGTGGACACCGTCCCGCCGCTGGCCGAGGTGGGGCGATGACCACGGCGGCGCGGGGAAGCGACGGCCCGGGTGCGGGCGCGGGCCCGGGGCTGGGCGCAGGAGCCGGACCGGGCGGGACCGGCGCCTGGGAAGCCGCCATCGGCCTGGAGATCCACGTGCAACTGAGCACCCGCACCAAGATGTTCTGCGGCTGCAGGGTCACGTTCGGCGAGCCTCCCAACACCCATGTCTGTCCGGTCTGCCTGGGCCACCCGGGCGTGCTGCCGGTCACCAACGAGAAGGCCGTCGAGTACGCCACCCGCATCGCGCTGGCCCTCGACTGCCGGATCGCCGAGCGGACCCTCTTCCACCGCAAGAATTACTTCTATCCTGATCTGCCCAAGGCCTATCAGATCTCTCAGTACGACCTGCCTCTGGGCGTCGGCGGGCATCTGGACGTCGAACTAGAGGATGGGAGCGTGCTGCGGGTGGGCATCACCCGGGTGCACCTGGAGGAGGATGCGGGCAAGCTGGTCCACGCCGGCGGGGCCTCCGGCCGCATCGACGGCGCCGACTACTCGCTGGTGGACTTCAACCGGGGCGGCACCCCCTTGGTGGAGATCGTCAGCGAGCCCGACATCTCCACCCCCGATCAGGCCCGGGCCTTTCTCACCCAGTTGCGCAGCCTCGTCCAGCAGCTCGGGGTCTCCGACGTCAACATGGAAGAGGGCTCCCTCCGCTGTGACGCTAACGTCTCGGTGCGGCACCCGGGGGAGCCCTTCGGCACCAAGACCGAGCTCAAGAACATGAACTCTTTCCGCTTCCTCCATCGTGGTCTGGAGGCCGAGATCGAACGGCAGATCGCCGCCCTGGAGGCGGGGGAGCGCATCGTGCAGGAGACGGTGCACTTCGACCCGGCCACCGGCCGCGTCTCCACCCTGCGCAGCAAGGAGGAGGCCCATGACTACCGCTACTTTCCCGAACCCGACCTCCCGCCTATCGAACTCGACGCGGCCTACGTCGAGCGGGTGCGGGCTTCCCTGCCCGAACTTCCCGCCGCCCGCAAGCAACGGCTGATGGCCCGCTACGGGCTGTCCGGCAAGGACGCCGCGGTCCTGGCCGGCAACCGACCCCTGGGCGACTACTTCGAAACGGTGGCGGCCGCCACCGGCGACCCGCGGCTCTCGGCCAACTGGGTCCTGGGCGACCTGTCCGCCTACCTCAACGCATCGGGGGTGGAGGTCGAGAGCTGTCCCGTCAGCGCGGGAGCCCTGGCCGAGCTGCTGGGTCTGGTGTTGGAGGGCACGCTCTCGGGCAAGATGGCCAAGGAGGTCTTCGAGGCCATGGCCGCCAGCGGCAGGTGCGCCAAAGAGGTGGTGGCCGACAAGGGACTGGGACAGATCTCCGACGTCGGCGAGCTGGATGCCATCGTGGCTCGGATCGTAGCGGCCAACCCGGGGCCGGCCGAGGAGTTCCGGCAGGGCCGTGACCGGGTGTTGGGCTTCTTCGTGGGGCAGGTGATGAAGGAGACCCGCGGCCAGGCCAACCCGCAGGTGGTGAACGAACTGCTACGAAAGCACCTGGGAAGTCCTGCAAAGCCTTGAAAACCGAGGCTATGTCTGGTACCTTGCCTTACCTTTTCGTCGGGTAATCTTCGATCCTCCGAGGGGGGTGTCGGCGACGTGCAGTCCACAGATGTGCACCCCGAAGTGTGCCCCGTCCTCAAGACTGCGGACGTCATCTCGGGCAAGTGGACGCTCCTCATCCTGCGCGATCTGGCCAAGGGCATCAATCGTTTCAGCGCGTTGGAGCGCTCGCTTGTGGGCATCAGTCCCAAGACCCTGTCTGAGCGGCTGAAGGCGCTGGAGAGAGTGGGCATCCTCACCCGCAAGAGCTATGCCGAGGTGCCGCCGCGGGTGGAGTACACCCTCACCGACATGGGTTGGGATCTCATCCCGCTCATCGACCACATGCGCGACTACGGGAACAAGTGGCTGGGCGACGGCCGCCCGGGGGAGTGAATTGACCGGCACCCCTGCCTCCGAAGGCTGGATCGTCAACATCGAGGAAGTGGACGGCCTCATCGAGCAGGGTCGTCTGCGGGGGTTCGTCACCACCCAAGAGATCGCCGACGTCCTGGCCGAGGTTGACCTCAGCACCGAGCAGATCGAGTTGATGTACACCACTCTGCTCGACCAGGGCATCGAGATCGATCCCGACGGCGACCTGGAGTTCGACGGCCAGTCCGAACAGCTCGATTGGCCCCGGGAGCCCGACGAACTCGACCTCAGTGTCGACGTGCCCACCACCGACCCGGTGCGCATGTATCTCAAAGAGATCGGGCGGGTCAAGCTGCTCACCGCCCAGCAAGAGGTCTCGCTGGCCAAACGGATCGAGCGGGGCGACATCCGGGCCAAGCACGAGCTGACCGAGGCCAACCTGCGCTTGGTGGTGTCCATCGCCAAGCGCTATCACACCGACGGCATGAGCTTCCTCGATCTCATCCAGGAGGGCAACCTGGGGCTCATCCGGGCCGTGGAGAAGTTCGACTATCGCAAGGGACACAAGTTTTCCACCTACGCCACCTGGTGGATCCGGCAGGCCATCACCCGGGCAATCGCCGACAAGGCTCGCACCATCCGCATCCCCGTGCACATGGTGGAGAAGATCAACAAGCTCATCCGGGTGCAGCGCCAGCTCCTGCAGAACATGGGGCGAGAACCGGCACCCGAGGAGATCGCCTTCGAGATGGGCATGACTGACGCCGAGATACGTGAGATCCTCCGCATCAGCCAGACCACGGTCTCGCTGGAGACTCCCATCGGGGAGGAAGAGGACTCCGAGTTGGGGGATTTCATCGAAGACGAGGACGCGGTGCGTTCCTTTGACGCCGTGGCCTCGCAGCTCGACCGCGACGGGGTCAACGAGGCCCTCAACATGCTGCCCTACCGGGAACGGAAGGTCATCGAACTCCGCTTCGGCCTCAAGGGCGAACATCCCCGCACTCTGGAAGAAGTGGCCAAACGCTTCGGTGTCACCCGCGAGCGCATCCGCCAGATTGAGGCTAAGGCTCTAGCTAAGCTTCAGGCTATCGACAAGACCCGGAACCTGCGGAGCAAAGTGCAGTAGCCCCAGGGAGGCCACGAAGGCTTCCACCACCTCGGGGTCGAACTGGGTCCCGCTTCCCTCCACCAGCTTGGCGGCGGCATCCTGTGAACTCAGAGCGGCATGGTAGGGCCGGTCGGTCGTCATGGCCGAATAGGCGTCGGCCACGGCCAGGATCCGGGCCAGCCGGGGGATCGCCGGGCCTCGCAATCGTCCCGGGTAGCCGGTCCCGTCCCAGCGCTCGTGGTGGCAGGCGACCGCCTCTCGCACGTCGCCGCTGTCGGGCAGATGCTGCGCGATCATCATGCTGCCGATGAGCGGGTGCTGCCTCATATACTCCAGCTCCTTGGCTGTGAGCCGGCCCGGTTTGCGCAGGATCTGGTCGGGCACCCCGATCTTGCCCACGTCGTGCAGCAAGGCGGCCACTCTGAGCGCCTCCCGCTCGTCCTGGCCCAGGCCGAGGATGACGGCCACCGCGGAGGTGTGTTCGGCCACCTCGGCGGAGTGCCGCCGGGTGTAGTGGTCCTTGTTGTCGACGGCGCTGACCAGGGAGTCGAGCGTGCTGAAGGCACGGGAGTCGACCGCGTCGCCGCCCACCGGCTCGGGCCGCACGGTCACGGTGTCACCGCCCCACCTCTTGGACTCATACAGGTTGGCGTCGGCGATGGCGATGAGCGAGGCCGCGTCTTGGCCGTCCTCGGGATAGGAGGCGGCGCCGAAACTCATGCGCAGTGGTATGCGGGTGCCGTCAGGGGCCAGGTAAGGCAGGGCCGCGAGCGCGGCTCGCATGTGGTCGGCCACCGTCTTGGCGTCGGCCCGATAGGCCTCGGGCAGGATGAGCACGAACTCGTCTCCGCCGAAGCGGGCGACGAAGTCGGAACCCCGGCTCCGGTGGGAGAGAACCCCGGCCACCCTGCGGATGATCTCGTCTCCCACCGGATGCCCGTAGGTGTCGTTGAAGAGCTTGAAGTTGTCGATGTCGGCGATGAGCAGGGAGAACCTCCCGTCGTAGCGCTGGGCCCGCTTGATCTCCATCTCCAGCTGTTCGAGCGCCCGCCGCCGGTTGTAGAGTCCACTGAGGGAGTCGATCTCTCCCAGGGCTTTGATCTCCTCCACCAGCCGGGTGTTCTTGAGGGCCTGCGCCACCTGGCCGGCGAACAAGAGAATGGTGGACCTGCGGTCGGCCGTGAACGGACCGGGGGTGCCGGAGGCGGAGATGGCCAGACCGAGAGGAGCGTCGTCGGCGATGAGGGGGACCACAGCCAGTGACCGAAAGCCGTCCAGGTCGGGCAGGGTCCCTCCAAAGAGCCTGCGCTGCTCCTGGGCGGTCAGGGAGCTGAGCGAATCGATGAAGATGGCGTCGGGGCTCTGGAAGGCGGCCTTGAGCAGGCGGTTGGCCTGGTGGGGGAGGCCCGCGGCCGGCTGGTCGCAGCCGAACAGCCGGGGCAACTTGGCGTACCCGGGTTTGAGGCGGAAAAACGCCCCCAGGCCGACCAGTTGTCCCTCTTCCGGCCGCAGTCTGAGCAACCAGATCTCGTCGGCTTCGAAGACCTCGAGAGCGGCGGTCTCTATCTGGGCGAGGGCATCTCTGATCTCCAGGCTGCTGCCGAGCGAAGCGCTCACGTGCTGCAGCAGTTGCAGCCGGCGGTGGGCCTTCTCCAGGTCCCGGTGGCGGCCTTCGAGCTCGCTGAGAGTGGCGGCGAGGCTGCGGGCCTGCGCCTCCTGGCGGGTGCGGGTGCTCTCCAGTTGGGAGAAACCGGCGTTTATAGTCTCGGCCAGCATGTCGAGCTCGTCGTGACCGCCGACGGCGACGGGAACCAGCTTCCCGCGGCCGGGACGCAGGTGGCGGAGCTGGGCGGTGAGACCGGTCAGCCGGCGAAAAAGCAGACGCTCGAGGAGTTGGTACACCACCAAGCCGAAGAGAAGGACAAGGACGATGAGCGAGATCATGAAGTTGCGCACGCTGGCCGCCCCTTGGGCATAGACGGCCCGGGGCGTCTGCACCTTCATAATCAAAGCCGGTCTGCCGAAGACGTCGGTCAGCACGGTGTACCCGGCCAGGGTGCCGGAGTCTTGCGGGACGACCAGGGTGGTGCCGCCGGTCGTGGAAGAGGCGGCCGCTTCGCGGACCTCAGGCGGCAGTCCGTCGGCCGAGACGGGCAGCAGGGCCAGGTCGAGCCTGGTCTGGGCCCCGAGCTCGGCCAGGGCGTCGTCGTCGAGCCACCGGCCCATGAGCAGGCAACCGCGGGCTGGGCCCTGCGGGCCGCTGCGGACGGGGCGCGCATCGATCAGCATCGGTCCTCGGGGGAGCAGGAGTAGACCCGAGAGTCCTTGCTCGCTCCGAAAGATGACCTCGGGGCCGGCCGCGCCCAGCGCGAGCGCCAGGCCCCCGGGCAGAGCTGTGAGTCCGCTGTCGCGGGAGTCGAACCCACGACCCCACAGGACATCGCCGTTGCCGTCGAGGATGGCGACGGCGTCGATCGCGAACGTCGCGAAGAAGGTCCGGTTGAAGGTCGACTCAGGCGGCCTCTGCCCTGCGGGATCGGCCGGATCGAGGTAGGCGACTGTCTCGTCCTGCGACGAGTGGCTCTGGACGGCCGCCCCCAGTTCAGAGAGGCTCCAGGCTATGGCCGCGCTCGCCCGGGAGACCTGCTCCTGCATCTCGGTCTTCTCCACGCTTGCGAACCCACGCATGAACACCGTCTGCGAAACCAGGAAGATCACGGCCACGGCCACCAACAGCGTGAGCCCCACGATCAGATATATCTTCAGCCGCAGCCGCATGCGCTCCCTCCGACGGCCGGCGCCGGTGTGCCATCAAGCAGTGATATCGACCCGCCGACCCGTCTGCTTGACGGGCGGCGCGCGCTGCCGCCCTTCGCACGCGCGTCGGGCCGCGGTGCGGCGAGCTTGGCGGGCACCGGCGCCGGCAGTATCATGCGTGGTCCTCGTGCTCGAGGAAGGGCCAAGTGAGCGAGACCGTCCACATTCCCATCGGCGGCATGAACTGTGCCGCCTGCGCCGCCCGGGTGGAGAAGGCGCTCGCCGGCGTGCCCGGGGTCGAAGAGGCCGCGGTCAACCTCGCCACCGAGAAGGCCCGGGTGGACTACGATCCGCAGGCGGCCTCGCTCTCGGCTGTGGTCGCCGCTGTCCGCGACGCCGGGTACCAGGTCCCGTTGACGACCGTCACCTACCCGGTCTTGGGAATGAGCTGCGCGGCCTGCTACCCCCGGGTGGAGCAGGCCGCGCAGGGCCAGCCCCGCGTGGTCGCCGCCGGCGGCAACATCGCCACCGAGA
>CAYNPL010000019.1:0-46144 GCA_964399135.1 uncultured Gaiellales bacterium
ACGCTCTTCTGTCCGGGCGCTACATACCGAAGTATCGGAAGACCTCGTCCGGAGCGTCGATGCCGCGCAGCTGGCCGGCGTCCTTCACATCGAGGGCCCTCAGGTGCCACGCTCCGTCCCGCTTGACGAACACGGCCAAGGTACTGCCATGTCCTCGGATGTAGAGCTTGGCCGCAGCCCAGTCCTTGAAGGTCTGGTGGTCCTGGACGTCGACGTCTGAGGCGGAGATGCCGGAGTAGGTGCCGAGGTCGGAATAGCCGGCCACGACCATCCGGATCTGGTCTGCGGTGATGCCCGAGGGAAGTGCCGGTGCCGAGGAAGGAGGGACAGTCGGGAGCGTCGTCACGCCGTGGTCCGTGATCGTCTCCCCGTACGTGTCCCCGTTCGAACCACACGCGCCTGCCACAAGAGCCAGAAGAACGAACCCGATTCCTATGCCGATCAGCTTGTTGGACAACGTCGCTCTCTAACCTCCCGCCCTGCCAAGAGCCACCGTGGGCGGAATCACCTTGACCTTGGACCCAAGACGTAGGCGAGGTTCAGGTTCTGCTGCCACCCTCACGTGGCCGATGTCCTCGGGTTGCCCGGCGCGATGCTTCCAGCAGCTTGTTGTATCTCTCGAGCAACTCGGTCTCCCCGATGAGGGGCGTACTGACGGCCTCGGAAGTCTTCTCGCTGATACGGCCGTGCTGCGCCAACTCTCGGCCTGCCTGCCGCAGCGCCTGAAGTACTGGCTGCGCTGCTGGGGTCAACTTGCCCCCGGACTTCATGAGAAAGGCGTGCGGTCTAAGCGCCGCGCCCCCGAAGGTCACACTCGCGTTCTCGCAGAGTTCCCGCACGATGTGTACCACCGTCTCGAAGTTGTCCTTCTCCCACCACCCTCCGGTGGACACGAGGGCCATCCTCCCTATCCTCACGTCAGAGCGGAACCTCGCCCGCGTGCGGCCTCCGCGGGTCTCGAGCAGTGGTTCGATCAGCGGACAGAGCCTGTTGATCAGATTCTGCATGTCGCCGGGCAGAGGGATGTATACGGGGGTCGCCAGGACGAGGATATCGGCCCGTGCGAGCAGATCGTACAGGGATCCCATGTCGTCCCGGTGGACGCACTGCCCTGGATTCCCGTACCAGCAGTGCATCGTCCCACAGTCGCAGGGCTTGATGTGCAGCTTGCCGGCATAGACGGTCTCAGTCGTGGACCCGGCGTCCTGCACTCCCCGCAAGAACGCGTCCAACACCAGCGCGGTGTCACCCCGCTCTTTCCGCGGGCTCCCGTTGATGGCCACCGTTAAGGTCACGCCTTCTCCATGTCTCGAAGTATCTAGACCGAGCCTACAGCGGGGCTCTCTCTGGGGTCAACCCGCGCAGGCCGGTCTTCGTCAGCCGGTCACCTAGGTTCGAAGGCTGTCCAGCACAGCCCACTCGCAACCAGCTGCTTCGTCAATCCTCCACCACGGCCTGTGATGAGACCTACCGGCGATGACGCCAGAAGAAGGGGCGCCGGCGATCGTGAGCCACTGCCAGGACTCGCACTTGGTCGCCGTGCAGCGAATACAGCACCGAATACGGGAAGCGCGCAACACGCATCCTGCGGACAAGGCCGGCCACCAGAGGCGAGGACTCGGGATGCTCGGCGATACGGACGATGGCCTCCTCGACGGCGGTCACGAAGGCGAGACCCAATGCCTCCTCTTCCATCGCGTAGAAGGCGACCGCCTCGCCGAACTCCTTCTCCGCGTCCTCGTGGAAGTAGATGCGTGTGATCACCCCAGACCGGCGCGTGCCGAGGCGAAGACCTCCGCTGCAGGTATGCTTCGCGCCCCGCCGGCCTCGAGGTCCGCGTCGCGGCGGAGCGCTTCCTCGATCCAGAGCTTCTCGACCTCGGCCTCGCTGAGCTCATCGAGGCTCTGCACCAATTCGGAAGCCAGCCTGGCGCGATCACTCGGCGACAGCCGGAGAGCCTGGGCCCGAAGTTCTTCGATCGTCATTCCACACCTCAACGCTGCAGACAAGACCGAGGCACATTCTACCCCCAGGGTACGGGAACGGCCACCTACTGTGTGCTTGGCTAGGCGACGCGCGCCCGCGACGAAGACACGCTGCCTCCTGACACGATATCTCCTGAGGCGCCGCCCTCGCCTGTCCGGTTTGGCCGGCGGGTCTCCTGGGCATCTAGCATCCCAAGCGGCCTGCCGGCGGCGTCGTCGGGTCGGGCCGGGAGGCAAGGCGAAAGAGGTGAGTGCTATGGCCGGTCGTTGTCCCGGTCAGGACGGTAGGAATCTGACCGTTTCGCTCCACATCTGCCCCACCTGTGGCAGCGAGGTGGAGATGTTCTCGGATGAGACCCGGGTGAAGTGCCGCGCGTGCGGCGCCTACGTGGTGAAAGAGGAAGTGCCCACCTGCATCAGTTGGTGCTCCCAGGCGCGGGCGTGTATCGGCGAGGAGCGCTGGGCGGCGCTCATGAGCGTCGATGACAAGGCAGACGAGAAGCCCGAGGCTGACTAAGGAGCAGGGACTATGCCCAAGATCGCCGTCGCCGGCAAAGGCGGGGTAGGCAAGACCACCTTCAGCGGCATCCTCGCCCGCGTGTTGGCGGTCGCCGGGGACAAGGTGTATGCCATCGACGCCGATCCCAACCCCACTTTGGGCCAAGCACTGGGGTTCCCTCCAGAATTGATGGCCAAGGTCGTCCCTATCGTGCAGATGAGCGCACTCATCGAGGAGCGTACCGGGGCCCGGCCGGGGGAGAGCGGAGCGTATTTCCGGCTCAACCCCAGAGTGGACGACATCCCCGCCAGGTTCGCCGTGGAATACAAGGGCGTCCATCTCCTCGAGATGGGCACGGTCCGCGGGGCCGGCGCCGGCTGCGTGTGCCCGGAGAACACCATCCTCAAGGCTCTGGTCACCCATTTGCTCCTGCGCGAGCGCGAGACCGTCCTCCTGGACATGGTGGCGGGGGTCGAGCACCTGGGCCGAGGCACCGCGGCCGCGGTCGACGCCATGTTCGTCGTGGTGGAGCCGGGCCAGCGGAGCCTCACAGTCGCGGCTGAAGTCGCGCGCTTGGCCGGTGACCTGGGTGTGCCCGCCATCTGGACCGTGGCCAACAAGGTGCGAAACGAAGAAGACCTTGCCTTCATACGCGCCCACCTCGATGGCAGCCGTCTGGCCGGGTGGCTTCCCCGAGACGACCACGTGGTGGAAGCGGATATGCAAGGCACCGCCCTGTATGACGCGGCTCCCGACCTGGCCCGCAGGGTCGAAGAGATCGCGCGGACCACGGGGCTGATCGGGGAGGCGCGGTGAGGGGTGCCGCGAGGAGTGGACGTGGATAGGGGTCCGGTCGCTCCCAGAGATATTGATATACTGCCCCCGACTGCTGTGTCGAGTCCGATCACACCCGGGTGCGGGTGCTCTTGCGGGAAGAACCGGCGACACACGAAGTTGGGGGAATAGGGATGAGAAGCGACCACAAGTCGCCCGTCCGGTGCGGTTCGATGGCCGGGCAGAGCCCGTGCCCGCACTTCCCTGCTGACACGTCCCGCCGGGCGCAACGCCGCCGATGAGACCCGGCGCGTCCCCCCCACGCGCACCCTCGCCTCGGCCTGACGTGTCTGCGTCCCCAGCGGTCGATCCCTTGCAGCGGAATCAGCGGGCCCCCGGCGGCCGCCGGAGACCCCGACAAGAGAAGAAAGGTGGGCACCCATGAAGCAAACGGTCATCAAGGTGCCGGGCACGTGGGCCGATCATCACGTACTCCGGCTCCGCGAGGCCGTCCTCGGCCTGAAAGGAGTCGAAGAGGTGGTCGCCAGCGCGGCCAGGCGGACGGTCCTGGTGCGTCACGATGAGACCGCCATATCGGAGGAAGGCATCCGGGAGGCGCTGGTCTCGGCCGGCTATCCGCCCGAGCAGCCCCCTGTCATGATCGAGCTCCCCGAGCGGCACAAGGATGGCTCGGCCTGGTTCGTGGTGCTCGACCGCAAGACCGTCACTGAACGCAAAGACCGTGAGATGGCGGGAGATTTCCGGCGCTACTAGGCGGGGAGCAATCCCGGCCGGCGGAGCGCGCTGAAAGGAGAATGACTGATGTCGGAGCAGAAGGGCGCGGAGAGCGTCGAGGAACAGAAGAACGTAGCGGGACCAAAGAGTATCGACACCGCGGTGTGCGAGGTCCTCGTGTCGTGCGAGGGTGTCGTGGAGACCGCGTTCGACCGGGCCGGTCGGATCAGGCCCTGCCCGATCGGTGCTGAGAGCGGCTGCTGCAAGCACTGCGCCATGGGTCCCTGCCGGTTGGTGGGCAAGAACGAGGTGGGCATCTGCGGCGCCACCCGAGCCACAGTGGCGGCGAGGAACTTCGCCCGGCAGGTGGCGGCCGGCGCCTCCGCCCACTCCGACCACGGGCGGGGTATGGCCTTCGCCCTTCTTTCGGTGGCCAAAGGAGAGACGCAGGGCTTCCGCATCCGCGACGAAGCCAAGGTCCACGCGGTGGCCGGCTACCTGGGCATCAAGACGGACGGCCGCTCGGTCAACGACATAGCCCGGGAGATCGCCGAGACGGCGCTGGCGGAGTTCGGCAAGCAGACCGGTGAGCTCATCTATCTCAGCCGGGCGACCAAGCCCCGTCAGGAGATCTGGCGGCAGGAGAGGATCGCTCCCCGCGGCGTCGACCGCGAAGTGGTGGAGTTGATGCACCGCACCCATATGGGGACCGACCAGGATGCCGAGCACATCCTCGACCAAACACTGTGTGTCGCCCTCGGGGACGGCTGGGGCGGCTCGATGCTCGCCACCGACATCAGCGACATCCTCTTCGGCACCCCCACGCCCGTGCAGAGCCAGGTAAACCTGGGCGTGCTCAAGGAAGACCAGGTCAACGTGGTGGTCCACGGCCACGAACCGACGCTCTCGGAGATGATCGTGGCCGCCTCCACCGACCCGGAGCTTCTGGACTATGCCAAGAGCAAAGGGGCGGAGGGTATCAACCTTGCTGGCATCTGTTGCACCGCCAACGAGGTCCTCATGCGTCACGGCATCCCGCCGGCGGGCAACTTCCTGTCGCAGGAGCTGGCCATCGCCACGGGAGCGGTGGAAGCCATGATCGTCGACGTGCAGTGCATCATGCAGTCGCTCGCGGAGGTCTCCTCTCGCTTCCACACCAAGCTCATCACCACTTCTTCCAAGGCCAAGATCACGGGAGCCACCCACATCGAGTACGACGAGCACCATCCCTATGACAGCGCCAAGGAGATCCTCAAGGCGGCCATCGACAACTTCCCCAACCGCGGCGCGAAGACGGTCATCCCTCACGTCGACGAAGCCCTTATCGCCGGCTTCTCCCACGAGTACGTGCGCTACATGCAGGGAGGGCTCTTCCGGGGGTCGTTCAAGCCTCTCAACGACGCCGTGGTCCAAGGCCGCATCCGCGGCTTGGCCGGAGTGGTGGGCTGCAACAACGCCCGGGTCGACCAGGATGCGCCGACTGTCAAGATCGTGCGGGAACTCATCAAGAACGACATCTTGGTGGTGGTGACCGGCTGTGCGGCCACCGGGGCGGCCAAGTTCGGCTATCTGCGGCCGGAGTTCATGGACCAGGCCGGGGCCGGGCTGCGCGAGGTATGCGAGGCCATCGGTATCCCGCCTGTGGTGCACGTGGGCTCCTGCGTGGACAACTCCCGCATCCTCACGATCCTCACCGAGTGCGCCACCGAGGGTGGTCTGGGTGAGGACATCCCCGACATACCCGCCGTCGGCATCTGCCCGGAGTACATGTCTGAGAAGGCCCTCTCCATAGGCTCGTACTTCGCGGCGTCGGGCGCGTACACCCTGTTCGGTCTGCCCAACCCGGTGGCCAACAGCCCCGAGGTGGTCGACATCATCTTGAATGGTTGGCTCAAGCGCTTCGGCGGCGGCATCGAGTTCGAGCCCGACATCGACGCCCTCATCGACAAGGCCCTCACCGCCATCGACGCGAAACGGCGGGCTCTGGGTCTGGCCGAGTACGACCCCGCCCGCTATGGCGAGAGCGGCGACCGGCTGATGGAAGAGGTGCTGGCCACGCTCGATGAGGGCGAGCCTCTGAACGTCTACTCCGTGCCCCGGTAGGCGCCGACCAAGAGGAGGAGTCTTACGTGTCCAGATACATCGCAAGGGCTGCTCTGCGCGGCGCCAACCTCATCGTCGGCGAGGCCGAGCAGATGGTGCAGCAGGCCATAGCCGATCTGGGGCCCGACCATCCGGTGGCCTTCACCAACACCGCCTACCACCTGCCCGTCATCCTGGGCTTCACCGGCATGGAGGTGGACAACCTGGGAGAGCTTCAGAAGGCGGTGGCCTACTCCAAGAAGCTGCTGAACTCCGCTCCGGGCGAGGCGCTCTGGCTGCCCTACCTGGGAGAGACCCTCGACGCCGGGGCGGCCACCCTGCTGGCTATGGAGGCCATAGAGGCGGTGCGGTTCGCCCGCGGCGAGCAGCCTGAGCCCATCCCCGGTCTGCAACTCACCGGAACCAGCTTCACCAGCCCCGACAGCAACGGCGGGGGTGGCGCCGACGGCGGCCATGCCAACGGCCCCATCGACGACATCCAGCTGCGGGCCTGGGGCATCCAGCTGGTGGACGGGCGCATGCCCGGGTTCGCCGCCATCGTGGGGGCGGCCCGAAGCAACGAGGCGGCCGTCTCCATCGTGCGCGAGCTGCAGAAGCGCAACATCCTGGTGTTCCTCTCCGGCAACGTCAACGGCCGGAGCATCATCCACCAGTTGCAGGAAGAAGGCGTGGAGATGGGGTACGACACCTACATCGTCCCCTTTGGCACCGACACCATCTCGGCCATCTACGCCCTGGGCTTCGCCACCCGCTCGGCCCTCACCTTCGGGGGCATGTCGGGCGGCCAGATCCGGGAGATCCTGCTCTACAACAAATACCGCGTGTTCGCCTTCGTGCTGGCTCTGGGTGAGGTGGACGACCTCAAGTACGCGGCCGCGGCCGGAGCCATCAACTACGGCTTCCCCGTGATCGCCGACACGGTCATCCCGCAGATCCTCCCCACCGGTATCACCGCCTACGAGCATGTCATCAGCATGCCCTTCGACGATATCCCCGGAGAGAACGACACCGAGAAGGCCCGCCGCTTGGTGCAGCGCTGCACCGAGGTGCGCGGAGTCAAGATCAAGATCACCGACGTGCCCATCCCGGTGCCGTACGGCAGCGCCTTCGAAGGCGAGCGCATCCGCAAGGCCGACATGCGGGTGGAGTTCGGCGGGTCGAAGGCCCACGCTTTCGAGTACCTCTACATGGCGCCGCTTGACGAGGTGGAAGACGGCAAGATCGAACTGGTGGGGCCTGATTTCACCGATGTGCCCGAGGGCGGGGCCATGAACCTCGGCATCGTCATCAAGGTGGCCGGGCGCAAGATGCAGGAGGATTTCGAGCCGGTGCTCGAACGCCAGACCCACTACTTCGTGAACGGCGCTTCGGGAATCCAGCATGTCGGCCAGCGCGACATCACCTGGATCCGTTTCAGCAAAGCGGCGGTGGACAAGGGCTTCGGCATCAAGAACATCGGCGACATCCTCTACGCGCGCCTGCACGCCGACTTCGGGGCCATCCTCGACAAGGTGCAGGTGACCCTCTACACCGACCAGACGCTCTTCGAGGAGTGGTTGGCCAAGGCGCGAGAGGCCTACACGGCGCGCAACGTCCGTCTGGCGGACATGGTGGACGAGTCGGTGGAGGAGTTCTACAGCTGCAGCCTTTGCCAGAGTTTCGCCCCCAACCACGTGTGCGTCATCTCGCCGGAGCGGCTGGGGCTGTGCGGAGCCTACAACTGGCTGGACTGCAAGGCTTCCAACCAGATCAACCCCACCGGCCCCAACCAGCCCATCCCCAAGGGCATCTGCCTCGACCCGGTCCTCGGGATCTGGCAGGGATCCAACGAGTTCGCTTACCAGAACTCCCACCAGACGGTGGAGCGGGTCACCCTGTACTCGATCATGAACGACCCCATGACCGCCTGCGGCTGCTTCGAATGCATCGCCATGGTCATCCCCGAAGCCAACGGGATCATGGTGGTCTCGCGTGAAGACCCCAGCATGACGCCCGCCGGCATGACCTTCTCGACCCTCGCCGGTGTGGCTGGCGGCGGACTGCAGACGCCGGGGATGATGGGCATCGGCAAGTACTACCTGCTGAGCCGCAAGTTCATCTCCGGCGACGGCGGGTTCAAGCGGATCGTGTGGATGTCCAGCTTTCTCAAGGAGACGATGGCCGAAGAATTGAAGGCCGTCTGCGAACGGGAGGGCGATCCGGACCTGCTGGACAAGATCGCGGACGAGCGTTCGGCTACTACGGTCGAGGAGCTCCTGCCCTTCCTGGAAGAGCACGAGCATCCCGCCTTGAGCATGGACCCGATATTCTGAGGTCCGCCCTGGAACGCGTCATGCTTGAAAGGAGACCTGGATGTCAGTAGCTATGCCGGAAGTCAGGGAGACGTGGAGCGGGAGGATCGTCGAGGTGACTTTGGGCGCGGGGCCGGACAAAGGTGGGACCCGGCGGAGCACGGTCACCGTGGGCGGGCAGAACACGCTGCCCTTCCTGCACTTCGAGGGCGAGATCCCGCACAAGCCTGTGGTGGCTGTCGAGGTCCGAGACCAGGCACCCGACGACTGGTCGGACCTCCTGGTCAAGGCCTGGGGCGACGTCCTCAGCGACCCTGCCGCCTGGGCGGCCCGGGCCGAGGAGCTGGGCGCCGAAGTGATCGCCCTCTTACTCGACAGCGCCCATCCGGAACGGGGTGACACCGGCGCCAAAGAGGCGCGAAGCACGGTGCGCAGAGTCCTGGAGGCCACCGGTCTGCCCCTCATCGTCTACGGCCCCGGCCAGCCCGACAAGGACAATGAGGTCCTGGTGGCCGCGGCCGAGGAGGCGGCCGGGGAGCGGGTCGCCCTGGGCAACTGCGAGGAGAAGAACTACCGCACCGTGGTGGCGGCGGCTCTGGCCAACGAGCAGCTGGTGATCGCAAAGACGCCCATCGACGTCAACCTGGCCAAGCAGCTCAATGTGCTCATCGGCGACATGCGGCTCGACCGGGACCGCATCATCATCGACCCCACCACCGGGGCTCTGGGCTACGGTCTCGAGTACACCTACTCGGTGATGGAGCGGGTCCGCCTGGCGGCCCTGACGGGAGACGCCGCGCTGCAGCAGCCCATGATCGTCACCGCCGGCTATGAAGCCTGGCGGGCCAAAGAGGCCCGGACCGACCAAGGCGTGCCGGCTCAGTGGGGCGACTGGGCGAAACGGGGCGTGCTCTGGGAAGCCAACACCGCCGTGACGCTCCTTGAGACCGGCGCCGACATCGTGGTGCTCCGTCATCCGGACGTCATCCCCTTGGTGCAACAGGCCATCGCCGGGTTGATGACCCCGGCCGGGGTGGCGTGACGCTCTGCCGTCACCGGCAGCCGTCGGAGAGTTCTCGAGCGAAAGGAGGGCCCTATGGCACTGAGTGGGCTCGCGATATATAAGATGCTGCCGCAGACCAACTGCAAGGAGTGCGGTTTTCCAACCTGTCTGGCCTTCGCCATGAAGCTGGCCGCCCGTCAAGTGGAGCTGTCGGGTTGCCCCTACGTCTCCGAGGAGACCAAGGCTCAGCTGGATAGCGCCGCCGCGCCGCCCATCCGTCTGGTGGCACTGGAAAGAGACGGCCACAAGGTGGAGGTGGGCAACGAGACCGTCGTCTTCAGGCACGAGAAGACCTTCTATCACCAGCCCGGCCTCTTCTATCGCCTCCCCGCGAGCCTGAGCGATCAGGAGTTCGCCCGGCGCTTGGAGGAGATCGCGGGCTACCAGGTAGAGCGGGTGGGCATGAGCCTATGCGTGGACGGCGTGGCGGTCGAAGACGCGTCGGGCTCGGTGGAGGCGTTCGCCTCCCGGGTAACGCAGGCCGCCGGCAAGGGGTTGGCCCTCATCCTCATGAGCACCGATCCCGCGGTGATGGAGGCGGGGTTGAAGGCGGCTCAGGGCAAGGCCCCTTTGATCTACGCGGCCACCGCCGACAACTGGGAACGGATGGCCGCCCTGGCCAAAGAGTACGCAGCTCCGTTGGCGGTCCGCGGCAGCGACGGTGATCTGGAGGCGCTGGCCGGCCTGGCCGACCAGGTGGCCAAGGCGGGAGCGGAGGACTTGGTGCTCGACCCCGGTACCAGGGGCTGGGCCGACTCGCTCGCCGCCCTCACCCGCGTGCGCCGGGCCGCCATCAAGAAGAACTTCCGGCCGCTGGGCTATCCGGTGATCACCTTCCCCGGTGAGGGCGCCGACAGTCTGGAGATGGAGACCATGCTGGCCGCCCAGGCGGTGGACAAGTACGGGTCGCTCATCGTGCTCGACCGCTTCGATCAGGCCGCTCTGTATTCGCTCTTGACTCTGCGCCAAAACATCTACACCGACCCGCAGAAGCCCATCCAGGTGACGCCGGACGTCTACGAGATCGCTTCCCCGGGCCCCGACGCACCACTGCTGGTGACCACCAACTTCTCGCTCACCTACTTCTCTGTGGCTGGCGAGGTGGAGGGCAGCGGCCGGCCGGCCTGGCTCCTGGTCACCGACTCCGAGGGGATGTCGGTGCTCACAGCGTGGGCGGCCGGCAAGTTCGACGCCGAACGCATCGCCAAAGCGGTCAAGGCCTTCGGCGTGCCGGACAAGATCGACCATCAGAAGATCATCATCCCCGGGTTCGTGGCCAGCATCTCCGGCGATCTGGAGGAGGAGCTATCCGGCTGGGAGATCCTGGTGGGCCCGCGGGAAGCCATCGGCATCCCGTCGTTCCTGCGGCAGCTGGCCAATAAGGGATGACGGCACGAGAAGGAGGGACGCCGGCTGACGAGGGCCGGGGGGCGCCCTGCGCCGTCCGCCTTGAGCCGGGTGGTCTCACGGTCACGGTGCCGGCGGGGGCACTCCTCGAAGAGGCCATCGCCCTGGCCGGGCTCAGCGTCCCCCTGCCCTGCGGCGGGCAGGGGCGGTGCGGCCGCTGCGTGGTGCAGGTCCGGCAGGGGCCGGTCCGGCGCCGTTCGGCTCTGCGGCTGAGCGATGACGACATTGCGCAGGGCTACGCCCTTGCCTGTCAGACCCTCGTTGAGGGGGATCTGGACGTCTGGGTGCCGCCCCAGGAGGAACTGGCGCACCGGGCTGAGGCGGGTGACCGGGCCGAGAAGGCGGCGCCTGATGTGGTCCTCTGCGAACAGCCAGGCGACCCCTGGGTGGCCGCGTACCCCCTAGTCGTCGAGCCACCGTCCATGAGTGACAACACCGCCGACCTGGAGCGGGTGCAGAGGGAGCTCGCCCGCCTCCACGGGCTGCGCGACGTGCGGCCCACGCTGACGGCGCTCTCCAAGCTTCCCTCCGCGCTGCGCCAGGGGGAGTGGGCCGTCACGGCTGTGGTGGAACAGGGCGACTGGACCCGCCCTGCCGGTCCTTTCCGGCTGCTCGAGGTGGTCCCCGGTGACACCACCAGGGTGCTGGGGCTGGCCGTCGACATAGGCACCACCACCGTGGGCGCCTATCTGGGTGACCTGCGCACCGGAGAGCTGGTCGCCCACGCCTCCGCTTTCAACGGCCAGGTGTCGCGGGGCGAGGACGTGATATCCCGCATCATCTACGCCCGGCAGCCGGAGCGCGCCCGGGAGCTGCAGGAACGGGTGATCGAGACCATCAACCTGCTCATCGATGAGATGTCGGCTCGCGAGGGCATCGCGCCGGAGCAGATCACTTTGGCGATGGTGGCGGGCAACACCACCATGATCCATCTGTTCCTGGGCCTGGAACCGCATCACATCCGGCTCGAGCCCTATATCCCGGCCGCCGCCCGCTTCCCTCCGGTACCGGCGGCCCGTCTGGGCCTGCACATGCATCCGGAAGGGCTCGTCGATTGCCTGCCCGCCGTGGGCGCCTACGTGGGCGGCGACATCACGGCCGGGGCCCTGCGGACCGGCATGCACCGGGAGGACCCTCTCACCTTGTTCATCGACGTGGGGACCAACGGCGAGATGGTGCTGGGCAACTCCGAATGGCTCATCGCCTGCGCCTGCTCGGCGGGGCCGGCGTTCGAGGGCGCGGGTGCCACCTCGGGGATGCCCGCTCTCCCCGGGGCCATCGAGCAGGTGTGGATCGACCCCGGCACCCTGGAACCCACCTGGACCGCCATCGGTGGGGCCGCGCCCCTGGGCATCTGCGGCTCCGGCATGATCTCGCTGCTGGGAGAGATGCGCGTGGCGGGGGTCATCGATAAGAGCGGGCGGATAGCCGCGCACGGCCGCAGCCCGCGCGTTCGCACGGGCGAAGAAGGACCGGAGTACGTGGTGGTCTGGGCCGCTGAGGCCGGGGGAGGCAGCGACATCGTCTTGACCGAGACCGACATCCAGAACCTGCTGCGGGCAAAGGCCGCCATTTACGCGGGGGCTTCGGTACTCTGTGACAGCGTGGGCCTGGACATCACCGACGTGGAGCGGGTGCTGATCGGCGGCGGTTTCGGTAAGCATGTCGATGTGGAGAAGGCCATCCAGATCGGCCTCCTGCCCGACATGCCCTGGGACCGCTTCACCTATCTGGGCAACACCTCCATCCAGGGCGCCTATCTGGCCCTGACCTGCCGGGCCGCCCGGGCCGAGGTGGAAGGACTCGCGGCCAAGATGACCTATCTAGAGCTGAGCGCCGACAACCGCTTCATGGACGCCTTCACGTCCGCGCTGTTTCTGCCTCACACAGACGAGAGCCTCTTCCCGTCGGCGGTGGCCGGGGGTGGCGGCGATGACTGAGACCATCGCCATCGTGGGCAAGGGAGGCACGGGCAAGACCACCTTCGCCGCCCTCACGGTCAAGTTCCTGCGCGAGGCCGGGCTCACGCCCATATTGGCCATCGACGCCGATCCCAGCGCCAACCTCAACATGGCCCTGGGGATGGAGCTGGGTGACACGGTGGGCCAGATCCGCGAAGACACCCGGGACCAGGTCACCGGTGGGACCTTTCAGCCGGGGATCTCCAAGCCCGACTGGTTCCAGTATCAGGTGGAGCAGTGCGTGGTGGAAGGCGAAGACGTGGACCTGCTGGCCATGGGCCGGCCGGAGGGACCCGGCTGCTACTGCGCGGCCAACCACATGCTGCGCACCGCCATCGACCGCCTGGGCAACAACTACCGCGCGGTCGTCATCGACAACGAGGCCGGCATGGAGCACATCAGCCGACAGACCACCCGCGACGTCGACTGGCTGTTCATCATCACCGACCCTTCGCAACGGGGACTGGCCGCGGCGGAACAGATCGTGCGTCTGGTGGAGTCCCTCGGGACCCGCATCGGACGGTCGGGACTCATCGTCAACCGGGTGAGCGGAGAGCTGCCCGGGGAGTTCCTACGGCGGGCCGAGGCGTTAGGCGTGCCACTGCTCGGGATGCTGCCGCAAGATCCCGAGATCGGCCGGTATGACGCCGAGGGGCGCGCTCTCATCGAACTCGATGACTCGTCCGCCGTTTATCCGGCGGTGAAAGCCATCCTGCAGGAATGCCTGCGCATACCCGGTCGCGTCTAGTACCAAGGAGGAGCCATGCTGATCATCGGTGAGAACATCCATATCATCGCTCCCGCGGTCAAAGAGGCGATAGCTGCTCGCGATACTGCGGCCATCCAGCGGTTGGCCAAAGAACAGGTCGATCGCGGTGCTGCTGTGCTGGACCTCAACATCGGTCCCCAGAAGAAGGAAGGGCCGGAGGTGATGCGCTGGTTGGTCCCGGCCGTTCAAGAGGTGGTGGATGTTCCTTTGTCCCTCGACACCACCAACCTGGAAGCCATCAAGGCCGGGCTTGCCCTGCTGAAGCAACCGGGGATCGTGAACTCCACCTCAGGAGAACCGGAGCGTCTGGAGAAGGTGCCGCCGGTGGCGGCTGAGTACGGAGCCGGCCTGGTCGCCCTCTGCATGGGCAAGGGCGGCATCCCGGTGACCGCCGAAGAGCGGGTGCAGATAGCCATCGACCAATTGATCCCGCGGGCGATGGAAGTGGGCATCCCCATGGAGCGGTTGTACCTGGATCCTCTGGCCATGACTGTGGCCGGTTGCCAGGAGTACGCTCCCCACGCGGTGGAGGCCATCCGCTACATCAAGCAGGGCATGGACCCGGCGCCCATGACCACCATCGGCCTGAGCAACGTCTCGAACACGGTCTCCCCCGAGAAGCGGAGCCTCATCAACCGGACCTACCTGGTGATGCTCATGGCCGTCGGCCTGGACACCGCCATCGCCGACCCCCTGGATGAGAAGCTCATGGAGAACATCCGCATCGTCGAAGAGCGGGACGATTCCACCGGGGCCGGCGCTCTGCTGCTCAAACTCTATGACCGCATCGCGGCCATGGAGGAGTTGGAGCCGTCGGATGTGGACATGTCCGATCCGGAGCAGGCGGATATCTGGAAGACCTATCAGGTGCTGCTCAACCGGGTGATCTTCACCGACTCCTACCTGCGTACCTGATCCGGCCGGCCGCCCGGCGGGCGACGGCGGGTCCCCCGCCGGGCGGCGCCGGTTCCCTGGGACCAGGCTTGCCTCCATGCCGGGGGCATGGTAGCGTGGCTCGCGATGGAGAACCGCCTCAGTTCCCGGGGGGGAACATGGCTGGGGAGGGCTTCCTGCTTTTTGTCATGGGCGCGGGTAGTTGGGGGCCGCCCCGGCCTCCCACCCTCCGTGCGCGCCCGCGTCGGTCCGGGTCCCGGCAGGGAGCCGGAGCCTCCTCACGGTCAAATGCATGTGGACCGGTCCGGTATGGGCCGGTTCTGTCTTTTCCGGCTCTCTTCCATTCTTCTCTCGGGCTCTTCGCCCGTCCACCTTCGCCACCCGCGCTGCGGGCTCTAGGACCGCGAGTAATGCGTGACCCTCCAGACCGAGGAGGAGGAGTATGAGGACAGGAGTGTTCATTGTTCAGGCGAGCGAGGAGAGCTCGGACGGGATCAATCTCCACGCCGTCGAGTCCTACGCCGCCAATCTTCCCTATGTTGAACGAGTGCGCCAGCTGGGCGTCCGGCCCAAGTTGAGCCCGGAGGCCCTGGCCCAGGAGATCAAGGGTGACCACCTGGAACGGGTGGTGATCGCCGGAGACTCACCGGGCTTCTACAAACCTGTGTTCACGAAGGCCATGGCCCTCGCAGGCGGCGATCCCGACGAAGTCCGCTTGGCTTCGTTCCGGGAGCATGGGGCCACCGGCATGGGCACCCCTCGGGCCGAGTCGATCGTGGCCTGCGCCGTGTTCGGGGTGCCGTTCCCTCTGGCAGCGCGACCCGGCACCACGGCCACCGTACCCGGCACGCTGATCATCGGGGGCGGGGTGGCCGGCATCCAGGCGGCCCTCGAGATCGCTGATGCCGGCAAGCAGGTCTACCTGGTCGAACGCCAGGCCACCATCGGTGGGCACATGGCGATGTTCGACAAGACCTTCCCCACTCTCGACTGCGCCGCCTGCATCCTCACCCCCAAGATGGTGGCTGTGGGCCAGCACGAGATGATCGATCTGATGACGTACGCCGAAGTGGAGGACGTCTCCGGTTCGCCCGGGGCCTACAAGGTGCGGGTGCGCAAGAAGGCCCGGCACGTGGACATCGAGTCGTGCGTGGCCTGCAACGCCTGCACCGAGTCCTGTCCGCGGTCGGCCTCCAGCGAGTTCGATTCCGGCATAGCCAACCGCAAGGCCATCTACATCCCCTTCCCGCAGGCGGTGCCCAACGCCTACGTCCTCGATGAAGCCTCCTGCCTCTACTTCGAGAGCGGCGGCGAGAAGTGCGGGGTCTGCGCCAAGAAGTGCCCCAAGCAGTGCATCGACCTCTCTCAGCAGGACGAGATCGTCGAGTTCGAAGTGGGCAACATCGTCATGGCCACCGGCTACGACGTGTACGAAGCCACCAAGATCGAGCGCTACGGCTACGGGGTGCTCCCCAACGTCATGACCGCGCTCGAGTTCGAGCGGATGACCAACGCCTCCGGCCCCACCGGCGGCAAGATCGTGACCAAGACCCTCAAGCACAACAAACGCAAGAAAGTGGACGAATGGGTCCTCGACCCCGAGGGAGCGCCACCGCAAAGGGTGGCCATCATCCACTGTGTCGGTTCCCGGGACGCCCAGCACAACCCCTACTGCTCCCGGGTCTGCTGCATGTACTCCCTCAAGTTCGCCCACTTGGTCAAAGAGAAACTCCCCGACGCCACGTGCTTCGAGTTCTACATCGACATGCGGGCGTTCGGTAAAGGTTACGAGGAGTTCGCCGAGCGCATCGCGGCCGAGGGCACCTTCGTGGTGCGGGGTCGCACCGCCCGCATCACCGAGGTGGACGGGCAGATGGTGCTCAAGGGCGAGGACATCGTGAGCGACCGCATGATCGACATGCCGGTGGACCTGGTGATCCTCGCCGTTGGGCTGATACCGGCCCACGGCAGCGACCGCCTCGCCCAGATGTTGGGGATCGGGCGCGACGCCGATGGCTGGTTCAGCGAGCTCGACTACAACTCCGATCCCACCGACACCGAGCGGGGCGGGGTCTTCGTGGCGGGAGCGTGCCAGGCTCCCAAAGACATCCCCGACACCGTCGCCCAAGCCTCGGCGGTCGCGGCCGGTGTGCTGAAGAGCGTCAACACCGGGCGGGGCCTCGACAGCCGGGCCGACCTATCCCTCAGTGACATCGAGGCGCGGGCCCGCAGCCTCGCCCGGGTTTGAGGAGGCCAGGAATGGCGATACGAGTCAACCCCAAACTCATCGACGAACTGGAGGTCTACGGGGCCGAGGACGTGCAGAACTGCTACCACTGCGGCAACTGCTCGGCGGTCTGCCCCTTCTCCAAAGAACCGTACATCTTCCCCCGCCGCCCCATGCGCAACCTGCAGATGGGGCTGGAGGACAAGCTCAAGGGCAGCCTGGAGCCCTGGCTCTGCTACTACTGCGGCGAGTGCTCGGAAGAGTGCCCGCGCGGAGCCGAGCCGGGCGAGACCATGATGGCCTTGCGGCGTTGGCTCACCAGCAAGTACGACTTCAGCGGCATCTCCCGCGCTTTCTACCGCTCGGGCAAGGTGGAGTTGCTGGCCGTCATCGGCGCGGCCATCCTCACGGGCATCGGCTTCGTGTTGTGGGCGGTGCTCCGCGGCGGCGATATCAACAGCTACGGAGGCTCGGACGCCTTCCTGCCGGCGGAGAGCATCCATATCTTCGACTGGGTTTTGGCGGGAGTGCTGCTCGCGCTGCTGCTGACCAACTGCGCGCGGATGTGGTGGTTCACCATGGGGCGCGACAAGGATCTCCACGCCTCCTTCTGGCTATATCTCAAGAAGCTCTACGCTCTCCCGCTGCACTTCCTGACCCAGAAGCGGTACGCCAAGTGCGAGCGCAAGCGACCGTGGTTGATCCACTTGGCGCTGATGTTGAGCTACGTGACCATGCTCATCCTTATCATGTTCTTCTTGGGGGCCATGTGGTCCGGCCCGGAGATCGACTGGCGGGTGCACGTGTTCGGCTACATCGCCACCGTCGGCCTGCTGGGGACCACCATCTTCGCCCTGCAGGGCCGGTTGAGGAAGTCGGAGCCCCTCTACGCCCATTCGCACGAGACGGACTGGATCTTCCTCGTGCTCCTGATCATCGTCGCCTTCACCGGCATCCTGCAGCATATCCTCCATCGTTCCGGTCTGGATGCGGCGGCCAACGTGGTCTACATCATCCACCTGATGGGGGTCGTTCCCATGCTCGCCTTGGAGGTCCCCTTCAGCAAGTGGGCCCACCTGGCCTACCGGCCTCTGGCCATGTACTTCTCCCTGATCCGGGCCGAAGCGAAGGAACAGGCCGGGGAGCCCGCCGGCCAGCCGGTGATGGTTACTCAACGTGTGGGCGGGTGACGACATGGAAGAACCGAAGATCGGCGTATACGTCTGCCAATGCGGCACCAACATCGCCAAGGTGGTGGACTGTGAGGACGTGGTCCGCACGGCCTCGCAGCAGCCCGGGGTGGTGGTGGCCAAGACGTACAAGTACATGTGCTCCAACCCCGGCCAGGAGATGATCGTGGCCGACATCAAGGAACAGGGTTTGGAGCGGGTAGTGGTGGCCGCGTGCAGCCCGCGCATGCACGAACCCACCTTTCGCAAAGCGTTGCAGAGCGCGGGGGTCAACCCCTACTTCGTGGAGATGGCCAACATACGGGAGCAGTGCAGTTGGGTGCACGACGATCCCCAAGTGGCCACCGACAAGGCCCGCGCTTTGACCCTCGGGGCCATGCGCCGGGTGGCCAACCACGAGCCCCTGGAGCGGATGTCGGTGGAGATGTGCCCCGACGTCCTCGTGATCGGGGGCGGCGTCTGCGGCATGACCGCCGCCCTTGAGTTGGCCGACGGGGGGAGCCGGGTCTACCTGGTGGAGCGGCAGGGCACTCTGGGCGGCAACGTGGCCCGGGTCGACCTGACCGCCCCCTACCTGGATTCCGCCCGTGACCTCATCACTTCGCTCGTGACCAGGGTGGAGGAGCACAAGCGCATCGATGTCATCCTGCGCTCGCAGGTGAGCGCGCTCGAGGGGTTCGTGGGCAACTTCACGGCGACAGTGGAGACCATCTGGGGAGACGAGGCGTCCGTCAGCCAGTTCCGGGTGGGCAACGTGATCGTCGCCACCGGATACAAGGAGTTCGACGCCTCCCGGGTCACCCACTACGGCTACGGCAAGCTGCCCAACGTGATCACCTCCTTCGAGTTCGAGAAGATGCTGCGGGCCGGCCGGGTCCAGACCAAGGAAGGCAAGATCCCTCAGTACGTGGCGATCATCCACTGCGTGGGCAGCCGGAGCAAGGAGTTCCACACCTACTGCTCCCGGGTCTGCTGCATGACAGCCCTCAAGTACGCGCAGGAGGTCAAGTCGGCCATACCCACCTGCTACGTGAGCGACGTCTACATCGACATGCACGCCTTCGGCAAGGGCCATGAGGACTTCTACAAGCGGGGGTCCGAGGCCAAGACCCTCTTCCTGATGTACGGCAAGAACGACCACCCCGTCATCCGCAAGGCCGGACCGAACGACGACTGCGAGATGCTCATCGAGGTCAACGAGAAGCTCTCGGGCGAAGTGATCGAGATCCCGGCCGACCTGGTGATACTGATGGTGGGCATGGAAGCCCGCGAGGACTCCGAGGCGGTGGCCCGGCTGGTCAACATCAGCCGGGACAAGGACGGCTGGTTCATCGAGAGCCATCCCAAGCTGGATCCGGTGGCCACCACCACCGACGGCATCTACATCGCCGGGGCCTGCGCGGCCCCCAAGGACATCCCCGACACGGTGGCTCAGGCCCGGGCGGCGGCTGGTCGTATCCTGGCCCGCACTATCCGGGGCTACATCGACATCGACGCCGTGTTCGCCGAGGTCGACGAGGACAAGTGCTCGGGCTGCCGCGTCTGCAACGACCTCTGCCCCTATTCGGCCATCACCTATGACCCCGACAAGAAGCGGAGCACGGTCATCAGTGCCGTGTGCAAGGCCTGCGGCGCCTGCGTGGCCGCCTGTCCATCGGGCGCCATCAAAGCCCGCCACTTCACCGACAGCCAGATCTTCGCGCAGATCGAGGGGGTGCTGGCATGAGCTACGAACCCAGGATCGTGGGGTTCCTGTGCAACTGGTGCTCGTACACCGGGGCCGACCTGGCCGGGACCAGTCGCATCCATTACTCGCCCAACGTGCGCATCATCCGGGTGATGTGCACGGCCCGCATCGACCCCACCTTCGTGCTCAAGGCACTGCGGGACGGCGCCGACGGGGTGCTCATCTGCGGGTGCCATCCGGGGGACTGCCACTACTCGGAGGGCAACTACAAGATGATGCGCCGTTACCCGCTGCTCAAGAAGATGTTGGCCGACTACGGCATCGAGCCGGCCCGCGTCCGCCTGGAGTGGGTGAGCGCGAGCGAAGGACAGCGGTTCGCCGACCTGGTGAACGACATGACCCAACGGGTGCGCGAGGTGGGCCCCAGTCCCATCCGGCAGGCGTAGGCCCAAGACATGGCGGAGAGGTGAGCCATGGCAGATAAGAAACTTCAGATCGCGTTGTATTGGGGTGCGGCCTGCGGAGGCTGCGATGTCGCCGTGCTCGACACCAACGAGTTCATCCTCGACGTGGCGGCCGTGGCCGACATCCGGATGTGGCCCATCGCCGCGGACGGCAAGTACAAAGACATCGAAGCCATGGAGGACGGGGAGCTCGACCTGGCCATCTTCAACGGCGGGGTCCGCAACTCCGAGAACGAGCACATCGCCCGGCTGCTGCGGCAGAAGAGCAAGCTGCTGATCGCCTTCGGCTCCTGCGCCTACATGGGCGGCATCCCCGGGTTGGCGAACCTCACCTCCCGGGAGAAGATCTTCGAGACCGCCTACCTTCGTAACCCCTCCATCGAGTGGGGCAACGGGGTGGTGCCGCAGCCCGAGACCGGCCTCAACGGCAAGCACCTCGAGCTGCCTCGCTTCTACCGGCGGGTCTACAAGCTCGACCAGGTCGTGGACGTCGACTACTACATCCCCGGGTGTCCGCCCCAGCCCGACCAGGTGAAGGGGGCCTTGTTGGCAGTGGTCAAGGGTGAGCTGCCGGCGAAGGGCTCGGTGGTGGGGGCCTTCGACCATGCCCTGTGTGAGGACTGCCCGCGCACCAAGAACGAGAAGAAGATCAAGAAGTTCTACCGGCCCTGGGAGATCATGGCCGACCCCGACACCTGCCTGCTCGAGCAGGGGATCCTCTGCTGCGGAGTGGCCACGCGCTCGGGCTGCGGAGTACGTTGTCCCACCAGCGGCATCCCTTGTCGAGGCTGCTACGGACCGGCACCCGGCGTGGTCGACCAAGGGGCCAAGCTGGCGAGCGCGGTGGCCTCCATCATCGACAGCAAAGACCCCGAGGAGATCCAGGCGATCCTGGAGGGACTGCCGGACTTCACCAGCTTCGCCTACCGTTACGGCGTCGCCGCCTCGCTTCTGCAAAGGAGCTATCGCCAATGACAAGCACCATCGTCATCGATCCCATCACCCGGCTCGAAGGCCACGGGAAGATCTCCATCTTCTTGGACGATGCGGGAGCGGTCGAAGACTGCTACTTCCAGATACCGGAGTTGCGGGGCTTCGAGCGGTTCGTGGTGGGCCGCCCCATCGAGGAGCTGCCCCGGATCGTCACCCGCATCTGCGGGGTGTGCCCGGCCAGCCACCACATGGCCAGCGCCAAGGCCGTCGACGGCTGCTTCGGCAACGAGGTGGCCCAGGTCGCGCACAAGCTGCGCGACATGTACTACAACGCCCACTACATCCACAGCCACACCGCCCACTTCTACGCTCTGGCGGCGCCGGACTTCGTCTTGGGTCCTGACGCCGACCCGGCCATCCGCAACATCCTGGGCGTGGTGGCCAAGGTCGGTCTGGAGATCGGGGGGAAGGTCATCCGCTGCCGAGGCCTGGCCCAAGAGATCCAGCGCGTCATCGGGGGGCGGAACACCCAGGACATCTGGTGCCTGCCCGGCGGCGTGGCCAAGCCGCTCAAGCCGGAGGAGCTGGAACAGATCAAGGGATGGGTGGCGGAACTGTACGACTTCACCCAGTTCAGCCTGCAGCTCTTCAAAGACGTGGTCCTGGCCAATCCCACCTACGTCGACATCATCGTCAACGGCCCCTACACCCTCGACGTGCACAACATGGGCCTGGTGGACGCGAACAACGCCCCCAACTTCTACGACGGCCAAGTCCGGGTGGTCGACTACGAGGGCAACGAGATCTGCAAGTACGAACCCAAGGACTACGCCGAGTACGTAGCCGAGCACGTTGAGCCGTGGTCGTATCTGAAGTTCCCCTATCTCAAAAAACGGGGCTGGAAGGGGTTCGTGGAGGGCATCGACTCCAGCATCTACTGCGCCACTCCACTGTCGCGTCTCAACGTGGCCGACCGCATGGCGACGCCCAAGGCCCAGGAGGCCTTCGAGGAGATGTACTCGACCCTGGGCGGCCATCCCTGCAAGGCCCTCTTGGCCCAGCACTGGGCCCGGCTGGTGGAAATGGTCCAGAACGCTGAGACCCTGCAGGCTTACTGCGACGACCCCGAGATCACCAGCGAGCAGGTGCGGGTGATACCGCGGAACATCACCGGCGAGGGCTTCGGCATCGTGGAGGCCATGCGGGGTACCCTCACGCATCACTACACCTGCGATGAACGGGGTATATGTACCAGCGCCAACCTGATCGTGGGGACGACCAACAACAACGCGCCCATCCAGATGGTGACCAAGAAGGTGGCCCAGACGCTCATCAAGCCCGGGGTGGAGCCGGACCAGGGCCTGCTCAACATGGTGGAAATGGCCTTCCGCGCCTTCGACCCCTGCTACAGCTGCGCCACCCACAGTCTGGGCAAGATGCCTCTGGAAGCGGTGCTCTACAAGAACGGAGAACTGATCAAGACGATCAAGCGGAACTGCTGAGAACGGGGCGAAGGCCCGGCGGCCGATCATCCCGCCGGGCCGGATCAGAGCGGAGGGCGCGAAGATGGTGGATATCGACGATCTGAGATGCTGCGGCCTGTTCGCAGACCTCAATGACCGGGAACTGGAAGAAGTGGCCAAGCTGGCCACGGTGGAGAAGCGGGGAGCGGGCACCAGGATAATCGCCGAGGGGACGGCGGCCGGGGCCCTCTACCTGCTGCGGGCGGGCAAGGTGGCCGTGCGCATGAGCAGCCGCGACGGCCACGAGGTGCTGATCGACGAGTTGGGTCCGGGGGACGTGTTCGGGTGGTCGGCGGTCCTCGACGACCAGACCTTCAAGGCCGCCATCTGGGCCCTGGAAGACTGCGACGTCATCGTCCTCGACGGCGACAGGCTCAAGAAGCTGTTCGACACCAACAACCACATCGGCTACCGGGCGGTCAGGATGATCGCCGCCGTAACCGCCAGCCGCCTGGAGAAACTGCGCTCCCGGTTGGTGGACCAGCCCTTCTCCAAGCAGTACCTGGCCCCGGCGCGTATGGCCACGGTCCCCGCCACCGGCGAGAAGAGCGAGATGCGGGCGATGGCCTGCCCGGAGTGCTCCACCCCCAACCGGCCCTTCGCGGTCGTCAACGAGACCGAGCAGTACCGGTGCAAGAACTGCGGGATGGTCTACTACTCGCCGGTGGGGTGCGAGACCGGTCCGGTCATTCCCAGCGCGGGCGGGGGCGAGGTCGAGTTGGGAGACAACTGGATGGCCGCTACGCCGGCGAGCGACTAGCCGCAGTGGCGAGCAAGGAGAGAGCCCGACCCACGATCTCCTGGGAGAACGCGCCGTAGGCGGCCTCCAGCTCGGGGGTCATGCGTTCGGAAAAGGTGATGTTGTCGGCGATCTCCACGGCGAAGATGTGCACGTGCTCGGGGCGGGGCAGGTGAGTGCCCATCAGCCTGCCCAGCTCCAGGGCCGTGGTAAAGTTGGCGTCGTGCACGTTCGTCAGGTTCATGGTCTCGCGGAAGGACTCACCGGTCATCTCGTACCAGGCGCCGGGGGGTCCGCCTCCGCCTCGGATGGAGTCGAAGACGATCAGCCGGTCGTAGCCGGCCACCAGGTCGAGCAGGTTGAGGCCGCCCACCGAGCAATCCACCACGTAGTCGACGTGCGGGCGGTCTCCCGCCCGGGCCTGGAAGTCCCGCGCGAGTCTGATGCCCACGGCGTCGTCGCACAGGATGGGGTTGCCCATGCCCAACACGATGGTCCGCTCAATCTTCATGGCGGCTATCGTACCGCGTCCTCGTCAGCGAGCGGCGGCCGACGATGCACGAGCTGAGCATAGCCCAGGCCCTCATCGAACAGGTGGAGGCGGTGCGGGCGGCCCATGACGGCCGGGCCGTGGTGGCGGTAGGGGTGCGCATCGGGAGCTGGCGCCTGGTGGTGCAGGAGAGTCTCGACTTCTACTACCAGACCCTCACTCGGGGGACCCCGCTGGAAGGCTCCCGGCTGGAGGTGGAGAACGTGCAGGCCCGGGGGCGCTGCCGCCGCTGCGGAGAAGAGTTCCCGGTGGAGGCGCCTCTTATCGTGTGCCCGGCCTGCGCGGCCGTGGGGGGCGAGCTGGTGCAAGGACAGGAGCTCGACCTGGTGAGTGTCGAGCTGGAGGATTGAAGCGACCGATCGAGAGAGGACTGCGCGAACATGGAGATACGGGTCCTGCAGAACATCCTGGAAGCGAACGACGAGGCCGCCTCCCAGAACCGGCAGCGGCTGGCCGGGGCGGGGGTGACCGCCCTCAACCTCATCAGCGCCCCCGGGGCGGGCAAGACCTCGCTGCTCGAGCAGGTCATCCCCGTGTTGAGCCGGCGCTACAAGCTGGCCGTGCTCGAGGGCGACATCGCCACCACCCGCGACGCCGAGCGCATCGGGGCGCTGGGAGTGCCGGTGATCCAGCTGCTCACCAACGGGGGCTGCCATCTGGAGGCCTCTTTGGTAGCGCGCGGTCTGGCCGAGCTTCCCCTGGACGAGCTCGACCTGGTCTTCATCGAGAACGTGGGCAACATCGCTTGCCCCGCTGAGTTCGACCTGGGGGAGGCGGCCAAGGTGGGCATCCTCAGTGTGGCTGAGGGGCACGACAAGCCGGCCAAGTACCCCCTGCTGTTCCACGAGCTGTCGGCGCTGGTGCTCAACAAGACCGACCTGCTCGAGCACACCGACTTCGACATGGAGGTCTTTCTGCGCGATTTCCGCGGCCTGAATGCCGAGGCGCCCCTCCTTCAGGTGTCCTGTCGCACCGGGCAGGGCGTGAAGGACTTCGCCGACTGGGTGGCCCGGGCGATCGAACAGACGCGCCAGGGGGCCGGCATCGCCCGGTGAAGGACGGCGCCGACAGCGGGGCGGCGCGGATACGCGCGACCATCGAGGGAAGGGTGCAGGGAGTGGGGTTTCGCCCTGCCGTGTACCGTCACGCCGTGGCCCACCGCCTCACCGGCTTCGTGCGCAACGACCCGGGAGGGGTGACTTTGGAGGTGGAGGGCCGGCGCGCGGACCTGACCGAGTTCTTCGCGACACTCGACCGCAGCTTCCCCCCGCAGGCGGTGGTGGCGGGCGTGGCCACCGAGGAACTGCCGGTGCTCGGATACGAGAGCTTCACGGTGGTGACCTCCCAGAACGAGGGGGCCGTGCTGGTACAGCTTCCGCCCGACCTTGCCACCTGCGACGCCTGTCGGCGGGAACTGAGCGATCCCCAAGACCGGCGTTACCGGTACCCCTTCACCAACTGCGTCGACTGCGGTCCCCGCTTCACCATCATCCGCACCCTGCCCTACGACCGGGCGAACACCTCCATGGAGAGGTTCCGGCTCTGCCCGGCCTGCGCCCGCGAGTACCAGGACCCGGCCGACCGGCGTTTTCACGCCGAGCCCAACGCCTGTCCCGAGTGTGGTCCTCGTCTGCGCCTGCTGGGGACCGACGAGGATCCGCCGCCGCAGGGCGAGGCCGCCCTGCGGGCGGCGCAGGCACTGCTCCAGGCGGGGGCGATCGTGGCGGTCAAGGGCCTGGGGGGATACCACCTCGCCTGCGACGCCTTCGCCGCCGACGCGGTCGCCCGTCTGCGCCTGCGCAAGCAACGGCCTCACAAGACCCTCGCCGTCATGGTGCGTGATCTGGAGACCGTCCATCGCTACTTCACGCCCGGCGCGGACGAGGAGGCGGAGCTGCTCTCTCCGGCCCGGCCGATCGTGGTCCTGGCAGGAGTGCTCAGCCCCGCCGTCTCCCCCGACACCGGCGACACCGGCGTCTTTCTCCCCTACACCCCGCTGCACCACCTTCTGCTCGAGCGATTCGAGGCCTTGGTGATGACCAGCGGCAACCGCCTGGAAGAGCCGATCGCCCAGGACGAGGCGCAGGCGCTCGCGTTGGTGGACCAGGGCATCGCCGACGCCGTCTTGGCCCATGACCGGCCGATACAGCACCGTTGCGATGACTCGGTGCTGGCGGTGGTCGACGGCCGCCGCCGCTTTCTGCGGCGGGGCCGGGGATTCGTGCCGGCGCCGCTCCGCATAGCCGCCGACTCCCCAGTGGTGCTGGCGACCGGCAGCGACATCAAGAACACGTTCTGCCTGGTCGTGCGTGGCAACGCCTATCTGTCCCAGCACATCGGCGACCTGGCCGACCACGCCACCTACACCTTCTACGAGGAGGAGATCGACCGCTGGCTCGAGCTCTTCCGGGTAACGCCGGCCCTGGTCGCCCACGACCTCCATCCCGGATATCTTTCTACTCGCTACACCTCGCGGCTGGACGGCATCCCCTCCCTGGGCGTTCAGCATCACCATGCCCACATCGCCGGGGTGATGGGGGAGGAGGGTCTGCAAGGGCCGGTGCTGGGGATAGCCCTGGACGGCACCGGCTACGGCGACGATACCTCGGTGTGGGGAGGCGAGTTCCTCCTGGCCGACCGCCGTGGCTTCGAGCGCCTGGCCTACTTCAAACAGTACGCGCTGCCCGGCGGAGAACGGGCCATCGAGCAACCGTGGCGGATGGCGGTGAGCGCGTGCGCGGCCGAGGACATCGACCTGGAGGGGCTGGGCGCCGGTCGCGGACGGACCGGCCTCGAACCCAGTTGGCTCGAGGACGGCCGGCGGCGGGCGGTCGAGAAGTTGCTCGAATCGGGGCTCAACTGCCCTCTCAGTTCCAGCGCCGGCCGCCTCTTCGACGCGGCCGCCGCCCTGCTTGGCCTGTGCGAGGTGGCCGGCTACGAAGCTCAAGGGGCCATCAGACTGGAGGCGGCCGCCGACCCCGCGGTGACGGAGGCCTACTCCTTCACCTGCCACTACGGGGAGGGGCCGGCGGTTCTGGACTTCGGCCCCACCCTGCGGGAGCTGGTGGAGGATGTTCGGCGCGGGGTCGGCGCGGGGATAGTGTCGGCGAGGTTCCATAACGCGGTCGTCGCCGCCTGCGCCCAGGTGGCCGGCCGGCTGGCTCAAGAACGGGGGGTATCCGACATCGTGTTGTCAGGTGGGGTCTTCCAGAACCGGCTCGTCCTCAGCCGGCTGGGCGCAGAGCTTCGGAGCAGGGGCCTGCGGGTCCATGCGAACTCGGTGGTGCCCGCCAACGACGGCGGGCTCTCCTTGGGGCAGGCGGTGGTCGCGCTTGCGCGCTGGGAAGGGGGGGAGCGGCCATGTGCCTAGCCATCCCGGCCCGGGTGCTGGAGGTGACGGGCGACCTGGCCCAAGTCTCGGTGGACGGGGCCGTGCGCGAGGTCCATCTGGGGCTGGTGGACGGCGTGAGCGTGGGCGACTACGTCCTGGTGCATGCCGGGTTCGCCCTCGAGCGATGGAGCGAAGAGGACGTGAACGAATGGCGGGCGATGCTGGACGGCACCTGGAGCGGAGGAGCCGGTTGAGCCCGCTCGACCACAACCCGCCCGGCGGCGCCGCCCTTGCCGGCATCGAAGAGCACGCCCGCCGCATCGGCCGCCCGGTGCGCCTCATGGAGGTGTGCGGCACCCACACCATGGTCGCCTTCCGCAGCGGGCTGCGGGCGCTGCTCCCCCCGTCGGTGCATCTGATCTCCGGGCCCGGATGCCCGGTGTGCGTGACGCCGGACGGCTATATCGATGGGGCCGTATCGTTGAGCCGGCGGCCGGGCCTCACCCTCACCACCTTCGGGGACCTGGTCCGGGTGCCCGGCTCCCGTTCGTCGCTGGAGCAGGAGCGGGCAGCGGGGGCGGCGGTGGAGGTGGTCTATTCGCCCACCGACGCCCTGGCTCTGGCCCGCGAGCGGCCGGACCGGTGGGTGGTGTTCCTGGCCGTGGGTTTCGAGACCACCGTTCCCGGCATCGCCCTGGCGGTCCGGACCGCTCGCGACGAGGGGCTGGACAACTTCAGCATCCTGTGCGCCCTCAAGACGATGCCCGCACCCATGCGGGCCCTGGCCGCCGCGGACGATGTGGCCATCGACGGCTTCCTCTGCCCCGGCCATGTGAGCGTGGTGACGGGGGCCGCGGCCTTCTCGTTCTTGGCCGAGGAGTATGGTATCCCCTGCGTGGTCACAGGTTTCGAGGACGTCGACCTGCTGGCGGGGGTGGCCATGCTCCTGCGGCAGATCGCGGAAGGCCGTAGTGAGGTGGAGATAGAGTACGCCCGGGCGGTGACGAACGAGGGCAACTCCCTCGCTCAGCAGGTCATGGCCGAGGTGTTCGAGGCGTGCGACGCCGAATGGAGGGGGCTGGGAGTGATCCCGGAGAGCGGTCTGCGTCTGCGCGACCCCTACCGTGCCTACGACGCGGCCGTACGCTTCGGGGTCGACCTGAGCGCAGGCCGCCCGCCGGCCGGCTGCCGCTGCGGGGACGTTCTGAGGGGGGTGCTGGCCCCGCCCGACTGCGCCCTCTTCGACCGGACCTGTACCCCGGTCACCCCGCAGGGGCCCTGTATGGTGTCCAGCGAAGGGGCCTGCGCGGCCTTTTGGCGATACGGGAGGAGGGGACGATGACGGTCCCGCGGATGCGGTCGGAGCGGGTGCTCCTGGGGCACGGAGGCGGCGGGCTCCTGACCAAGGAACTGATCGAGGCGGTCATCCTACCAGTGCTGGACAACCCCCTCCTCCACCCCCTGGACGACGCCGCGCTGCTGTGTGTGCAGGCAGGAGAGCCCGGTGGTTCGACGGCAACGGTCGAACTGGCCTTCACCACCGACAGCTATGTGGTCACCCCCCTCTTCTTCCCCGGGGGCGACATCGGGAAGCTCTCCGTGTGCGGGACGGTGAACGACCTGGCCGTCAAGGGCGCCGAGCCGCTCTGGATGAGCCTGGGCCTGGTGTTGGAGGAGGGGCTGCCCGTGGCCGACCTGGAGCGGGTGATCAGGTCGATCGGAGAGACCGCCCGCGCCGCCGGCATCCAGGTGGTCACCGGCGACACCAAGGTGGTGGAGAAGGGCCGCTGCGATGGTCTCTACATCAACACCGCCGGCATTGGGCGGGTGGCGGCGCCGTCTCCACTGGGGCCGGGTCTGATCGAGCCGGGGGACGCCGTCATCGTCAACGGTTTCCTGGGCGACCACGGCATGGCGGTGATGGCCCGCCGCTCGGGCATCTCCTTCGCGCCCGAGCTGGAGAGCGACTGCGCGCCCCTGTGGGATCTGGTCCGCACCGTCCTCTCCACCGGGGCGGCCGTTCACGCCATGCGTGACCTCACCCGGGGAGGCCTTGCCGCGGCCCTGTGCGATTTCGCCGAGAGCAGCGGACTGGGGCTGCGCGTCTGGGAGACCGCGCTGCCGGTGCGACCGGCGGTGCGGGGGGCCTGCGACCTGCTCGGCTTCGAGCCGATCGCGGTGGCGAACGAAGGCAAGATGATGCTGGTGTGTCCGCAGGCGGCTGCGGCCGCGGTGCTGGCGGCGCTCCGGGGGCATCCTCTGGGCCGGGAGGCCGCGGTCATCGGCGAGGTCATCGCCGAGGCGCCGGGCACCGCTCTTCTGGTCACCCGGATCGGCGGGGAGAGGATCATCGACATGCCTCCGGGAGAGACGCTGCCGCGCATCTGCTGATACCGCTCGTACATAGAATGATATCTCATATACACTGAGTGATAAACTATTTCATGATTGTGGTCGGTCCGTGCTAGACTGAAGCCGGTTCACGGGCCGTGGTCCGCGCACGCTCTTGAGTGCAGACCGGTCGAATGAATACTTCCATCAGTTCGAGGGGGGAGCGCATGTCGAAGATCCTTGTTGTCGACGACGATCCGGACATGGTGGCGGCGTGCCGCCTGGTCCTGGAGCGGGAAGGCTATGAGGTGGCGAGCGCCGCGAACGCCGCCGGCGGTCTGGCCGCAGTGGATGAGTTGAAGCCCGACCTCCTCGTGCTCGACGTGATGATGGAGGAGCCGGACGACGGGCTGCGGGTGGCGCGCGAACTGAGGCGCAGAGGGCACGACCTGCCCATCCTCATGCTCACCAGCGTGAACCAAGCCATGAACGTGCAGATCGGCAAAGACGAAGAGATCGTGCCGGTGGACGAGTTCCTGGAGAAGCCTGCCGCCCCCGCCGACCTGCTGCGCATCGTGAGACAGTTGCTCGAGGCCCGGGGAGGCGAGTGATGGCCCTCATCACCGAACGCGACCGGATGCGGGACGACGTCACCGCCATCGCCGAGCTCACCAACTTCAACCGCAGCTCGCTCATCCCCATCCTGCAAGAAGTCAAGGCCAAGTACGGCGGCATCGACAGCTACGCCATGCAGCTCATCGCCGACGTCCTCGACATCCATCCGGTGGAAGTCTACGGGGTGGCTACGTTCTATGCCTTCCTCAAGCCGGAGTTCGAAGGCCGCTACGTGTTCCGCCTGTGCCGGACGCTCTCCTGCGATTTCGCGGGTAAGGACCTGGTAGCCCGCCAGTTGCGGGAGGACCTGGGCCTGGAGTTCGGCGAGACCTCTCCAGACGGCGCCTTCACTCTGGACTGGACCAACTGCTTGGGCATGTGCGACCAGGGACCGGCCATGCTGGTGAACGATCAGGTCTACACCCATCTGACCCCCACCCGGGTGCGGGCCATCGTCGATGAGTACCGCACCAAGATCGAAGAACAGGGCGTGCAGCGAGTGCCGGAGGGTGTGAGATGACAGCGCAGACCATCATCGAGACCCGCATGCACGGACTGACCTTCGCCGCCATCCCCGCCGGGGAGGGGCTGACGAAGGCGCTGACCATGTCCCGGGGTGACATCATCGACCTGGTCAGCGACTCCAAGCTCAAGGGCCGGGGCGGTGCCGGTTTCCCCACCGGCATGAAGTGGAACTTCGCCGCCGCCGAGAAGCGGGAACCCAAGTACATCATCTGCAACGCAGACGAGGGCGAACCGGGCACCTTCAAGGACCGGGTCATCCTCACCGAGTATCCTGACCTGGTCATCGAAGGCATGACCATCGGAGCTCGGGCCATCGGCGCCTCCCTCGGGCTCATCTATCTGCGGGCGGAGTACGCCTACCTCAAGCACCATCTGGAGGAAGTCATCGAGGCCCGCCGCAAGGCAGGTCTGCTGGGCGCGGCCGTCGGCGGGGTTGAAGGCTTCGACTTCGACATCGTCGTCGGTCTCGGGGCCGGCGCCTACGTGTGCGGCGAGGAGACGGCCCTGATCGAATCGCTGGAGGGGTTCCGGGGTGAGCCGCGCAACCGGCCGCCCTTCCCGGTGGTGTCGGGATTCCTGCACCGTCCTTCGGTGATCAACAACGTGGAGACCCTGGCCTGGGTGTCCTGCATCCTCGCCCGCGGGGCGGAGTGGTTCAGGAGCTCGGGGACGGCCAGCTCCACCGGCCGCAAGCTGTTCAGCGTGTCCGGGGACTGCGCCCGCCCCGGGGTGTACGAATTCCCCTTCGGCATCAGCATCGCGGAACTGCTGGAGGAGGTCGGGGGCGAGAACGCCAAGGCGGTGCAGGTGGGAGGGGCTTCGGGCCGCTGCGTGCCCCGGTCGGCCTTCTCCCGGCGCATCTCCTTTGAAGACGTGCCCACCGGCGGCTCCATCATCGTCATCGGTCCGGGTCGCGACATGCTGGAAGTGGCTCACAACCTGCTCGAGTTCTTCGTGGACGAGTCGTGCGGGCAGTGCACACCCTGCCGGCTCGGCAACGGCAAGCTGCTCGAGGGGGTGGAGATGCTGATGGAAGGCACCTGCACCTCCGAGTACCTGGGCGACCTGCGGGCCCTCTGCAACACCATGCAGGTGGCTTCCAAGTGCGGTCTGGGGCAAAGCAGCTCGGTCGCCTTTTGCTCCATCATCGAGAGCTTCGGCGACGAGATCATGGGACATGCCCGCAAGTTGCGCCAGTGAGCCCTCTCCCCCTCGTGACAAGGAAGCGCATCCATGAGTGACATGATCGAGACCGATTTCCCTCCCAAGGGAGAGAAGACATACGCGGCCAGGCGGCGCGCCCCTCTCAGCCAGTTGTTCGAACCGGTGGCCGAACCGGAGTCACCCGACGCCATCGGCGCCACGGTCACCATTACCATCGACGGCATCGAGACCAAGGTCCCCTTCGGGACCACCATCCTGGAAGCCGCCAAGGGCCTGGGCATCCGCATCCCCACCTTGTGCCATCACCCCGATCTGGAGATGGCGGGCATCTGCCGCATCTGTGTGGTGGAGGTGGAAGGTCAGCGGACCCTCCAGGCGGCCTGCTCCTACCCAATCACCTCGCCCATCCGCATCAACAGCTATTCCAAAGCGGTGCGCATAGCCCGCCGGCACGTGCTCGACCTGCTGCTGTCTGAGCACTGCGGCGACTGCTATTCCTGCATTCGCAACGGCATATGTGAGTTGCAGTCGCTGGCCGAGGAGTACGGGGTCGACCGCTTCCGCTTCGGCCACCCCGAGATCCCGGTGCCGGTGGACACCTCCAGCTACTCGGTCGTCCGCGACATGAACAAGTGCATCCGCTGCCGCCGCTGCGTGCGGACCTGCATCGACCTGCAGGAAGTGGGCGTGCTGGAAGCGGTCAACCGCTCCAACAAGGTGCACATCAGCACCTTCCTCGACAAGCCTCTGCTCAACGTGGTGTGCATCAACTGTGGGCAGTGCATCAACCGCTGTCCCACCGCCGCCCTCTATGCCACCCCCGCCCTCTACACGGTGTGGGACGCGCTCGACGACCCCAGCAAGCACGTGATCATCCAGACCGCGCCGTCGCCGCGGGCGGCCATGGGCGAGTGCTTCGGCCTGGAGCCGGGCACGTCGGTGACGGGGGAGATGAACACGGCCTTGCGCCGCATCGGCTTCGAGAAGGTGTTCGACACCAACTTCACCGCCGACCTCACCATCATCGAGGAGGGCACCGAGCTCATCATCCGCCTCTACAAGGCGCTGGTGCAGGGTGAAAAAGACGTGGCCCTGCCCCAGTTCACCAGCTGTTCGCCGGGCTGGGTGAAGTATCTGGAGCACTTCTATCCCGAATACATCCCCAACGCCTCCTCAGCCAAGAGCCCGCAGCAGATGTTCGGCGCGCTCATCAAGACCTACTACGCCGAGAAGATGGGCTACGACCCGGCCGACATCGTGAGCGTCGCCCTCATGCCCTGCTCGGCTAAGAAGTTCGAGTGCAACCGGCCCGAGATGTACTCGAGCGGATACAAGGATGTGGACTTCGGGCTCACCACGCGCGAGCTGGGCAAGATGTTCCTGCAGGCCGGCATCCACGTGCCCGGGCTGCCCAAGTCCGACTTTGACAATCCCTTCGGCACCGCCACCGGCTCCGGCCTCATCTTCGGGGCCACCGGCGGCGTGATGGAGTCGGCGCTGCGGACGGTCATCGAACTGGTGACGGGTCGGAAAGTGGAGACCATCTACGAGCAGGCCGACATCATCCCGGTGCGGGGCTTCGAGGGCGTCCGCTACGCCGAGATCAACATCCCCGAGGTGGGGCCGGTGCCCGACCTCCTCAAGCACCTGGTGCCGGACTGGGAATGGCTCAAGGGGGCCACGCTCAAGGTGGCCGTCGCCCACGGCACCGCCAATGCCAAGAAGGTGATGGAGGACATCAAGGCGGGCGGCAAGTTCAGCGAGTGCCACTTCATCGAGTTCATGGCCTGCCCGGGTGGCTGTCTGGGCGGCGGCGGTCAGCCCATCCCCACCAGCCCCGAGATCCGGGCGGCGCGGGCCAAGGCCATCTACGCCGAAGAGAAGACCCTGGACGTGCGCAAATCGTACGAGAACCCGGCCGTGCAGCGGATCTACGCCGAGTTCCTCACGGACGGTCCCTGCGGTCACCGCAGCCACGAATTGCTGCACACCAAGTACCGGGCGCGGGGCAAGTTCATCGAATAGCGGGACCGCCCGCGGGGGATCCCGCCCTCAGTCCGACCGGTGCGGCCGGCGGCGCCGTCAGAGCGACGGGCCGCCGGCCGCCTCTTTGCCCGGCTCGCCCGCCTGCGGGCCTGTCGGGCTGGGCCCGTGACCCCCCGCCTCCAGCGCGCGGGCGTCCCGCAGGGTGACGGTGAAGACGCTGCCCTCGCCCTTGGTGCTCTTGACCGCGGCGTCGCCTCCGTAGAGTTGGGCCAGCTTGCGCACGGTGGACAGGCCGAGGCCGCTGCCGATGACCTTGATGGTCTCTTCGTTCTTGATGCGCACGAACTCGTTGAAGAGCTTGGCCGCCTCCTCCGGAGTGAGGCCGATGCCGGTGTCGGAGACGGAGATGGTGACCTCGTCCGCGGTCCGGCCGACGGCGACCCTGACCGAACCGCCGTCCCGGTTGTACTTGACGGCATTGGAGACGAGGTTGTTCAGGACTATCTCCAGCTCGCTGGGGTCGGCCGTCATCTCCACGGGGGCGCCCGGTTCCACTTCCATGGCGATGCCGCGGGGGTCCGCTTCGGCGGCGAACAGCTCCACTGTGTTCTGGGCCAAGGCCCGGACGTCCACCGTGGTGAAGTGACGCTGCTTCTGCCCCGATTCGATGCGGGTGAGGTCGAGCAGGTCGAAGATCAACTTCCTCATGCCGTCCAGGCGGATGAGACTGCGGTCGATCATCTGCCGGCGCTCGGGCGGCTCGTCCATCTGCAGGATCTTGAGATACCCCTCGATGGCATTGAGAGGGGCCTTGAGTTCGTGGGCGAGCACGGAGATGAAGTTGAAACGGATCTGTCGCTTCTCTTCGGCCAGGCGCCGCGCTTCTTTGCTCACGATGAACTGGCCGGTGGCCTTGCGCACAGCGTACCGCAGTTCGTCGGGGGAGAAGGGCTTGGGCAGGAAGTCGTATCCGCCCAGCTTGGTGGCCTGCACCGCCGTCTCGAAGGTGGCATAGGCGGTGATCATGATGCTGAGGATCCCCCGGTTCTGCCGGCCGAGCTCGGTGAGGACATCCAGGCCGTTCATGCCGGGCAGCTTGAGGTCGAGGAGCAGCAGGTCGAACTCGTTGCCCGCCGCGACGGCCTCGATGAACTGCTCACCGGACGTGAAGTACGTGAAGTCATAGGAGGCGTCGACGCTGACGTCGGGCACATGCACCCGGTACTTGGCGAGGATGCGCCGCACCGCCACGCACAGCGTCTCCTCGTCGTCCACCATGACGACCCTGACTACCTGCTCTTGCGGCCTCACCGCTTCCTCCAGCACCGCCATCCTAGGCCGCCTGTTCCTCGTAGCGAGGCAGGCGCACCGTGAAGGTGGTGCCGGTGGGACCGGCGGCCGGGTCGGCATTGGACTCCACGGTAATCTGGCCTCGGTGCATCTTGACGATCCCATGGGTGACGGCGAGTCCCAGCCCGGTCCCCATGCCCACCTGCTTGGTGGTGAAGAAGGGGTCGAACAGCTTGTTCATGTTCTCCTCAGGGATGCCCACGCCGGAGTCGGCCACCTTGATGACGACCTCTTCGGGACTGTCGGTGAGCGTCACCACCACGGTGCCCCCCTCCGGCATGGCGTGCTGGCTGTTGCTCAGCAGGTTGCTGAGGACCTGGACTATCTGGTCGGAGTCGATCTCGGCCACTGGGTCGCTGAGCTGGTCGACCACCTCTATGTCGACCCCCTCCTCCCGCGGCAGGGTGTGCAGCACCTTCTGCACCAACCCGGCCAGGTCGGTGGGCTGCCGGACCACCCGGCTCTGGCGGGCGAAGTTGAGCAGCCCGGATATGATCCGCTTGCAGCGGTTGGCCTGGTCCACGATGGTCTCCAGGTCTTCGCGCTGCTGGGAGTCGTCCTCGCACTCCTCCAGGGCCAGATTGGCGTGCAGCAGCAGGATGCCCAACGGGTTGTTGACCTCGTGGGCGATCCCGGCCGCCAACTGACCCATGCTGGCCAGCTTGCCCGATTTCTCCAAGGCCTCCTTGGCCTCTTCCAAGGAGCGGTGCGACTCCTCCAGTTCGGTGAAGGCGCTGCGCAGTTGCTCGATGGTGTTGGGCAGGCACATGTCCGAGTCGGCCAGACCGGCGTAGATGGCGCGGGCATGGTCCAGACAGGTGGGATACCCGCAGGCCCCGCAGTTGAGGAAGTCCTCTTCGCCGTGCTTGCCCATGCGCTCGAGGATCTCCCTCAGCTCCTCAGGCCTCTCGGGGCTCTCCAGTATCTGGGGGTCGGGTTCGAACTCGCGCGAGAGGTCGATGCCGGCGTAGCGTTCCCAGGCCGAGGCGATCTCTTCGCGCTGGGCCTCGTCGAACCCGGCCAGGCGGTTCTTGGCGTAGCTGCTAATGCGGGCGCGCCGCTGCATATTCGTCTCTTTGCTGGTCATTCCGGCCCCGGCGAAGCAGCCCTGGCAGGAGAGGATGTCGAGGAGGCGGGCGTTGGTATGGGAAACGTCGAACTCGGAGATGGCGTCCAGGAACTCATCCCGTCCCTCGGCCACGATGATCTCGCCGGAAAGCAGGTCCGCCTGCAGCCCGGCCGTCTGCAGCAATCCCCCCGAGATGGGAAAGACCGCGCCCACTCCGCCGTAAGGGGGATCGAAATCGTCGTCGGCGTCGACGCTCTCGGGAGTGATCCCCCGGGCTTCGAACATCTCCCGCAGTTCGGCGAAGGTGAGCACCGCCTCGATCTCGGTGTGGGTGGTGTCGATGGAGGCCCGCTTCTTGGCGATACAGGGACCGATGAAGACCACGTGGATGTCATCGCCCAGGTCGTGCCGCAGCACCCGCGCCATCGCCACCATCGGCGGAGCGATGGGAGCCAGGAACCCGATGAGGTCGGGCCGGTACTTGCGCACGTAGGAGTGGACGGCCGGGCAGGGGGTGGTGATGTAGCGGCCCTCCGGGTTCTTCTTGAGCAGATCGGTGTAAGCGCGGGCCACCAGGTCGGCCCCCAAGGACAGCTCGTGGACGGAGGTGAAGCCCAACGCCCGCAGCATGGCCACCAGGCGCCCCGGTTCGATGTCGGCGAACTCGGCCGGGAAGCTGGGGGCGACGACCGCCGCCGTCTTCACCCCCGAATCGATGAGAGCGAAGGCCTTCTCGGTGTCATCGCGGACGTGTTTGGCGTTCTGGCTGCAGACTCGCAGGCAGTTGCCGCAGCCGATGCAGCGCTGTTGGACCACGCTGGCCTGGCCGTCGACCACCTGAATGGCCCGGGCCGGGCATTCCCGGATGCAGGCGTAGCACATCCGGCATTTCTCGCCGATGATGGTGACCAGGGGGTTCTCTGGAGGCGGCATCAGCCCTCCCGTCTGGAGGCGAGCAGTTCGGTGATCTTAGCCAGCAGTCGCCCGGGATCGAGCGGCTTGTCGAAGTAGGCGTCCACGTGCATCTGCGCCCGTTCCTCGTCTGAGCGGGGTCGGAAGTCCAGGCCCAATGCGGAGGACACCGAAGTGGCCAAGATGACCGGGGTCCCGGCGTAGGCCGGGTCTTCTTTGATGGCCCGGGCGAAGGAGAAACCGGAGTCGAGGCTGGTCATCATGAGGTCGGTGATGACCAGGTCGGGTTTCTCCGCCGCCATCTTGCGGAGGGCCTGGGCCGGATCGGCCGCGGTGACCACGCGATAGCCCGCCCGCTCGAGTACCAGACGGTTGATCTCGAGGAAGTCGTAATCGTCGTCGACGATCAGTATGAGCGCGGGCTTTTCGTCAGTCATGGTGTCTCCACGATATCACCGGGACGAAGTTCGGCGGCCTTTTGGGCCGGCGACCAGGTCCGCCGCCGCATCTGCGGCCCCACTTTCGCTATACCCTCTCCTTGGCCGTGTAGGTGGTGTGCAGCAACTCGTGCGCGGTGTGACTGAGAGGCTCGCCCAGGAATTCCTGGTACAGTCTCTGGATGTCGGGGTTCTCGTGGGACTTGCGCAGCTCCCGGCTTTCATCCTCGGCGTAGATGGCCCGGATGCGGGCCTGCCGCACGGCGTCTGAGGTCAGACGGGGCTGGCCGCCTCCTCCGATGCAGCCGCCGGGGCAGGTCATCACCTCGACGAAGTGGTATTCCGCCTCACCGGCGCGGATGCGGTCTATCACCTTCTGGGCGTTCGCCAGTCCGTGGGCGACGGCCACGTTGAGGGTGGCCCCTCTCAGGAAGCCCCACTCGGGCACCGTGTCGGTGATGGTGATCGACGCTTCCTTCACCCCTTCCAGACCGGCGATGGGCTCGACGTGCAGATTGGCGAAGGGGAAAGGCGTGCCGGTGACGATCTCATAGGCTGTGCGCAGAGCCGCTTCCATGACGCCGCCGGTGACGGCGAAGATGTCGGCGGCGCCGGTGGATAGGCCGAGCGGCCGGTCCATCTGGCCGTCGGGCAGGATGTCGAAGTTGATGCCGGCCTGCTTTATCATGCGGGCCAGTTCGCGGGTGGTGAGCACGTAGTCGACGTCCTGGAAACCACTGTCCGCCATCTCCGGCCGGGCGCACTCAAACTTCTTGGCGGTGCAGGGCATCACCGATACCACCACCACGTCCTCCCGCCTGATGCCCTTCTTGTCGGCGTAGTAGGTCTTGGCCAGGGCTCCCAGCATCTGCTGGGGCGACTTGCAGGTGGAGAGATTGGCCAGCAGGTCGGGGTTGAAGTGCTCCATGTAGTTGATCCATCCGGGCGAGCAGCTGGTGAACATGGGCAAGGCCACCGGCTCCTTGCCGACCAGCGCCCTCTTGAGCCGGCTCAGCAGCTCCGTCCCTTCCTCCATGATGGTGAGGTCGGCGGCGAAGTTGGTGTCGAAGATGGCGTCGAAACGCAGGCGGCGTAACGCCGTGACCATCTTGCCGGTGACCAGGGTGCCCGGCTCGTAGCCGAACTCCTCGCCCAGGGCGCCTCGGATGGCGGGGGCGGTCTGCACGATCACGTGCTTGTCGGGGTCGTCCAGCGCGGCCCACACCTGGTCGACAGCGCTGTGCTCGGTGATGGCGCCCACCGGGCAGACGGCCGCGCACTGCCCGCACTGCACGCACACCACGTCGGCCAGGTCCATGGCGAAGGCTGGTCCGATGACGGTGGCGAACCCGCGGTATTGGGGGAACAGCCCGCCCACTCCCTGCACTTGGCTGCAGACGGTGACGCAGCGGCGGCACATGACGCACTTGCCGGTGTCACGGGTGAGGCCGGGGGTGGACATGTCGATGATGCGCCGGGTCTTCTCCCCCTCGTAGCTGATGGTGTCGACCGCCAGTTGCTCGGCCAGCGTGCGCAGCTCGCAGTCGGCGTTGCGCACGCAGGACTGGCAATCGCCGTCGTGCTCGGAGAGGAGCAGTTCGAGCACGGCCCGCCGGCTCTTGCGCACCCGGGGGGTGCTGGTCCTCACCACCATGCCGTCGGTGGCAGGCTGGGTGCAGGAGGCGACCAGGGTGCGGGCGCCCTCGACCTCCACCAGGCACAGGCGGCAGGCCCCGATGGCCTGCACGCCCTCCAAGTAGCAGAGGGTGGGTATGGTGGCGCCGGCCTGGCGGCAGGCGTCCAGCAGGGACGTCCCCTCGGGGACCTCGACCTTGGTCTCGTCTACGGTGAGGACAGGCATCAGTTCACCTCGTCTTTGGTCTCGGTTGCCGCCACCGGGATCTTGCCGTAGTCGCAGCGCAGGCAGCGTCTGGCCTCGGCACAGGCCGTCTCGAGGTCCCAGGAGAGCTCGACCTCGTCGAAGGTGCAGGCCCTCAGCTCGGGGTCCAGGCAGGCTACGGCCGCCCGGGGGGTGGGGACCGGGTCGGCGTCGGGGTCGAAGTAGACGTCGACGGCGATGTCGCGGCGCCAGAAGGCGTGGTTGGCCCCGGTCAAATGCTGGTCTATAGCTACCGCCGCCCGCTCACCGGCCCCTACCGCCTCCACCACTGAGGCGGGCCCGGTGGCGGCATCGCCGCCCGCGAACAGCCAGTCCACACTGGTGGCCCCGGTGGCGCGGTCGGTCTTGATCCAACCGTTGCGCAGTTCCACCGGCAGGTCGCCCACCAGGGCCTTCGCGTCGAGAGCCTGCCCCACCGCGGCGATGACCTGGTCGCAGCGCACGGTGAAATCGGGGTTGCGCCCGGCCACCGGCCGCCGGCGGCCGCTGCGGTCGTAGTCACCCAGGGCCATGCGCTGGCAGAGCACGCCGACCACCTTCTTCTGGACGTCGCGCAGGATCTGCTTGGGCGCGGTCAGCGGGAGGAGGGTGATGCCTTCCTCATCGGCGGCGATGATCTCCTCCGCCCAGGCGGGCATCTGTTCACGCTGACGGCGGTAGAGGATGGTGACGTGCTTGGCTCCCAGGCGCCGGGCGGTGCGGGCGGCGTCGATGGCGGAGTTGCCCCCGCCTACGATGACCACCTCTTGGCCCACCGCGGCGGTGCCGTGCACGTTGTAGTCGCGCAGGAAGGTGAGGGCCTCGGTCACGCCGGGACCGCGCTCGCCTGGGATGCCCAGGCCCACGCCGTCGGGGGCGCCCACACCGAGGAACACGGCCTCGTAACCCTGCTCGCGCAGCTGGTCCAGGGTGAAGTCCCGGCCCAGAGCCGCCCCCGTCTTGATGGTCACCCCCAGACCTTCGATCATGCTGATCTCGCGACCCAGCTCCTCCCGGGGCAGCCGGTAGGCGGGGATGGCCTGCACCAGCATGCCGCCCGGGCTGGGCTCCTTCTCGAAGATGGTGGGCTTGTATCCCAGGCGGGCCAGGAAGTAGGCGCAGGAGAGGCCGGCGGGCCCGCTGCCGATGACCGCCACCTTGCGGGCGGCGTTCTCGGCGTTCTCGAGCACCGCCGGGAGCTGCACTTCGGTCTCCTGTTCGGTCATGAAGCGCTTGAGGCTGCGGATGGCCACTGGGTCGTCCAGGGACCCGCGCTGGCACTTGGTCTCGCAGGGATGGAAGCAGACCCGGCCGCAGATGCTGGCCAAGGGGTTGCGCTCCCGGTGGAGCTTGAGGGCCTCGTCGAAGCGCTTCTCCCCGATGAGGCTGACGAACCCGGGCACGTTGACCGACGCCGGGCAGGCGTTGGAGCAACGGGCGACGAACATGCTGGAGCAGACACCCGCCTCGCAGTAGTGGTCGCGGATGTGGGCCTCGTACTCGTGGCGGAAGTGGCGGATGGTGGAGAGCACGGGGTTGGCCGCGGTCTGGCCCAGGCCGCACAGGGCGGTGTCCTTGATGATCTGGCCCAGTTCCTCCAGCATCTCGATGTCGCCTTCGCGGCCCTCACCGTTGCAGATGCGGGTGACGATCTCGAGCATGCGCTTGGTCCCCACCCGGCAGGGCGGGCACTTGCCGCAGCTCTCGTCCTGGATGAAGTCGAGGAAGTAGCGGGCCACGTCGACCATGCAGGAGTCTTCGTCCATGACGATGCAGCCGCCGGAGCCCATGATGGCCCCCAGTTCCTGCAGGGTCTCGTAGTCCACCGGCACGTTGAGGTCGGTCTTGGGGATGCAGCCGCCGGAGGGGCCGCCGAGCTGCACGGCCTTGAGGCCCTTGCCGTCGGGCACCCCTCCCCCAATCTCGTACACGATCTCGCCCAGTTGGACGCCGATGGGCACCTCCACCAGCCCGGCGTGCTGGATGGCGCCGCCCAGAGCGAACACCTTGGTGCCCTTGCTCTTCTCGGTGCCGGTGCTGGCGTACCATTCCGCCCCTTTCAGGATGATGGGGGCGATGTTGGCGAAGGTCTCCACGTTGTTGAGGACGCTCGGCTTGTCCCACAGGCCTTTGACGGCGGGGAACGGCGGCCGCGGCCGCGGCTCGCCGCGGCCGCCCTCGATCGACCTCATGAGGGCGGTCTCCTCGCCGCAGACGAAGGCGCCCGAACCCATGCGGATCTCGAGGTCGAAGTCGAAGCCGGTACCCATGATGTCGGTGCCCAGGAGGCCCATCTCCCGGGCCTGGTCGATGGCGTATTGCAGCCGCTCCACCGCCAGGGGGTACTCGGCCCGCAGGTAGACGTAGCCCTGCTTGGCCCCGATGGCGTAGGCGCCGATGGCCATGCCCTCGATGAGGCTGTGGGGGTCGCCCTCCAGCACCGACCGGTCCATGAAGGCCCCGGGGTCACCCTCGTCGGCGTTGCAGATGATGTACTTGACGTCCGCCTCGGTCTGGCGGGCGAACTTCCACTTGAGGCCGGTGGGGAAGCCGGCGCCGCCGCGGCCGCGCAGACCGCTGCGCAGGACCTCACTCACCACCTCTTCGGGCTTCATCTGGGTGAGGACCTTGGCCAGGGCCTGGTAGCCCTCCCGGGCGATGTACTCCTCGATCTTGAGCGGGTCGATGATCCCCGAGTTGCGCAGGACGATCTTGACCTGCCGGTTGAAGAACTCCACGTCGCCGATCTCGGCGACGGAGCGGTCGGTGCCGGGGGCGTGGCTCACCAGGCGATCGACTATCCGGCCTTTGAGCAGATGTTCCTCCACGATCTCGTGCACGTCACCGATCTTGACGTTCTGGTAGAACACGCCGTCGGGGTAGACGAGCACCACCGGTCCCACCGCGCAGGGACCGAGACAGCCGGTCTCGATGACCCGGACCTCGTTGTCGAGCTCCATGTCCTCCAGTTCCTTGGTGAAGGCGGCGCTCACTTCGAGGGCGCCCGAGGCGATACACCCACCCCCGGTGCAGACGAGTACGTTGGTCCGTATCTGATCCATCATCGTTCCTTCGCTTCGATGAAGTACTCCGTGACCGGCTCACCGCCGGCCAGGTGTGACTGCACGATCTTCCGCACCTTGGCCGGGTCTTCCAGGCGCCCGTAGTGGTAGAGTCCGCCGTCGGCCGTCTGTACTGTGGCCATGGGCTCCATCTCGCACAGGCCCGCGCAGCCGGACTGGCGCACGGTCACGTTGTCCAGGCCGGCCCCCCCGATCTCGGTGAGGAAGTTCATGACCACGTCCCGGGCCCCGGCGGCGATGCCGCAGGTGCCCATGTGGACGGTCACCGTTATGTCCTTGGCCCCCGAGCGCAGGTCGACGTCGCCCTTGGCCTTCTGGGCGAGGGCGAGGAGGTCGGCCGGGCTCTTGATCTTGTCGGCCATCGTCATACGCTCCTTTCCCCGGTTCCGGCGGGGACGGTCTCAGCGGCGACTCCGGCGGCGACGACCTCCGGGGTGATCTCCGCCCCCAGGGTCTCGGGGGCGTACTGCGCCAGGACCTCGGCGATGCGGGCCGGCTTGACCCGGTGGTGCACGTTGTCGTTGATGGTGATCACCGGAGCCAGTCCGCAGGCGCCGAAGCAGCGGGCCACCTCCAGCGAGAACTCCCGGTCGTCGGTGGTCTCACCCACGTCGATCCCCAGCTCCTTCTTGAGGGCCTCCAGCACCTTCATGCCTCCACGCACGTAGCAGGCGGTGCCCAGGCACACCCGGATGAGGTTGCGGCCTCGGGGGACCGTGGAGAAGAACGAGTAGAAGCCGACGACCCCGGCTACCTCGCTGTACGACTTGCCGAGACCCTTGGCCACCCGCTTGAGGGCCACTTCGGGCAGGTAGCCGAATATCCCCTGCGCCATCTGCAGCACCGGGATGAGGGCCCCCGGCCGCTCCCGGTAGTTCTCGATGACTTCGTCCAGGCGCTCAAGGAGCTCCTCCTCCGAGGCTTCCTCACACCCTTGGCATCCTGGGCTCCGCTCCTTCAGCTCTTCGACCATCACCATCGCTCCCCTGTGGATCGTGTACCGACTGCTCCGCTGCTCGCTCCGCTCACGTCACGCGCTCCTTCAACACTTCCTGTAGACGACCCGCCGCCAGCGCGGGCGGGGCATGGTCCAGCTCCGGTGAGAACTCGTCCCCGTTCAGGGACACGGTGAAGTCGATCTCTGGATTGGTCGCGGATGCCACAACGATGGTGGCGGCGAGGTCCCCGAAGGGCGGCCGGTCCACGTGGTCCAAACGCATGTGGACGTCCACCCGTGTGCCTCCCAGCGCGGGAGACGGCCCGATCTCGAGGTCGCCGCCGGCCGCCTGGGCTTCCCCCCGCAGCAGGCTCAGTCCCAGACCGGTCTTCTTGCCCGGTTTGGTGGTGTAGAAGGGGTCGAGAACCTGCTCGGGGGCGGCGGCCAGGCCCCGACCGTTGTCATCGACGGTCAGCCGCAGTTCATCATCGGCCCGGTCGACGTGCAGACGGATGTCCACCCGGGTGGCCTCCGCCCTCACCGAGTTCTCCAACATCTCGAGAAGATAGAGGGAGAGGTCATGCATGGCTTCCCTCCTCCGCACGGGCGGGCCCTAAGCCGTCCTCCTCCACCCTGCGGCCTTGAACCCCGGCCAGACAGAGGGCCAGCTCGGCGAAGGTGGGCGCGGCCAGCCAGAGCGTCGAGCCTCCGCTGCCCAACTCTTCCAGGAAATGGCTGTCGGAGGAGCGGAGCACGGGAAGACCAAGGTCCCTGAACTCCTTCAACCGGGGGGAGCCGGGGGGCAGCCGGCGGGACACCTCCACGCCGTCGAAGCCGGTCTCCGGAGGGAAGAACCCCAGCTGCGAGAAGACGCTGAAGGAGGGGCGGTCCACGTGCGCAGCCACGGCCAGGCCGTGCTCGGAGTGGATGAGGTCCACCGTCTGCGCCAGGTCGAGCGGAGTGGCCAGGGCCAGGGCGGCCGTCTCCTCTCCGCACGCGCGGCCTTCGGCGTCGAGGAGCGGCTGCTCGCCGAAATAGGAGTGGTAGCCGTCGCCGGCCGGAGGAAGGAGTGAGCGCACGCGCGCGGCCGCCCTCACGGCGGCGTCGACGTCTGGGAACAGAGCGACCACGTGCACCTCCTCGGCGCTGGTCAGTTCCATCCCGGCTATGACCGCGGGTCGCCCGCCCGCCCTTTCGGCCGCCCGGCGCACCGCCGCCACGTTACCCGCGGTGTTGTGGTCGCAGACCGCAATCATGTCAAGCCCCCGGTCGAGCGCGGCGGCGATTATGGCCGGTGGCGTCATCTCGTCCGCGGCGCAGGGGGAGAGGGCCGTGTGCACGTGCAGGTCCACCCGGTATGGTCGTAGTCCGTTGGAGATAGATGCAGTCCCGCTTCTCAAGCATGGGGTCCTTCCGTCTTGGCGGTCATCATTCAGCACCCCGCAGTCCCAGCTGATACAGCCGCCCCACGATCTCGAAGGTGTCGGCCCGGGACCCGAACAGGGCCAGGCCCTCCGCGTTCGCCCGCTCCACGATCTCGTCCTCGGGGGTGCGGCCGCAGGAGAAGATCACAGCGCGCAGGCCGGCGTGGCTGGCCACGGCGATGACGTTCAGGTGTACCTGGAGGGTGATGAGGACGCCTCCCGCCGGGGCGTGAGCCAGCACGTCGCTGAGCAGGTCCGACGCGTATCCCCGGGTGATCTCTTCGTCGTCGCCGGCGGCCGGCGCGGGCGTGAGCCGCTGCAGACCCAGGACTTCGGCCAGTTCGTCCATTCTCATGAGTCCACGTCCTCTCTCTCGCAGGCGAGGTAGGGGCAGAGGTCCAGGTCCGCCCGTCCCATGACGATGTCCTCGGCGAGGGCCGCGCAGGTGGGCGCGCCGCAGACGCCGCAGTCTTTGCCGGGAAGCAGCCGCAGTGTGGCCTGCAGCTCGCCCAGCTTGTGGATGGCCCGGCCCATGTCGGGGTCGAGCCTGATGCCGGGGCGAGCGGCGTAGGGGGAGAGGCGGGGTGCCGCGGCCGCGGCAGGCGCCGCGCCGGCCGCAGCTGGGCCGGGCAGCGCGCCCGCCCGCGACCAGCGGAAGGCGGCGACGGCGTGTACCTCGGGCAGGAGGGGCGACCCCATGCAGCCGCCGGCGCAGGCATACGGTTCGACCAAGGCCACGTCGGGCAGCAGCCCGTTCTCCACCTGTTCGAGGACGGCGATCACGTGGCGGAGGCCGTCCACCCGAAGCACGCCGGCCTCAGCGGCGCCGGCGGCGGCCGGCGGGGCGGGAGAGGTGGCGGCGCCCGGCGGAGCGGGGGAGCCGGCGGCGGCGGCGACGGTGGCCCCGGCGCCTGTTCGCGGGGAGGCCGCGGCCTGCGCGCCGTCCCCGCTGCCGGTGAGTCTGATCAAGGCCGCCTTCCGCACCGCCTCGGGCAGCAGGAACTCGAGCTCAGAGGGCACACAGCCTGCTCCGGCCGCCTCCGCCGCCTGCTGGGCCTGTCGCAGCAGGGCCGAACGTTGGGCGGGGCAAGACACCACGCAGGTCACGGGCGAGTCGACGTACGCCGAGCGCAGGGCTTCCCACGGGGTCTCGAACGGCGCCAACAGCGGAAGAAGGGAGGGGAAGCGCAACTCGACGAGATTGACCACCGCCGGACAGGAAGGCACGATGAGCGGCCCGGGGGGAGGGGTCCAGGCCGGTGAAGTCGGGGTGGCAGAGGGGGCGGCCCCGCCCGCTGCGCGGGCGG
>CAYNPL010000020.1:0-23807 GCA_964399135.1 uncultured Gaiellales bacterium
CGGATCACCCCGCCGTGCGTGAAGGCGATCACCGTGTCCGCGCCGCCGGCGGCGAGGCGCCCGGCGGCGCGCTCGATCCGAGCGGCGAAATCAACCAGCTTCTCGCCCCCCGGAAAGCCGAAATCAGGTCGGAACTGCGACCAAGCCTCCACCAAGGCCGGTTGCTCCCTGCCGAGCTCCTCGATCGAACGCCGCTCCCACTCGCCGAAGTCCACCTCGCGCAGGTCAGGGTCCACTTCCAACCGACCATCCACCTCGACCTTGCCGCCGGACTCGGTCCCGGCCAGGGCGAGAGCGGCGGTCTCTCTGGCCCGGGCCAGCGGGCTGCAGACGAAGCGGGTGGCCTCCTCCACCGGCAGGGCCTCTCTCAGGCGGACGGCCTGTCCCCGGCCGGCGTCCGACAGACCGAGGTCGCTGCTGCCCAGCAGCATACCGGGGAAGGCACCCTCTACCTCGCCGTGTCGCACCAGGAGGAGTGTCTGCGTCATGGCCGTGCCCCTTGACCGTCCCCCGGCCGCCGGTTCAGGCAGCCGGCGGTGCGGGGTCGGCCCGGTTGGCCACCCCGGCGCTGGCGAAGGTAGCCATCTCCGCCAGCGTCTTCGCGGCGGCCTCGATGATCGCCATGGCCAGCGCCGCCCCTGTGCCTTCACCCAACCTCATCTGCAGATCGAACAGAGGCGCCAGCCCGAGCTCGTCAAGGACCACCTGGTGGCCGGCCTCCACCGAGACGTGGCTGGGGAGGAGGTAGGGCTGCGCCGCCGAGCAGAGCCGCACCGCCGCCAGGGCCGCGGCCGAGGAGATGAAACCGTCCATGACCACGGGGGCGCGCTGCGCGGCCGCGGCCAGGATGACGCCCGTCAGGGCCGCGATCTCCAAACCTCCGACCTTCGCCAGCACGTCCACCGGATCGGCCGGGTCCGGCCGGTTGACCGCCAGAGCACGTTCGATCACCGCGACCTTGCGGGCCAGAGCGTCCTCAGAGATGCCCGTGCCCCGACCGGTGACCTCGACCGCCGGCCGCCCGGTGAGGGCGGCGATGATGGCGGAACTGGCCGTGGTGTTGCCGATGCCCATCTCCCCGGTGGCGAACAGAGACAGGCCGCCGGGGGGTGCCTGGTCGACCAACTCGTCGACCAGCTCGATCCCGACCTCGATGGCCTGCAGCGCCTGGTCTCTGGTCATGGCTGGGCCTTGGGCCATGTTGGCCGTGCCCATGCGGACCTTGCGGTGCCGCACTCCCTCCAGTCCGGCGATGTCCGCATTCACCCCCACGTCGGTCACCACCACACGGGCTCCCACGTGCCGGGCGATCACGTTGATGGCCGCGCCGCCCGCGGCGAAGTTGGCCACCATCCCCGGGGTCACCTCGGCCGGATAGGCGCTCACCCCTTCGGCCGTCACTCCGTGGTCGGCGGCCATGACGGCCACCACCCTCTGCGAGAAGACGGGTGCCGGCCGGGCGGTGATTCCGGCCAGCGTGACGGAGAGGGCCTCCAAGCGTCCGAGAGATCCTGCCGGCTTCGTCAGGAGCTCCTGACGCGTCTCGGCGGCGATCATGGCTTCGCCGTCGAGCGGCGCGATACGGGAGATGGTGCGGTCCAGCGAGCGTGATATAGATGCCACTTCAGCCCTCCCACGAGGCTCAGCAGTCATGTCCTCTCATCGCGGTATCCTGGCTTCCGCTTCAACCTACCGGCCGCGCCTTCCCGCCCCGGTCGGGCAGTGGCGTGCAGCGGCTTTCGTCCGCGGTCACAGTTGCGGGGCAGCCCCGGCATCGCACCGGGTTCCCGCGGGTCTGAGAGATTGCCGTGCCATGGTATATGGAGCGGGGAGCGCCGTCAATGCGGGGCGCGTCTAGCGCTCGAGCGTAGCGCAGGCCCCCGCTTCGTAGCGGAACTTGGAGAGGCGCAGTTGCTCCGGCACCTCGCAGGGATACTCACCGGTGAAGCAGGCTGCGCAGAAGCAGTCCTCTGCGCCCGACACCCCCGTCGCCCGCATCAGGCCGTCGAGCGAGAGGTAGGCCACGGAGGTTGCCCCCAACTCCCGGCTGATCTCATCCACGCTCTTCCCGAAGGCGATGAACTCGTCCTGGTCGGCCATATCGATGCCGTAGAAACAGGGGAACACGATGGGAGGAGAGCTGATGCGGAGGTGGACCTCCTTCGCCCCCGCCTCAACGAGCACCCGCACCAAAGCCCGGGTGGTGTTGCCGCGCACGATGGAGTCATCCACCACCACCAGCCGCTTGCCCCGGATGGCCGAGCTCAACGGGTTGAACTTCATGCGGATGCCCAGCTTGCGCACCCGGTCTTCGGGGTTGATGAAGGTCCGGCCGATGTAGCGGTTCTTGATGAGCGCCTCGCCGTAGGTGATGCCGCTGCGGGCGGCGTAGCCGATAGCGGCCGAGTTCCCCGTATCGGGGACCGGGATGACCAGGTCGGCCTCCACCGGAGACTCCGCCGCCAGTTCCTCCCCCATTCGGCTGCGGGCCGCGTAGAGGGTCTGGCCCTTCATCACCGAGTCGGGCCGGGCGAAGTAGATGAACTCGAAGACGCAGAGCGCCTCCCGCCGACGATCGATGACCTGTTCGATGTGGTACCCGTCTTTGTCGATCACGCAGATCTCCCCGGGCTCGATCTCCTGGACCAACTGGGCCCCGATGATGTCCAGCCCCGAGGTCTCGCTGGCCAGGCAGAAGCGGTCCTCTATCGCTCCCAACACCAGGGGGCGCACGCCGTAGGGGTCGCGGAAGCCGATGGCCTCGTCCTTGGTCAAGAGCACGGCGCTGAAGGCTCCGCGCAGCCGGGGGATGATAGCGCGCAGGGCCTCGCGGATGTCGCGAGAAGGGTGTTCGGCCAGCAGCGCCGCGATCACCTCGGTGTCGGAGGTGCTCTCGAAGACATGGCCGTTCCGCACCAGGTCCGCCCGCAGTTCGTCGGTGTTCACCAGGTTGCCGTTGTGAGCCAGGGCGATGAAGGAGCCATCCCGGGTGCGCGCGAACGGTTGGGCATTGCGCATCTCGCTGCTGCCGGTGGTCGAGTACCGCACATGGCCGATGGCGAGTTGCCCAGGCAGGGTCTGCAGGATCTCCTCCTCGAACACCTGCGACACCAGGCCCATGTCCTTGTGCACGATCAGACGTGAGCCGTCGGTCACCGCGATGCCGGCCGACTCCTGGCCTCGGTGCTGCAGCGCGAAGAGGGCGAAGAAGGTGAGCCTGGCCACGTCCATCTCGGGAGCGTAGATGGCGAACACCCCGCATTCGTCACGGGGTGACTCGGCCGGCCAGGGTCCCCGCATCATTCCCCCATGATCCGCGGCAGCGCCGATTCGTACACGTCTTCTAGATCGGCCACCGGGATGCGCAGTCCGGCCCCGCCGGCAGCCGCTCCGCCGCCCATCGTCATCACCAGGTCTGCGCCGCCCACCTGGCCCAGCAGGAAACAGGGCACTCCGGCCCGCTCGCACAGGTCCTCGAGCCCCTCGGCGTCGGCGGCGGCTACCGAGACCAGCACCAGGGTGGGCGCCTCCCCGAAGAGGGCCAGGTCGGGACGCTTGGCCAAGGGTCCCGCGACCGCCGCGTGGGTCTCAGCCGCTCCGGCACCGGCCGGACACCCGGGACTGCCGCCCACACAGGGCACCTCGTCCAGGGCCAGCTCGGCCCCGATGCCGCCCGACAGGCAGCACTCGGCCGCCGCCACCGCCAGACCTCCGTCGGAGATGTCGTGCGCCGAGCGCAGAACACGCGAGGCGATGGCCTCCTGCAGCAGCCGCTGCAGCGCCACCTCGGCCTCCAGGTCCACGTCGGGTATGCGGCCGGCCGGCCGGCCCTTCGGGCCGCCGAACCAGCGCTTCTGGTATTCCGAGCCGTCCAACGCCGGCACCGCGTCGCCCAACAGGTACACCCGGTCCCCCTCCGCCTTGAAGGCGACGGTGCAGTGGGCCGTGACGTCGTCCATCAGGCCCAGCATGCCCACCACGGGGGTGGGATAGATGGGTTGCTCGAAGCTCTCGTTGTAGAGGGAGACGTTCCCCGAGATCACCGGCGTCCCCAGGGCCTCACAGGCCTCGGCCATCCCCTGGATGGCGCGGGCGAGCTGGTAGGCGATGGGCCCGTTGTCGGGGTTGCCGAAGTTGAGGCAGTTGGTGATGGCGATGGGCTTGGCCCCCACGCAGGAGACGTTGCGGGCCGCCTCCGCCACCGCCGCCTTGCCTCCACGATAGGGGTCGAGGTAGGTCTGCCGGCCGTTGCCGTCGGTGCACACGGCGATGCCGGCCCCCGTCTTCTTGATGCGAAGGAGGGCGGCGTCACCACCAGGGACGATCACCGTGTTCAGCTGCACCTGGTGGTCGTACTGCTTCCAGACCCAACGCCGGCCGGCGACATTGGGGGAGCCCAGCAGGTCGAAGAGGATCTCCTCCAGCATGGCCTCCGGGGGCGGATAGGCGGCGGGATCCAGGGGCTGGTCAACCTCGTGAGCCGGCCGTTCCTGAGGGATGTCGTAGGTGGGCGGCTCCGCTAGAGCCACGGCGTCCATGTCGCCCACCATCTCCCCGGCGAAGAACACCCGCAACCGCTTGCTGCCGGTGACCTCGCCCACCACGGTGGCGTCGAGGTCCCACCGGTCGCACACCGCCTTCACCCCCGCCCACTTGTCAGGAGAGACGATGGCCAGCATGCGCTCCTGGCTCTCGCTGATCATGATCTCCCAGGGCTCCATGCCGGGCTCGCGCAGCGGCACCCGGTCGGCCCACAGGTCGATACCCACCCCGCCCTTGGCCGCCATCTCGCTGGAGGAGGAGGTGATGCCTGCCGCCCCCAGGTCCTGCAGGGCCACCAATAGGTCTTCACGGAGCAGCTCCAGGCAGGCCTCCAGCAGCTTCTTCTCCATGAAGGGGTCACCCACCTGCACCGACGGGCGCTTCTGCTCCAGGGTCTCGTCGAACACTTGACTGGCCAGCACGCTCGCCCCGCCGATGCCGTCTCGCCCGGTGCTCGCCCCGATGAGCACCACCAGGTTGCCCAACCCGGCCGCCTTGCTGCGGATGATCTGGTCGTGACGGACCAGACCCACCGTCATGGCGTTCACCAGGCAGTTCCCGGCATAGGGGTCCTCGAAGTAGATTTCTCCCGCCACCGTGGGGATGCCCATGCAGTTGCCATAGCCGCCGATGCCGGCCACCACGTGCTCGAAGAGGTAGCGCTGGCGATTGAGGTAGGCCTCGGAGAAGGCCGGCTCGGAGCGGCCCAGGCCGCCGCGGCCGCCGCGGCCGGCCGCCGAAGCGGTGGTGGTGCCGTCCGCCGCCGCGCTACGCGCCGGCAGCGGCTCGATCTCGCCGAACCGCAAGGAGTCGAGTCCACAGATGGGCCGCGCCCCCATGGCGAAGATGTCGCGGATGATGCCGCCCACCCCCGTGGCCGCTCCCTGGTAGGGCTCCACCGCCGAGGGATGGTTGTGGCTCTCGATCTTCATGGCCACGGCCACCCCGCCACCGATGTCCACTATGCCCGCGTTCTCCCCCGGACCCTGCAGCACTCGCTCACCCTTGGTGGGGAAGCGTTTGAGCAGGGGTTTGGAATGCTTGTAGCCGCAGTGTTCACTCCACATGAGCGAGAAGACGGCCAACTCCACGTGCGTGGGCTCCCGGCCTTGGATCTCACAGATACGTTCGTACTCCCACCGGGACAGACCCAGCTGCTCGTAGAGTTCCGCCATCGCTGCCTACGCTCCTATTCCCCGCCGCCCGCGGGGCCTGCGGCGCCCGCCGCCGGCTGTTCGCCCGCGCCCGGCTCGGGACAAACGCATTCTTCCGGCCCTGGGTCCACCGGCTTGCAGTCGGGGCCGCACCCGGGGATCTCCTCCCAACCGAGCTGGCTCTGACACCGCAGGCAGACGCAGGTCTCGGGCAGATATCCCTTGATGAACGAATCCAGCGCCCCGCAGCGCGGGCACACCGTCCGTCCCGCCATCGCTCAGCCCTCCACGATGTAATCGATCATCGATTGGAAGATACCCCGACCGTCCACTCCACCTATCACGGTCTCGCAGACCCGTTCGGGATGAGGCATCATGCCCAGCACATTCCCGCCCTCGCTCAGGACCCCCGCCACGTTGTCGACGGCGCCGTTAGGGTTGGCCGCGTCGGTGACCCGGCCCTCGGCATCGCAATACCGGAAGGCGACCAGACCCTGCGCTTCGATCTCCTGCAGCCGGTCCGCCCCCGCCGTCCAGTTGCCCTCGTTGTGGTTGACAGGGATCTGGATGACCTGCCCCACCTGCAGCCGTCTGGTGAACGGCGTGTCGGTCCGCTCCACCCGGAGGTGCTGGGGATGGCAGATGAAGCGCAGCCCCCGGTTGCGCCGCAGCGCCCCGTGCAGCAGATGAGCTTCGGTGAGGATCTGGAAGCCGTTGCAGATGCCCAGCACCGGCCCGCCGTCCGCGGCGAAGGCCGCCACTTCCTGCATGATAGGGCTGAAGCGGGCCACCGCCCCCGTCCGCAGATAGTCACCGTACGAGAAGCCGCCGGGCAGGATGATGCAATCGGCGTCTTGGAGGTCGCGGTCCTTGTGCCACAGGTAGTACGGCTCGGCCTGCGCGAAGGTGGAGAGGGCGTGGTGGGCGTCGTACTCGCAGTTGGAGCCGGGGAAGACGACGATGCCGAAACGGACCCGACCCGCCGTCACTTCAGGCCCCCTCCCCCGCCGGGGCCACCTCGAAGCGGTAGTCCTCGATGATGGGATTGGCCAGGAGCTTGCGACACATGTCGTCCACGGCGGCCGTGACCGACTCGACGTCGTCGCCGGGGACGTTCAGGGTGATGTAGCGCCCCACCCGGATACCGGTCACGCCGGAGTGCCCCAGAGCGGGCAAGGCCCGTTCGATGACGAGCCCCTGGGGGTCGGCCACCCCCTGCTTGGGAGTCACGTACACAGAGACCTTGAACATGCCCGTTTCCTCTCTTAGGCGGATCGGCGGAGCGGGGTCGACCAAGGTCTGATTCTAGCAGCTTCGGGGGGCAGGGCTGCGCAGGCCCGGACTCAAACAACTGAGCCTCCAACAAACCCGGTGCGGTTCAGTCTGGATGAGGCGCCCGAGACCGTCGTAGGTGAGGGTCTTGGTGCTCTCTGGCGGGCCGGAGGGCGGCGGGGAGCCGGAGAGCCAGGTCTTTATCTGGCTGGGCCGTCCCGCTTTGTCGTAGGTGGTGGTCACCCAGTCCGCCTTGGTCTGGGGGGCGGGCTCCCCGCTTGAGGTGGCATAGGCCAGTGCCCCGTTGACCCTATTTCTCCCGCCAGATGTAGTTGCCGTCCAGGTCGATATAGCCCATCTTGCCGTTCACATCTTCGACCCGAGCCAGCCCGCCGGCAAAGTCCCACGCGGTCTCGAACCTGGGCGGTACGACTAGCGTGCCGGACTCATCCATGTATCCCCAACCATCTCCCACCACAACTACCGCACGTCCTTCTGAAAGACCCATAACCTGGTCATACTCCAGTCTCTTCACAATTTGACCTGAGGTGTCAATAATCCCAAACCGACGGAAGTCGTATTCAACGATCGCCAGACCATCGCTAAACTCCGTCGCTGAAAGGAACTGCGGGTCAACCACATATCGCCCTCTGCTGTCAAAGTAGCCATATCCTTGTCCACGGTGACGAACGGCTGCCAAACCCTCGCTGAAAGGCCGAACGTCGGTGACCCCGGCAGGCCGAAGTACAACGTTGCCTGACTTATCGATGTAGCCGCATCGGCCGTTCTTCAGCCAGACGGGAGCGAGTCCCTCCGAAAAAGGAGCGGCGTCTGCCCATTCTGGGGGCGCCGGGATGAGAAGTGTCCCGCTCTTGTCGATGAAGCCTACAAGGCTGTTGCCATTATGGCGCGGGGCCAAACCCTCACTGAAAGCATCTAGGAGCAGCCAGATGTCACCGAACTGCGGGGGAATGACGGCACTTCCGGACTCGTCGATGTACCCCCACTGGCCCCCAGTTCTAACAGGGGCCATCCCGTCACGGAAGTCCCAGGCGTCCTCATATCGAAAGTCGATGACCACGTGCCCAGTCTTGTCAATGAAGCCCCACTTGCTGCCACACCTCGCCGGGAACAGTGTAGGAACTGCCGAGGGGGCAGCGGGAGACTGCCCATCGAGGCTCGTTCGGGCGAGGCCGTTCGAGTTCGGCGAGTCGGAGCTGGCCGCTGTTCCGCATCCCACAAGAAGGACGAGTGCGATCACGCAGACGAGGGAACCCCAAACCCGTGGCAGGACAGATCTGAAATCCATCTGGCTGTTTCCGGTTGAAGTGGTAGCCTGTTTCCGTGCGCTCACTTCAGCGCCCGCTGGCCGGATCGCAACCCGTGACGACAAGAACCGCTGCACGTTCGCCATCGACTCCACCTCCTAGCGCACCGCATCCCAAGCCTTGGAACCTTCGACATGGTCTTCCGCCGCAAGTAGATCTGCGCAGGCTTCTGATCGAGATCCCAAGAGTCCCTGCCCCCCGCCTACCAGTGATAGTAGTCATAGGTCATCGCGGGGCCGGCCGAACCCGCCGGGTACATCTGATGGTAAAGACTCCATCCTTCTCGAATCCATCGTTCATCACCCAACTCTTGAAGGTACTGGGGTGAACCGGGGTACACGTCCATTGGGCTCATGGCGTTCAATCTATGGTAGATCATACTTCCTTCAACAAGTGTGTCAGCATCAAGTTCAGCCGCGTGCCCAACAAACCCAAGGTGAAAGTTGCCAAACTGCTCCGGGGAAATGGTTCCCGAACCCTTTCCATAGTCGAACTTCATGTAGGGCCTGGTCCTTAGTCCGTCGGGCACTCCTCGCTTGAAGTCCCACACCTTATAGTTCGCCACCTGATAACAGAACCACGCGAGCATCTTCGGATCGTTCGATGCGCTGTCTACTCCAAGATCGGCCATCTGCTGCCTAACACGCCCCGCGCCCGTTACCAACACGGTCATCAGCTGGTTTGTCATGGGGACATTTGACTTACTAGGGAAGTCAAGCTTCTTCCCGCCCCCGAAGGATAGTCCGGGGTCATTCCGCTGCTTGTAGAGCTCCGTCGCCCTTCGGGAGGCAGAACCAGGGGCGCTACGCCTGACTATCGAGCTCTGATAGTTGGCCCTCAGCGGCGCGTACGCCGTATACCACGCCAACCACTGCCTGAACCAGGGGGCACGGTGCGTGGGCTCCCGCCGCTCATCGACAAGTCGGTACCCCGACGGATCCACATACTTCACCGGATTGCCCCCACAGTATTGATAGGCACTCTGCTCCCCGTCGTTTCGAGACAGGTCCTTGGAGAGGAACTGCCTCGTCTTGGGGTCATAGGAGCGGGCGGAGAGGTAGTAGAGGCCGGATTCAGAGTCGTAGCAGTAGGAGGCGTAGCGAAGGGGTTGGCGGCGCGCGATGTCGCTCGCGAGTTGACTTGAGATGAGGCCGGTGGCCTGGCTCCAGACGCCGGTGGCCACGTTCCCCTGTCCTTGCGGATTGCCCCAGGCGTCGTAGCGGTAGGCGGCGAAGGGGTTACCTTCGGCGTCGAGCAGGCTGACCACGTCCCCCCGGTCGGTGGTGAGGAGGGCGAAGACCACCGGGCTGGTGCTTGAGGCGGGACTCCGGTACACACCGGCATACGGTTTCCCATACTCGTCGTAGAGGTAGGTGAGCCTCCAGGAGCTTGCGCCCTCCCCTTGTTGGGAGGCGGAGAGGCTCTGAAGGAGAAGGCCCTGGTAGGCGAAGTCGGTGCTGGTGGTAAGACCACCGGTCACCGCCACCACCGAGCGGGTGCGCTGGCCACTTGCGTCGTAGGTGTAGCTGGCGGTGACACTCGGGCTTCCGCCCACGTACTTGGTCCAGGTGGCAAGCCTTCCCGTGCCGGTATAGGCGTATGCGGTGCGGTTCGGGTCGGACTCATTGTTGGTGGGGGCCTGGACCGTTCTCCAGCGCTTCTGGGCGTCGAAGAAGAAGTAGGTGGTAGAGCCGCCTTGGGTCATCGTCTGCAGGCGGTTCTCCTGGTAGGTGAGGGAGGTGCCGGGGCCGATCGAGGTCAAGTTGCCGGCCGGGTCGAAGGTGTAGGTCTCGGTGACCCCGTTGGTGGTGGCCGTGGCCAACCTGCCGCTTGCGGTGTAGGTGTAGCTTGAGCTGATGACCCCGGCCGTGCCCACGCTTATAAGCTGCAGGTTATCGGCGGTCTTTAGACCGCTGGCGGAGTCGTAGGTGTAGGCGGTGGTGGTCTCCGCCGCGGCGGTATAGCCGCTGCCTCCGCCGCTTGTGCCCCACTGCTTCTGGATGCGGCCGGCCGAGTCAAAGGCATACTGGCTGTAGATGAAGCGGGAGGTGCCCGTCTGAAGGCTGGCCTTGGTCACCCGCTTGGCGTCGTCGCGGGTGGTTATGCTCCTTGTGACGTCGGGCACCTGGGGACTGCTGGTGATGGTGCTTGCCCGCGAGGCCTCAAGACCGTCCGCCCCGATGGTTAAGGTGGTGAAGATGAGGTCCGAGCCGGAGGCGCCGACGGTGTAGGTGTCGGTGGTGCTGGTGGCGGTGTTCTGGGGATAGGTGAAGCTGTGGGTGAGGCGGCGGAGGTCGTCGGTGGAGGTAAGGACCCGCCCCAGGGAGTCGTAGGTGAGGGCGGTGTCCTTGTAGGTGGCGGAGGGGCTGGTGGTTACCTGGACCTCCCGGTTTGCCCGCCCGAAGAAGTCGTAGGTGAGGGTGGTGCGGTGAGTGTCGGCTTCGTCTTTTTGGCTAAGAAGGCCGGAGGCCCCCGTCTGGTAGGTGAAGGTGGTGGTGTAGGAGGCGGTGGTCTCTAGGGTCACCCGCCCCGCCTGGTCGAAGAGGCGGCCGGTGGCAAAGCCGTCGGCGTCCTGGATCTCAAGCTGCCAACCGAGAGCGTTGTAGGTGTAGGTGGAGGCGGACTGCCCCTGGGCCCCGGCCGCTACGCGCCGGCCCAGGAGATCGTAGGTGTAGGTGGTGGTCAGGTTGTTGCCGTCGGTGTGGGAGGTCAGGCGGCCCGCGTAGTCGTAGAGGGAGGTGGTCAGGTAGTCGGGACTGGATTTGGAGGTCTTGGTGTGGGTGATGTTACCCACCTCGTCATAGGTGTACTCCGTCCAGCTCCCGTCCGGTTTGGTCTCCCGAAGCAGCCGGTTGTCGTCGGTATAGGTGAAGACGGTGGGATCGTCGCCGGGGGGAGCCGTCTTTAGGACCCGGGAGAGGGCGTCGTAGGCGGGGGTGCCGTCGGCGTTTATGCTGCGGGTGGCCTTGGCCAGGTCGTAGCTGCCGGTGCAGGCGCCGCCCAGCCAGCTTACGACCACGTTGCCGCGGGCGTCATAGGCGCTAAGCGCGGGAAGACCGGAGACGGTGGTGTCCGCGGTCTGGATGAGTCGCCCGAGACCGTCGTAGGTGAGGGTCTTGGTGCTCTCTGGCGGGCCGGAGGGCGGCGGGGAGCCGGAGAGCCAGGTCTTTATCTGGCTGGGCCGTCCCGCTTTGTCGTAGGTGGTGGTCACCCAGTCCGCCTTGGTCTGGGGGGCGGGCTCCCCGCTTGAGGTGGCATAGGATTCGGTCACATGGCCCCAGGGGTCGTGGCTTCGGTGTCTTGTGACCTGGGTGCTGGTGGCCGAGCCTGCCAAGGGGGTGGCGGTGAAGCTGGGCCCGGTCTGGGTGAGGAGGCGCCCGGCCAGGTCGTAGGTGTTGGTCTCCGTGGTCTGCCCGGCGCTGTCGGTCTTAGAAAGGAGATTGCCGAAGGCGTCGTAAGTCTGAGAGACGGCAAGATCGACCGGGGTGCCCCCCACTTCAAGGGCCACCCCCCGGGTCCTTATCTCTTTGGGCTCCCCGTTCGGCCAGTAGCCGCCGCAGTCGTAGGTGGTGGTCAGGGCCACCGGGGTGGAGACGTCTACGCATTCGGCCCCCCACAGGTAGATGCCGGGGTCGCTTGAGCGGGGGGTGGCCTGGCCGGTCCCGGTGTAGCTGGTTGAGCCATTTAAGGCGGTGCCTAGGGTGATGGTGGCGCTCGTGGTCGCTGTGGCCGTCTTCTCCGCCCACATCTGGTACCAGCCCTCCTCCAGCATGTAGTCGATGCCCGCGCTCTGGCAGGTGCTGCTAAGGACACCGGCCCCTTCGGCGATATCAAACACGGCGGTGCCGCCCCCGAAGCCGGCTGAAGGGAAGCTGATGGCCGCCTGGTAGCGCTCACTCGCCTGCACGTAGACGGACACCCGGTAGGTGGTGCCGCTTTGCACCGAGACCGTCTGCCCGACGCTGTGGGTGCCGGTCTGGTTGTTCTCCACCAGCTTATCCGCGCTCACCTCGCGCCCCAGGGGGCCTTCCAGGACATTGGCAAAGACGGCGCTACGGGTCTTGACCCAGGAGGAGTGGTCGAACTCGCTTACCTGCGAGAAGCGGTTGGTCCAGGCGCCGCTAAGAAGAGACCGGCTCTCTCTTAGCACCCTAAGGAACCCGTAGTTCTCCGTGTCCAGATCCCGGTAGAGGTAGCGGGTGACCGCGGCCTGGGAGGGGTTCAGCTCCCGCTTGACCTCGATCAGGTTGCCCCGCTTGTCGTAGGAGTAGTAGGTCTTGTTGCCCCGGGGGTCGGTCTTGGTGGTGGGCTGGTCCCACTTGGGATCGGGGTCCAGCTCTAGTCCGTAGGCGATGCGAAGAATGGCGGGTTTGCCTCCGCTTGAGTCGTAGCAGTTGATGAGGTTGACCGCCGGGGTGCCCGCGTCCTGGGCGACGACGCACAGGGAGTTCCCCGGAGCCCAGCCCGGTCCGGCCACCACTTCCTGCACCGAGGTGCGAAAGTCATGGGATTGCGAGTACTCGGGCGGGACCCAGCGCAGGTCGCCGTTCTCATCTTCGGGGCGCAGACTAAGGCCCACCGTGCCGTCGCTGGTCAACTGCGAGTAGCCCACCCGCGGTTCATGGGTGCCGGCGGCCCACACCCCGGGATTGGGGCCGGCTTCGGCTCCGAAGCGGTTGCTAAGAAGCTCCATGTCGCCGTTGGGGACGTAGTAGGCGGCCAGGTAGAGCCGGGCCGAGGTGATGGTCGCCCCCTTGGGGATCTCGAGGTTACGGAAGCGCCAGCCGGCCGAGTCCACAGCCGTGCCGCGGCCGATGGCCTGGTAGAGCCGGTCGGTGCGCAGGGTGCTGTTCGCGTTGTAGACGTCGTCTTCGTTATAGGCCACGTAGGTCTGGATGACCCCGTGCACCAAGGGGTCGCGGTCCGGATAGGTCCAGGTGGTGGTACGGCCCAGCTCATCGGTCTCGGAGGTGAGGTTCCCCCGCATGTTGTAGGTGAAGGAGCGGGTCCTCCCCAGAGGCGAGGTCTCGCTCATCAGGTAGTTGGTAAGGGGGGTGTAGGTGTAGGTCCAGGTCTGGGTGCTCTCCGCGGCCGTCTTCGGGTTGGTCTTAGAAGCCATGGTCCCGGAGGGGTTCCAGGTGAACGTCTGGGTGAGGGCGGTGCCGGGAGTGCCGGTTGCGGCCCCAGGTGAATAGATGCGCCCGTAGGTGGTGATGGTGGCCTGGCCGGCGCCGTAGCTGATCTGGGCCCGGGCGTCGGGGTTGGCCCCGGCGTCGTAGTCGGGGAAATAAGCGGCGGTGAGGGCGCTTGCGGTATAGGTGAAGGTCTCGGTCGCGTTCTGGCCACCAGCGAAGGAGTTCGGCGTGAGCGTGGTGAGCAGGTTGGAGGCATAGCCGTAGGTGAGCGAGCGGGAAGCGGTGGCCGGGGTGCCGCTATAAGAGTAGGTCACCGTCCAGGGGGAGGCGGCGGCGTAGGTCACGGTGCGGGTGCCGGCGGCGGTAGAGTAGCTGGCCCCGGTCAGCTTGTGGTTGACCACGGTGAGGGCGATCTGCTGCCCGTTTTGCGCGTAGATCCGCTCCGGGTCGCCTCCGGCCGTCCAGGTGTACTGGGTCATGTTGAGATTGGCATCCTCTTCGGATGCGAGCTTCCCGTCCCCGCTGAAGGTGAGGGTGTTTCCCCCGGGAAGACTGAGCTTCCAGTAGGAGTAGGGCTCTTTACGAAGCGTGGCGGTAAACCCGGGCGGGGCCGTCCAGCTGGTCTGAACCGGCAGGCCGATTCCCCCGTCGGTGCCCGTCTTACCGACGAACGAGTAGGTCTCGCCTTCCTCATCAACATAGTCGATGCGCCCCGCAGCCTGTTGGGAGAGATCGAGCTTGCGCTCAAAGCCGAAGCGCCAGCCGGGGGCGAAGTAGCCGGCGGTGGTGCGGGTCGATGAGTAGTGGCGGTCAAGCGCAGCCCGGGGGCCCAAGGAGGCGATCTCCAGATCGGTGGTCTGGGCCTCAAGGGCCGACTGATCCAGGGTGGCCTCGAAGCCGTGCTCGGCGAAGCCCCCCAGGTCGTAGGTGGTGTGCCGGGGCGCCCCCGGCACCCACTTACCCGGGTTCTGGTCGGCCGCAAAGAGGCCGGGCAGGTTGAGGTAGGTGAGGTAGTCAAGAGCGGCGAACCGGGCCCGCAGCCTGGTCTCGGTGGCGGAGGGGATGGTGCCGGCGTTGGTAAGCAGGAGGATGCCCGCGTCTTTTCCCACATAGGCCCCGGCCAGGACCGCATCCGGCCAGCTTGAGGCGGTGGCCAGGGCGGTAGAGGCGTAGGTCAAGGACCCGCCCGCCGTGGTTGTGGCCCAGTCGGCCACCAGTCCGGCGGTCTCGTAGGCGTCGCTTCCGTTTATGAGCTGGATGTTGCCGGTGGAAATGCCGGTGAGGGTCACCGTCGTTCCCACCTCCAGGGCCCTGGGGGTGCTCATGTTGCTGGTGTACCAACTGGAGGTGGCGCTGGGAAGCGGCCCGTCCTTGGGGGTGAAGAGGATGGGCCAACCGTTCTTGGCGGCGATGGCCCCGGCGGCCACGGCGTCGTCAAAGTCATCAGAGGGCACCACCGTCACCCGGCCCACGCTCCCCAGCTTGGTCTTGATCTGGCCGGCCACGGCCGTGGCCGTCGCGTTGACATCGGCCCCGGTCAGCTTGGTCACCGTGGCGGCGGGCAGGGCGTCTTTGACCGCGGTGACCAGGGCGTCCGGTAGACCGACCAAGAAGATGGTGGGGGGCTTCAGGCGCCCCAGTTCCTGCTTGACGTCGGCATCGAGGACCGAGGTGGAGGGGTTAAGCAGCAAGGGGCCGCCGTAGGCCTTGGCCAGGGGTCCGGCGCACAGCGCATTGGGGTAGGAGGTGCCCAGAGCCACCACGGCCGCTTTCCCGGCGGCGTCGATGCCGGCAGGGAAGGCGGCCCGGGAAAGGCGGATGGCGGTCTGGTAGGGGTCGCTATCACCGAAGAAGTCGGCGCGGTAGGGCTCGTAGGAGAGGGAGTTGGCGAAGACGGTGGCCTGGGCGGCCGAGGCGGAAAAGTCCCAGGCACGGGCGCTCACCCCGGTAAGGTCATTGCCGCTCAGGGTGAGGTCGGTGAAGTTGCTCCCCACGACTATGGCCTGGTGCTCGCTCGAGTCGGCGCCGCCTCCCAGGCTCAAGTTGGTGAGGGTGATGTTGGACCCACCCCCCGTCCCTTGGAGGCGGATGCCGTCCCCACCCGCGGGCACGCGTACGTAGAGGTCTTTGACGGTGACGTTCGATACGGCCGTGCTTCCCCCGATCTGAAGGGTGCAGGCCTGCTCCGGGGAGCTCACGATGAGGCGGGTGCTGTCGCCCGAGCCCCGAAGCACCAGGTTGCTGCGGGCAATGGTCAGGTTGCTCACCTTGTAGTTGCCGGCGGGCAGATAGACCACCCCGCCATTGCTCTCCGCCGCGCTTATCGCGCTCGCGATGGCGGCGGTCGCGTCGTTGGTGCCGGTCTTGTCCGCGTTGTAGGGGGAGGTGGTCGCGTCAATAGGCAGCGAGTAGGTGATGGTGAGCTTGGGCCAGTAGGCGGAATTGGAGTAGTTGTAGCTGTAGACCCGGCGATACCAGCCCCGCTGGCTGTGGTCGGGTTCGCTCTGATAGAGGGCAAAGCCGTGGTTTTCGAGCGTCCCGTCCGCCCACTTTTTCACGATCGGTTCCACCTGGAAGGTCAGGTTTTGCCCTTGACTTGAGGTGGTAGGCAGGCTCAGTGTCTCCGAGCCGAACCAGGTCTTGCCCCCCAGGCTGTTATAGGTGCTTGAGCCGATCCAGTATTCGGTCATGGCGCTGATACGGGCCACCTGGGCGGTCGAGGTGGATTGGTAGTACTGGCGAAGGTAGAGCTGGGCGCTGTGCACGTAGGCGTTGGTGAGATCGGCGGGGAGGGTGAACTTAAAGAGCCCGGTCACCCAGTAGTTGGGGGAGCCGAAGTTGCCGGCGGAGACGTGATCTAAGCTGTAGAAGTAGTCGTTCGGGGTTCCGCTTGAGATGAAGGTGTCGATGCTCGCATACGAATTGTGGACGCTCGGGTCGAGAGTGACCGGGTAGATGCGGGCCGGATCGGACATCCAGGACTCCGGGAGGGAGAGGGTGACGGTGCTCTCGTCTTTCCCCGCTCTTACCGTGAGGCCGGGATTGGGACAGAAGGCGGGGTCGCCCAAATCGTCGCGGGAGGAGTCGTAGGCCACGGGAGCGGGCATGACCAAGAGGGGATGGGGGTTCTCCCACTCGTCGTAAAACCCCCACTGGCCCTGGGGGTCCTCATGCAGGATGAGCCCCGGGTGGGAGATGGTGAAGGTGAAGCTCGGAGGGGCGGCAGCTGAGGCCAGGATGAGGTTCTCCTTCACCCCGCCGGCGGTCACCTCATAGCTGAGGCCGACCTCCGGAAGCACCCGGGCGAAGGTGGCCGTACTCCCACTCACGGCCGCGGCAAGCGCGGCGGTGGGGGCCCGGTCCCCGCCCGGCCCGGGAGCCGTGGTGCCGGTGGTGGAGGTCTCGGCTGTGGTGGTGGTGGACTCGGCCGTAGTGGTGGTGGACTCCGAGGTGGGGCTCTCGGTTGCCGCGGTGGTGGTGGTCTCGGCCGTAGTGGTGGTGGCCTCCGAGGTGGGACCTGCAGGCGCCGAGGAGGAGGTGGTCTCCTTCTCCGGGGACGCCTGGTCTTCTTGGGTGGTGGTGCTCTCGGGGGCCGGGCTAAGGAGGGAGCCCTGGGCTCCCACAAGGGTCATGGAAAGGCTGTGGCCTCGGTAGGTGAGAAAGACGGCCGGGGCCTCGCCTGAGGTGATCCTGACCGCCACCGGGGTTGCGCGGGAGACGAACTCCCCTGGGTCGTCTGCGGGGATGAGGGTGGTGTCTATCTTCTGCCAGGCGCCGGTTTGGTCTTGGTAGTGGATGGACCCGCCGTAGATGACGGCCTGCCGGCGCCCGTCTGCAAGCAGGAAGGTCTCTGAGTTCTCGGTGCGGAGCTGGGTGAGTTCCTTGACCACCTTGGCATCGGAGGTAGGAGCGCCCACGACGGCCCCGGCATCCTCTCTGGGGGCGAGGCCCAGTCCGCCCAGAACAACAAGAAGAACGATGGCAAGGACACCTTTGCGAAGACCAGCCCGACGCATGACCCCCCTCCCTCCCGCACCCTGGTGCGTGCCTGCTCAGGCCTCGGCCCGGGGGCCAGGATGTCCGCGACCGCCTGTGGCGGACGCGGTGGGGGCCCACAAGCCGGCCTGCGCTACCTACTTGGGGAGAGCAGTACGACAGAAGGGGTGGGGGCATTCCTTCAGCCCAGAGCAGAAGGGCGGGAGAAAAAAGACGCAATTTGCGTAGGTCTTGTCCGCTCTAGACCCGCTGTGGCGAACCGCGGCGGCGATCTAGCGCGTACAGTCGCTCCCCGCCCCTACCACTCGATGGCGGCCACCCGGTCGAATATCACCCCCACGTTGCGCAGTTGGTGGGCCGGGTCGAACAGGCCGTCCAGTTCTGCGGCCGACAGCCTGCCGGTCACCTCGGGGTCGGCCTCCAGCAGTTCCCGGAACTGCTTCTTCTCCTCCCAGGCCCTCATGGCGCTCGACTGGACGATCCGGTAGGCGTCGTCGCGCAGCATCCCCGCCTCCACCAGGGCCAGGAGCACCCGCTGGCTGTAGAGCAGACCGTAGCTCCGCTCCAGGTTGGCGGCCATGTTGTGCGGGTAGACGTTCAGCTTGTCCACCAGCCAGCAGGCTTTCTTGAGCATGTAGTGGAGGAGGATGGTGCTGTCGGGGAGGATGATGCGTTCGGCGCTGGAATGGCTGATGTCCCGCTCGTGCCAGAGGGCCACGTTCTCGAACGCGGCCAGCATGTTGGCCCGGATGATGCGGGCTTGCCCGCAGAGCCGTTCGGAGATGATGGGATTGCGCTTGTGCGGCATGGCCGACGAGCCCTTCTGGCCGGGAGCGAAGTACTCCTCGGTCTCCAGGACCTCGGTGCGCTGGTAGTGGCGCACCTGCAGGGCGATCTTCTCGATGGTGGTGGCCAGCAGGGCCAGGGCGGCCATGAGATCTGCGTGGCGGTCGCGCTGGACCACCTGGTTAGACACGGGCTCGATCCCCAGCCGAAGGATCGACATGGTGATCTGCTCCACCTCGGGGTCGACGTTGGCGTAGCTGCCCACGGCCCCCGAGATCTTGCCCACCGAGATCTGCTGCACCGCCCGGCGCAACCGTTCGAGCCCGCGCTGCACCTCAAAGGCCCATAATGCCAGTACCATCCCGAAGGTGATGGGCTCGGCGTGGACTCCGTGGGTCCGTCCGATCATGACGGTGTCGCGATGCTCCAGGGCGCGGCGCTGCAGGATGCGGCCGAGCCTCTTGGTCTCTTCCTCGAGCAACTCGCCCGCCGCCCGCAGCTGCAGGGCCAGCCCGGTGTCGAGCACGTCGGAGGAGGTGAGGCCGTAGTGGACGTACTTGGAGCAGTCCCCTACGTTCTCAGCCACGCAGCTGACGAAGGCGATGACGTCGTGCTGCGTCACCTCCTCGATCTGGTTCACCCGGTCCACATCGAAGGACGCCTTCTGCCGGATCTCGGCCATGGCCTCCTCCGGGATGCGGCCCAGGCGGGTCCAGGCCTCACAGACGGCCAGTTCCACGTCGAGCCAGGCCGACATGCGCGCCTCGTCGGTCCAGACAGCGGCCATCTCGGGCGTGCTGTAGCGGGGAATCATCAGGCACCGCCTTCGGGCGTCGCCGGGGCACCCGCCGAGGCACCCGCCGCCGCGACCGCCGCCGAGACCGCCGCCGAGACCGCGTCACTTCCCGCCAGGCCCGCCACCCGCAGAATCTTGGCTGCGAGGATGGCCGCGTTGCGGGCCCCGTTGATGGCCACCGTGCCCACCGGCACCCCCGGCGGCATCTGCACCATGGAGAGGAGGGAGTCGAGGCCGCCCAGGTCGGAGGTCTTGATGGGCACCCCGATGACCGGCAGGTCGGTCATCGAGGCCACCACCCCCGGCAGCGCCGCCGCTTTGCCCGCCCCGGCGATGATCACCTTGAGGCCGCGCGCCTCCGCGCTCAGCGCGTAGTCACGCACGCCTTCGGGGTCACGGTGCGCCGACAGCACGTTCTTCTCGTAGGCGATGCCGCGGGCTTCCAATTCTTCGGCCGCCGCGTCCATGACCTCGGAGTCGGACGTCGACCCCATCAGGATGCCCACGAGCGGTTGCGCCGTCATCTCGACCCCCCTTCCGTGCTCGCCTCCCATTGTTCGGCCCGCAGACCGATGTCGGTGCGGTAGTGCGCTCCCTCGAAGCTGATGGCCGCGACCCCGGCGTAGGCCCGGGCCCGCGCCTCGGCGAAACCGTCCCCCACGGCGGTAACCGTGAGGACCCGACCCCCGTCGGTGACCACGTCCCCGCCCGTCTCGCGGGTGGCCGCGTGGAAGACCTGCACCCCGGGGACGCGCCGCACCTCGTCCAGACCCCGGATGACATCGCCCTTGGAACTCGAGGCCGGATAGCCGCGCGAAGCCATGACCACACCCACGGCGGCGCCCTTCTTCCATTCGGCCGCAGCCGGCAGCGGCCCGTCGTTGGCGGCGGCCCACAGCAGCTCCAGGAGGTCCGACTCGAGCCGGGGCAACAGCGCCTGGGTCTCGGGGTCGCCGAAACGGCAGTTGAACTCGAGCACCCGGGGTCCGGCCGGGGTGAGCATCAGTCCGGCGTAGAGCACACCCCTGAAGTCGATGCCCCGCTGGACCAACTCGGCCACGGTCGGCCGCACCACTGTGTCGACCAGCCTCTCGTACAGCTCATCATCCACCACGGGCACCGGCGAGTACGAGCCCATGCCCCCGGTGTTCGGCCCCCGGTCGCCGTCCAGCGCCCGCTTGTAGTCCTGGGCGGGAGCCAAAGGCAGGACCCGCCCGCCGCTGACGAGGGAGAGCAGCGAGACCTCCTCCCCCTCCAAGAACTCCTCCAGCAGGACCAGGTTCGCGGCCGCCCCGAAGCGCCGCTCCACGAAGCACTCGGCCAACGCGGCCTCCGCGTCCTCCCTGGTCTTGGCGACAATCACGCCCTTGCCCGCCGCCAAGCCGTCGGCCTTGACGACCACGGGGGCGCCGTGCTCGCGCAGATAGGCCAGGGCCTCTTCGTGCGTGGTGAAGGCGGCGGCCCGGCCGGTGGGCACGCCGGCGGCCCTCATGACCTCCTTGGCGAAAGCCTTGGATCCCTCCAGACGGGCGCCGTCCGCCCCCGGTCCGAAGACGGCGAAACCACGGCCACGCAACTGGTCGGCCAGCCCGGCCACCAGGGGAGCTTCCGGGCCCACCACGGTGAGGTCGAACCTTTCCCGTTCCACCAGGGCGATGAGGCTGGGGACGTCCTCCGCCCGCACCGCCACCGTCTCGGCATCGGCGTCGATGCCCGCGTTGCCGGGAGCGCAGACCAGCCGCCCGATCCGGGGGCTTCGTAACAGGCCGCGCACCAGGGCGTGCTCCCGGCCGCCTCCGCCGACCACCAACACGTTCAGCCGCCGGTCAGAAGCCATCATCCCTCCCCCTACCCCTGAGCCTGGCGCCCTTGGCTCGCCCGTTGAGCGTAGTCGGGATGAGGCACTTTGATGTGTTGCTCGCGCTTGGGGCCCACCGAGATGAGAGAGATGGGCACCCGCACGTTCCTCACGACGAAGTTGAGATAGTCGATGGTCTCCTGCGGCAGGTCCTGCACGCTGGTGGCCCCGGTGATGTCGCTCTTCCACCCCGGGAGCTCCTCGTACACGGGCTCCACCTCGACGAAGACGGCCTGCGACGGCGGCATCTCGCTCATCTCTTCGCCCTCATAGCGGTAGGCCGTGCAAACCTTGATGGTGTCCAGGTCGTCGAGCACGTCGAGCTTGGTGATACAGAGCCCGGTGAGCCCGTTGACCCGGGCCGCGTGCCGGAGTGCCACCAGGTCGAGCCACCCGCAACGGCGGGGCCGTCCGGTGGTGGTGCCGAACTCCACGCCCACTTCGCGCAGATGATCACCCTCATCCCCGACCAGTTCGGTCGGGAAGGGGCCTTCGCCCACCCGAGTGGTGTAGGCCTTGGTGACGCCCCAGACCTCGCTGAACTCGATCGGCCCGATCCCACTGCCCACGCTGGCATAGCCCGCCACCGGGTTGGAAGAGGTCACGAAGGGGTAGGTGCCGTGATCGAGGTCGAGCATGGTGCCCTGGGCGCCCTCGAGGAGCACCCGCTTGTCTTCGCGCAGGGCATTCCAGATGAGAAGGGCGGTGTCGGCGATGTACGGCCGTAGCGATTCGGCCGCCTCGATGTAGCGTTCGCATTCCTCTTCCAGATGGCTGACGTCCTGGTCGTAGGCCTTGGCCATGACTTCAGCCTTCGCCTGCATGGTGGTCATGACCCGGCCGCGGAAGCCCTCCGGGTCGAGGATGTCCTGCATACGAACGCCCTGGCGGGCGGCCTTGTCGGAATAGGCCGGGCCGATGCCGCGGCCGGTGGTGCCGATCTTACCCTTGCCCAGTCGGGCTTCCTGCACGTGGTCGAGCATGATGTGGTAGGGCATGATGAGGTGGGCCCCACCCGAGACCTTGAGGTTGGTGGTGGAGACTCCGCGCCCCTCCAGCTCGTCGATCTCCTGGCGCAGCACGGTGGGGTCGACCACCACGCCGTTGCCGATGATGGCCAGGATGTTGCGGTTGAAGATACCCGAGGGCACCAGGTGCAGGGCGAACCTGCCCCGCACGTTCTCCACGGTATGGCCGGCGTTGTTGCCGCCCTGGTAGCGGACCACCACGTCGGCCTGCTCACACAGCAGGTCAGTGACCTTGCCCTTGCCTTCGTCGCCCCACTGGGCGCCCACCACTACGAGAACCGGCACCACGCCTCCCGATCTAGTCTGGGATTCCAGTCACGGCGCCGACCGGAGCCGCGGCCCGGCTCTCGACCGCCGCGCACCGACAGTGTACACCAGGGCACGGGCGCCGCGCCCGGCGCAGGCCCCCGGGGCAGCCCCGGGCTACGCGCGGGCGCCTGCGGCGGCCCGCGCCGCCACCAGCCCCGAAGCCGAGGCCTGCACCAGGCCCCGAGTCACGCCCGCCCCATCGCCCACCGCGTAGAGCCCGGCCACAGGCGTCCTCAGGTCGGCATCCAGGGTCAGCCGGGACGAGTAGAACTTCACCTCCACCCCGTAGAGCAGGGTGTCCCGGCCGCCGACACCGGGCAGCAGAGCGTCGAGAGCGTCCAGCATGTCCACCAGGTCGCGCAGGTGGCGGTAGGGCAGAGCGAAGCTGAGATCGCCGGGGGTGGCGGCGCGCAGCGTCGGCTGGACGACGCCGCGCCGCAGCCGCTCGGGGGTGGTGCGGTGCCCGGCCCGCAGATTGCCCAGCCGCTGCACCAGGATGTCTTTGCCCAGCATGTTGGCCAGCCTGGCCACCGACTTGCCGTAGGCGATCGGTTCCTTGAACGGTTCGGTGAACCGCGTCGACACCAAGAGGGCGAAGTTGGTGTTGGCGGTCTTGTGTTCGGCGCCGGCGTAGCTGTGGCCGTTCACGGTCACCGCATCCCCCCAGCATTCGGTGCAGACCACCCCACGCGGGTTCATGCAGAAGGTCCGCACCTGGTCCTCGAAGTGCCGGGAGGTGTAGAGGAGTTTCGGCTCGTAGAGCTCATCCGTGATGACGTCGGTGACCACCGCCGGGACCTCCACCCGCACCCCGATGTCCACAGCGTTGTTCACCAGGCCGATACCCAACCGCTCCGCCTCCGCGGTCAGCCAAGCGGAGCCTTCCCGCCCGGGGGCCAGGATGACCAACGGGCTTTCGTAGGTGGTCCCGTCGACCGTGACCACCCCAGTCACCCGCCCCAGGTCTTGCCTCGACTCCGCCGCCTGGGCCGGGCGCCGGGAAGCGGAATAGGGCTTGACCATGGGGTGCCCGGGCCCGGGGTTGGCCGGGCGGGGCCGGGCGCCGCCCGCCACCAGCAGCTCAGCCACGGCCGTCCGGGTGCGTATGTCGATCTTGGCCTCGAGTTCGGCGCGCATAGCGGCCAGCACCTGGCCGGCCCTCTCGGTTCCGAGATGGCGCACCGGCGACCTCACCAGACGCAGTCCTTGCCTGGCCGCCAGGTCCGACCAGTGGTCGAGCCGGTCGGCCTCGTCCCCGTACAGCCGGTCTGGGGCCCCGAAACGCCGGTAGATGGCGTCGACCTCCGCGATCAGCTCACGCAGCCCCTCCTCCTCCACGTAGTCGCCCAGCCAGCCTCCCACCTCGGGCCCCAGGGTGAGTTTACCGTCGGAGAACGCCCCCGCTCCGCCCCAGCCGGTGGTGATGTCGCAGGTGGGGCAGTGCGCGCAGCTCCCCGTCTCCCGGGCCGGACACCGGCGGTCGGACAGGTCGGAGCCCTTCTCGAGTAGGAGGACACGCAGCTCAGGCCGCTGGGCCAGCTCCAGCGCGGCGAAGATGCCCGCCGGCCCCCCGCCCACGATGATGACGTCGTATGTGTTGCCG
>CAYNPL010000020.1:23907-43112 GCA_964399135.1 uncultured Gaiellales bacterium
CCGGCCTGCCCGCCCGGCCTACGTGGGCAGCCGCTTCTCCGCCAGGTCGGCGAAGCGGGTGTAGGTCTGGATGAAGGCCATCTTGCAGTCGCCGATGGGTCCGTTGCGTTGCTTGCCCACGATGATCTCCGCCGTCCCCTTGTCGGGGCTGTCCCGGTTGTATACCTCGTCCCGGTAGATGAACATCACCAGGTCCGCGTCCTGCTCGATCGCTCCGCTGTTGTGGGTGACCAACCCATCGGCTAGCCAGCAAGAAGGCCCCGGAACCGTGAGATCGAAGACCTCCTCCTCGCCCGCCGGCAGGATCTCGGCCACAGTGTCCCAGAAGAGATCGCTGCCGGCCTCGCTGTCCGGCCAGCTCTCGCTCGCGGCGGGCTCGGACATGCGCCGGGCGATCGCCACCCGGTCGCCCGGCCGCAGCCGCCCCAGGGTGATCCAACCCTCACCTCCCCGGACCCGGTGCTCGGCCGTAGCCCTCAGGCGCTGTCCGCTCGCCGTTCGCAACTCCGAGACCGGGCGCACCCCCACCGGCCACACACAGTCACTGCGTGCTTCGGTCAGACGACCATCCGCCGTCATCGCCATGACCTCAGGCTGCGTTCCGGCCAACTCCCTGATCGGCAGCCTGCGGCCATCGGCCAGGCAGACCGGAGTGTCGCCGGTCACACACTCCCTCAAGTCCGAGAGCACCGGCCGGTTGCCGGCCCGCTGTTCCACCTGCCGCGATAGCTGGGACAGGGCCATCACCGGCACCTCCAGCTCGCGGGCCAGGATCTTGAGACCGCGGGAGATGCGGGAGATCTCCTGCTGGCGGTTCTCGGCGCTGGTATCGCCCATCATGAGCTGTAGGTAGTCGATGATGATGAGGCCCAGGCTCTTCTCCTTGGCCTTGAGCCGGCGGGCCTTGGCCCGGATCTCCATGAGGTTGAGGGAAGCGCTGTCGTCGATATAGATGGGGGCGGTGTGCAGGGGGGTGCAGGCCGCGGCTAGGCGGCTCCAGTCCGCCGACTGCAACATGCCCCGGCGCACGCGCCAACTGTCCACGCGGGCCTCGGAGCACATCATCCGGTTGACCACCTCCATCTTCGACATCTCCAGGCTGAAGATGGCCACTCCCTTGTTTTGGTCCACCGCCACGTTGCGGGCGACGTTGAGGGCGAAAGCGGTCTTGCCCATGGAGGGGCGGGCGGCCAAGATCACCAGGTTGGAAGGCTGGAACCCGCCGATAAGGGCGTCCACGTCCCGAAAACCGGTCTGGCAACCGACGGTGTGGTGCCCCTCGGTCATGGTGCGCTCCAGCTCGGAGAAGCTCTCGCTGATGAGGTCGCCGATGGGTTCGAACTCCCCCGCCACCCGGGCCTGCGATATCTCGAACACCATCTGCTCAGCCCGGTCGATCAGCTCCAGGGGAGAATGCTCGCGCCGATAGCCCATCTCGGTGATCTCGCCCCCCACCTTGATGAGCGAGCGCAGATAATAGTTCTCACGAACGATCTCGGCGTACTGCCGGGCGTTGGTGGCCGCGGGGACCGCCGTGACCAAGCTGTGGATGAAGGCCCGCCCGCCCACGGCTTCCAGGCTGGCCCGGTTGGCCAGCTCCTCGCTCACTGTGATGGGGTCGACCGGTTCGCCCCGCGAAAACAAATCCTCGATGACGGCGAAGATGGTCTGGTGGGCCTGCCGGTAGAAGTGGTGCGGCCGGACGACCTCGCTCACGCCGGGGATGACGTTGGGCGTGAGCATACTCGCACCCAACACCGATATCTCGGCGTCGAGGTTCTGCGGCAGGGCGTAGTCGGCCCCACCCTGCGCACCCGAGCCGAAGCCCGCTCCCATCGTGTCCACGTCGGCCCCTCCCTCCCCGGGGACGAAGACCCGCCTAGCCTTTGTGCTCCTCCGGAACCACTATCACCTTGACCTCGGCCGGCTCCACGCTGCTGTGGACCTCGACCTTGACCATGTACGTGCCCAGGGTCTTGATGGGCTCTTCCAGCTCCACGTTGCGCTTGTCCATCTTGATCTTGCGGGCGGCGTAGATGGCGGTGGCGATGTCTTGGCTGGTGACCGAGCCGAACAGCCGCTCACCCGCTCCCACCGGCGCGGGGATGGTGAGAACGGTCTTTGAAAGCAGGTCCCGGGTCTCCTCGGCCCGTTCGGCCTCGCGGCGGGCCGCGGCGGCCTTCTCTTCCATGATCTTGCGCACCTGGGCGATGCGGCCCGGCGTGGCCGCCTCAGCCAGTTTGCGGGGGAGCAGGTAGTTGCGGGCGTATCCTTCGGACACGCTCGCCACCTCACCCTTCTTGCCCACCTTGTCCACGTCCTGCAAGAGGATTATCTCCATTCTCACTCCTTCTCCGATGTCATCTCAGCGGGCCCGTTCCCGGGCTCTTGAGAGAGAAACGCCTACGGTAGTCGATCCAAGTGTCGAGCAGGCCCAGGAGCCCCGTCAACTGCAGTACCGCCTGTCCCAGCACCGCCGCGCCGTAGAGCGCCGCCCGCGGTCCCGAACCCAACTGCCGGGTCACCACGAACCAGCGGACCACGGCGAACCCCTGGATGAAGAACAGGGTCTGCGACACCAACAAGATATCGATGCCAGCGTACAACAAGAACGCCCCCCAGTCGCCGCCGCTGCGCGACACCACCACCATGGCCAGGCCGGCGATGGAAGCATAGGCGGCCGCCCAGTGCATGCGGAAGGTCACCAGCGACATCGCCACCGTCACCCTGTGCTTGACCTTGGGCAGGATCAAGGCGGCTAACCCGAGCGTGCAGGCGGCGATTAAGACGGCGCTCATGCCCAAGAACCCCGGCGCCAGATAGGGGAGTATCTCCACCAACCTGCGCAGTTGGTCGGACACGGTGTCCAGGGTCGCCTGGCTGACCCCGAGGCCCCTGTACAACTCGGCCGTGCTCTCGATCGAGGCCAGAGCGCTCTCATTGAGCTCACCCAGACTGACCCCGAAAGCCAGCCAGAGGATCGCTCCCCAGGCCACGAAGGCCAGCAAGACCGCCGCCGCCGTCACCCCCAGACCAGGGCCGAGGGCTCTCCTCTGTCGGATGACCAGACCGGCGGCGGTCCCGGCGCAGCCGACAAGCAGAAAGGCCAGCAGGGCCAAGCCCAGGCCTGCCGCCACGTAGATCAGCCCGCCGGACACCACCGCCACGGCCACACCCTGAAGCAGCCCCCAACGCGCCACCGCGTGCGCCAGCGGGAGGACCAGGACCGGCACTAGGACGACCGGGGCCAGCGGGAAGATGCCCAGACACACCCCCACGATGACGGTGGCCGCGGTCGCCTTCCCCAAGGAGACGAGCGCGACCGAGGTGGACGCCTTCATGGGAGGTGAACCTCTCAGCTACCGGCTGGTGTACGGCAGCAGCGCCACCTCACGCGCCCGCTTGATCGCGACCGCGACCTGGCGCTGATGGCGGCGGCAGGCACCGGTGGTGCGCCGGGAGCGGATCTTGCCCCGCTCGGACATGAAGCGGCGCAGGGTACCGAAGTCTTTGTAATCGACTTCCTCCACGCCTTCCTTGCAGAAAAAGCAGTACTTGCGCCGGCGTCCGCCCGCCGTGGGCCGGGTGCGCCGCGGCTGCTTCTTGGGATTGGCCACTGTCTCTACCTCCCCGGGGGCCCGCTAGAACGGGATGTCGTCGCCCCCGAAATCGATGTCACGAAAGTCATCCTGCGCTGCCTCGGAAGCGGGTTGGCCTCCGCCCCGATAGACCGGCTCGCGCGTGTCGTTCTGTCCGCCGATGAACATAACGGTGTCGGCGATGATCTCCACCTTGCTGCGCTTGGTGCCGTCCTGGGCTTCCCAGCTGCGCTGGTCCAGCCGCCCGTCGACCGCCACCTGGCGACCCTTGCTGAGATAGCGGGCGCAGTTCTCGCCCTGCTGGCCCCAGACCACCACGTCGAAGTAGCTGGGCTTCTCGACCCATTGGCCGGTGGAGTCCTTGTACGAAGAGTTGACCGCCACCCCCAGCTGGCAAACCGAGGTGCCGGTGGGGGTCTGGCGGAGCTCGGGGTCGCGGGTAAGGTTGCCCACCAATGTCACATGTGCGATACCACGAGCCATCTTCGCTCCTTCGGCTAGGCTTGTTCGGCCGCGGTCACGGGGGCCGCCGCGGGCTGCTGCACGGCGAAAGGCTTCTCGTGCCGGACGGGCATGAACCGGAGGACGCTGTCGGTGATCCCGAGCACCCGGGTCACCTCGTTGAGCGTTTCCGGCGTCGCCTCAAAGTAGAGGATGTAGTAGACGCCGTCGAACGAGTCTTTGATCTCGTACGCCAGGCGCCTCTTGCCCCACTCGTCGATCTTCACGATGGCGCCTTTGCCACCCGTGACGATCTCTTTGGTGCGTTCAAGCACCGCGGTCCGTTCTTGATCCTCCACGTCGGTGCGCAGGATAAGAACCAGCTCATAGCTGTTCAGTTTGGGTCACCTCCTACGGGCTGTGCGGCCCCGGCCTCTCTGCCGGAGCAGGGGTGCAGTATGGATGTTACACACGCCGCCGGACAGGACCGAGATGCCTGCCACCTTTTGCGGACGGCGCGAAGCAGGGAGTATACACCCGGGGCCGGATGAGCACCACCGCGGGGACGGCGGATGCGGGAGTGCGGCGGATGGGCGCGGCGGCCGCACGCGGCGGGCACGCGCGCGGCGGACAGTCACGCTCAAACCCAGGGGCGCCGCCGGCGCCGGCCCGCACCCCTTAGCGCGCGAGGTCTCCGACCACCCGCGACAGTTCGGCGGCGGTGACTCTGCCGGTGAAGGTCTTGGCGATGCGGCCTTCGGCGTCTATCACCACCGCGCTGGGTATGGAATCGATGCCGTAGGCGGACGAGAGTCCCTCCGGCTCCACCATGACGGGGAACGAGTACCCTCCCTCCTCCATGAAGACCCGCATCGCCTCGGCAGTGGTGTCCCAAGCCGCCGCCAGCACCGCCACTTCCGCTCCGCCCTGGCCTGTCTCTCGATAGAACCTATCGAGTTCGGACGCCTCCGTCCGGCAGGCTCCGCACCAGTCGGCCATGAAGGCAAGGATCAGAGGGCGTCCCAGGTAGTCGCCCAGGGTGACGGCCCGACCATCGAGTGTCGTCCCCGCGAAGTCGGGAGCCGCCTCCCTGCACCCGGCCGCGAAGAGCCCTACCACCGCCACCGAGGCCAAGACCAGGATGGCCGCCAGAACCGGGCGGCGCCCGCGCCGGGCTCGCTTCCTGCTGGCACGTTTCGCGCCCACAGGCCTACCCGCCGCTCACCGTGGACCCCGAGCCGCCCGCCGCAGACCCGGCCTGCACAGCCCCAGCCTGCGCAGCCCCGGCCGGCGGGACCGCGGGCGCCGGCGCGGTCGCCTGCGGTGCGGTCGCCTGCGGAGGTCCGCCCCAACCGGGCGGATAGGACTGATAGGGCGGCGGCGCCTGCTGGCGCCGGCGCCGCGTGGCCCTGCGCCAGATGAGATACACGATGAGCCCGATGATGGCGAGCACGATCACCACCGGGATGAGCACTCCCAGGCCGCGGATGATGGCATTGACCGCGTCCACCAGATTGTGCAGGGCATCTTCGAAGGCCTTGACGATGCCCCACTCACCTGCGGGTGTCACTGTGACCCCGCTCTCGTAAATGCTCATGGTGAGGGTGGAGAAGCTGGTGTGCTCCTGCAGGTAGCTCATCCGTCCCCGGAGGCTCTCCAGATCGCCCTGGGCGATGGCCAGATACTGCTGTACCTGGAGTATCTCATCCACCGTCTTGGCTTGGGCCAGCAGGTCGCGGAGGGCTTTGACCTGGGCTTCGGCGTTGGTGATGCGGGCCTGCAGGTCGACATACTCCTCGGTGACGTCCTGAGTCTGAATCTGCCGGTTCTTGAGGGTGCCCAGCCCGGCGGCGTCGGCCAAGGCCCGGTCGAACGAGACGGCCGGGATGCGCAAGGCGATCACGCCGCTCTGCATGGTGCCTTCTTCACCCGTGGCCGACGAGCTCGAACTGATGACGTAGCCGCCGTAGCGGTCGGCCAGGAGCAAGGCCTGCTCGAACACACTCTGGAACTGGCCGCTCTCGACTTCGATCTCCAGCTGGGCGTCGGTGATGATCTTCTGGGCGGCCGCCCGTTCCAGCGCGGTCAACGACCCGGAGCCGGTCCCTCCCGTCCACACAGTGGTGGGCACGTTGGCGCTCTGGTCGCGGCCCTCGCCGGCCGAGTCGCCGGTGGGAGACGGCCAAGCGACCGTGGTCGACGCAAAGTCCGAATACGTCCCGTCCTCGTCCTCCGCCGTCGAGGACGAGCCGCAGCCGCCGGCACCGATGATCCCGGCCAGGCCCAACACCAGCACAACAGCGGCGGCGATCGGCCACAACCGCCGCACTCTTCGACGTCTCACGGCCCACCCCCCGTCTCGACCTGCGGACGACCCTACGACGAGGCCCCGGACGGGTCAGTTCCGGGCTGGCGACGCGCGGCCCCACCCGCCGGGGAGCCACACCGCGCTCTCCTTGATTCTACAGCGGCACCCAGCCCGGCAGCAGCTCGGTGAGCCATCCGAACCACCCGGCGACGAGCAGCACTCCGTAGGCGATCAGGAGAACACCGCAGAAGATCTGGATGGTCCGCAGGTGCCTGCGCACCCGGGCGAAGGCCCGTAGCGCCTTCCCCACGAACAGCCCGGCCAGAAGAAAGGGGATGCCGAGGCCGAGCGAGTAGACGAAGAGGAGAGCCGCACCCCCGGCCGGGTCGGTGCCGGAGGCGGCCATGGTCAGGATCGAAGCCAGCACCGGACCGACGCAGGGAGTCCAGCCCAACGCGAAGGCGACGCCCACCACCACCGCGCCGGCCGGACCTCGGGGTGCCCCAGCCAAGAGCGGCCGAACGTCGCGGTTCATGAAGCGCGGAAGCGAGGCTCCCGCGATCACCGCTCCCAGCAGTATCAAGAGCGCCCCCGCCACGATCTGCAGCACGCGAGGATCGGGCACCAGATCCCCCAGCAGGGAGAAGCCCGCACCCAGCAAGGTGAACACCAGGGCGAACCCCAGCACGAAACCCAGCGTGCTCCCTACCACCCGGCGGTCGCCCTGCTCCAACTCGGCGACGCTCAGACCGGAGACGAACGACAGATACGCCGGGATCAAGGGAAGGACACAGGGGCTGAGAAAGCTTGCGGCGCCCCCGGCCAGCGCTATGAGAAACGCGACGGGTCCAAGTTCAGCGGGTAAGTTCATCGACGATGCCGGACAGCCGGGCGAAGTCGACGGCGCCCACGATCCTCTCGGCGATCTTCCCCTCGGCGTCTATCGCGAACAAGGTGGGCACGTAGCGGATCCGATATCCGGAGTTGATGTCTCCCCCGTCGAGCAGCACGGGGAACGAGTAGCCTTGGGCGGCCATGAGGTCCCGCATCCCGCCTTCGTCGCCGGCCGGTGCCACTACCAGGAGGCCCGCTCTGTCCGCCGCTTCTCGATAGAACCTATCGAGTTCGGGCGCCTGCGCCCGGCAGGCCGGTCAGCCGCTGGTCATGTAGACGAGGAACAGCGGCTTCCCCTTGTATTCGTCGAGCGTGACGATGTCGCCGTCCAGCGTCACCCCTGAGAACGGCGGCGCCACGTTGCCGGGGGTGGCTCCGACCGCTCCCGGCGAGCTGGATCCGCAGGCGGTAGAGGCCGAGCCGGCCAGAGCGGCCAGCATCGCTGCGGCGACCAGGGCGGCGACCAGGGCGGCTGAGACCGTCCCTCTTACACGGGTGCCGCCGCCCACAGCCTACTTCTTGCCCGGGGTGGTCCCGGCGGAGGCCGGGGCCGCCTGGGTCGCCTTCTTCTGGGGGACTGCGGGGCGCGGGCGCCCGCGGGTGCCGAAGTACCACATGCCGATGATGCCTACCACGATCATGGCGATGGCTATCCACTGTTGCTGGGTCAGCCCCAGCGCGACCGGCTCGTTGGTGCGGATGAACTCCACCAACAGCCGTTCCACCCCGGCCAAGGCCGCATAGGCGAAGATCAGCGGGCCTTCCCTGGTGAAGCGGGGGCTGATGACCCACACCAGCAGGGCGAAGATCACCAGCGAAGCGGCGCTCTCATACAACTGGGTGGGATGGACGGGCACCGTGGTGGGCGGAAGTCCCTGGGGGAAGGTCATGCCCCAGGGGAGGTCGGTGGGCACTCCGTAATCGTCTCCCCGCAGGAAACACCCGATACGCCCCACCGCATAGCCGACCGACACCGCTATGGCCCCGGAATCCATGACCGCGCCCAGCCGCTGCTTGGACAACACCGTGACGATGACCACCGCCACGATGGCGCCGAACAGACCGCCGAACCACACCAACCCGCCCCCGCTCAGAAGGTTGCCCGGCCATTCCTCAGGGTGGATGATCAGGTAGTGGATCTTCGATCCCAGCAGGCCGCCGACGATGGCGGCGATCAGCAGGGGATAGATGAAGTCGGGCTTGACCCCCCGCTGCTTGAACTGCCAGTGGGCGACGAAGCCGGCGGAGATGAAGGCGAGAGCCATCATGACCCCGAAGGAGTTCATCGTGAATCCGCCGATATGGAACAGCTCAGGGTACATGCCTTGTCCTTCTCGCCGCCGACACACCGTTCCACCGGGACGGGACGCGGCGTGACGCCGCTACCGCCCGCTTGAACGCGGCATTATCTCACGAGACCGGGGCCGGCCGCGCGCCCAATCGCGCGCGCCGGCAGATACCTGAGGCCCCACGGGCCTCTCGCTCACCCGGCTCAGCTGAAACCCGACCGCGGGGCGCAACCGCTGCTGGGGACGCAGCGCCCGGTGTCGAGGCAGGCCCCGGACACCAAGCCCGTCACCCCGCCGAAACCGGTGAACCGCTGCTCGACCTCCCGTCCGCCGCAGTCGGGACAGACCTTCGCTTCCTCCTTGAGGAACCCCAGGAGGAAGACTTCGAACTCCTTGCCGCAAGAGAGACACCTGAGGTCATACGATGCCATAAGCTCCCACCTCCCCTCGCCCGCCGCCACCTCGGCGGTGATGGAGGCTTGTGCCGTCGCCGATGTTCCCAGTCAGATCCATCTTCGGATACCCGACCCCACTACGGTCAGCCGTGTCGCTTCGTCCATCGACCTCGCCGGCTCCGTTCTCGACTCTGCCGGCCCGGCCTAGGCCAGGCCGAACTCGTGCTCGTAGTCCTTCTGACCGCGGGCGCCGATCAATTGTTTCCGTAGTTCGCCTCCGCTGAAGAGGATGACCGTGGGTATGCTCATGATGCCGTAACGGGCGGCGAGCTCCTGATTCATGTCCACGTTGACCTTGATGACGCTCACCTTGTCGGCATGGTCGGCGGCGAGTTTCTCCAGGACCGGCCCCACCATACGGCACGGTCCACACCAGGGGGCCCAGAAATCCACGACCACAGGTACCGTGGACGTCGAGACGATCTGGTCGAACTCCTGCGCATTGACCTCTTGCACGCTCCCACCGCTCATGACTCTCTCCTTTTGTCGTCCCGGACCGTAAGGCCGGCCCCGCTGCCCATTCTTATACCCAGGGGGGTATTATAGCACGCCCGTCCCCGCTCGTCCGGGCGACCGCCCACTCCTGTGAGAGGCGGCCTTCGTGCGGCTTCCCTCGTGTTGTTACCCTTTCCCGGCATCGGCTAACCTATGCGTGCTCTTTGCAGACCACGGAGGAGGCGCCCTCATGAAGCTTACATATTACGGGCATTCTTCTTTCTTGTTGGAAGCGGCGGACGGCACCCGCGTGATCGTGGATCCCTACCGGTCCGGCGCCTACGGGGGGGCCCTGCGCTACCGCGCCATCGACGAAGCGGCCGACGTGGTGGTGGCCAGCCACGCCCACGACGACCACGGCGCCACCGACACCATCCCCGGGCAGCCGTTGGTCCTCGTCCACCCCACCTCAGCCCAAGTGGGGCGGTGGCGCATCACCGGGGTGGACGCGTGCCACGACTGCGAGGGCGGCGCAAGCCGAGGGAAGAACACCATCATCGTCCTCGCGGACGGCGACCTCCGCCTGGTCCACCTGGGCGACCTCGGCCACCTTCTCGACGAGGCTACCGTCAAGGCGATCGGCCCGGTCGACATCCTTCTGGTCCCCGTGGGCGGCCATTTCACTATCGACCATACCCAGGCGGCCGCGGTGGTGGAGAGCCTGGCCCCCCGTGTGGTCATCCCCATGCACTACAAGACGTCTAAGGTGGACTTCCCCATCGGTCCGGTGGAGCCGTTCCTGGCCACGCAGGCCCAGGTCAGGAAAGAGACCCAGGCAACCATCGAGCTCTCCCGCCCGTCCCTACCGGCGGAACGCACCACCATCCTACTCGCGCAAGCCCGATAAGGGAGGGCAGTAGCCATCACACCCGATCAGTCCAAGCCGGTCCGGCCCAAGAAGCCGGCCACGCGTGGGCGCATCCTGCGCCTCAAGCCCGGCCCCTTGCGGCGGGCGGTCATCGTCGCCATCTGCATCGCCGTGTTCCTGGGTCTGGGAAGCATCATCTCCCGGCTGTGGACTGAGTTCCTGTGGTACGACGAAGTGGGGTACACCTCGGTGTTCTGGACTCCGTGGGTGGCCCGCATCCTGGTGGGGCTCGTCTTCGCCGTTATCTTCTTCGCCATCTTCTACGGCAGCCTGTGGGCCGCGCGCAAGATATCCCCTAGGCTGCTGACCGTGAGCGATGCGGAGGAGGAGAACATCCTCGAGCTTAAGATCCCCCGGCGCTGGCCGGGCCGGCTCATGCTCGCCGTCTCCATCGGCATCGCCGCCGTGGTGGGGATCATCTACAGCAGCCGCTGGGAGCAGGTCCTCCTGTTTCTCAACCGGACGGACTTCGGCTACACCGACCCCATCTTTGACAAGGACGCCTCTTTCTTCGTGTTCACGCTCCCGGTCTGGAACATGCTGGTGGACTTCATGGGCGTGACCCTCTTCCTCACCCTCATCGTCACGGCCTTCACCTACTTGGTCGATCGGGCCATGGTCCTCAACGCCAACAACAAGATCCGCCTGGCTCCCCACGTCAAAGCCCACCTGTCCATCATCCTGGCTCTGATGATGGTGGCCAAGGCGGGGGATTACATGATCCAAACCTGGTCGCTCAACTACTCAGAGCGGGGGGCGGTGTTCGGCGCCAGCTACACCGACGTGAACGCGTCTCTGCCGGTGCTGCACTTCCTGGCCATCGTCTCGCTGGTGGCCGCCGCCATCTTCCTGGCCAACATCCGCTACAAGGGCTGGCGCCTCCCGGCTTTGGCCATCCTGGTGATGTTCCTCACCTGGGCCCTGGCGGGCAAGGCCTATCCTGCCATCGTCCAGCAGTACAAGGTTTCGCCCAACGAGATCTCGGCGGAATCCCCCTACATCGCCAACAACATCGAGGCCACCCGCTACGCCTTCGGGCTGGCCGATATCACCAGCATCGCCTTCCCGGCCAGCCCGAGCCTCACCGGGGAGCAGGTGAAGGCGAACGAACCCACCCTCAAGAGCGTCCGCTTGTGGGAGCCCCGGCCCGCGCTCTCCACCTACTCGCAGATCCAGGAGATCCGGCTGTACTACTCGTTCACCGACGTCGATGTAGACCGCTACCTGATAGACGGCGAGTACCGCCAGGTGCTGGTGAGCGCCCGGGAGCTGGACCAGAGCCAGCTGCAGGAACAGTCGCAGACCTGGGTCAACAAGCATCTCACCTACACACACGGCTACGGCTTCGTGATGAGTCCGGTGAACGAGGCCGGAGGCGACGGCCTGCCTCTCCTCTGGGTCAAGGACATCCCGCCCCGCACCGAGACCGACCTCAAGATCACCCGGCCGGAGATCTACTTCGGCGAGCTGGGCAACGAATACGTGGTGGTCAAGACCACCAGCCCCGAGTTCGACTATCCCAAGGGCGACACCAACGTGTCGGCCACCTACACGGGCGACGGAGGCGTCTCCATAGGCAGCAAGGTGCGGCAACTGGCCTACAGCTTCCGCTTCGGCACGCTCAAGCTCCTGTTCTCCGACTCCTTCACCGAGGAATCGCGGATCATGTACAAGCGCACCCTCAAGGAGCGGGTCGAGGCCCTGGCGCCCTTCCTCTCCTACGACCGCGACCCCTACCTGGTGATCCGCGACGACGGTTCGCTGGTCTGGATGTGGGACGCCTATACCACTTCCGACCGCTTCCCCTACTCCCAGCCGCACGCGAGCGGCATCAACTACGTGCGTAACCCCATCAAAGTGGTGGTCGACGCCTACGACGGCGCCGTTACCTTCTACCAGATCGACGCCCGCGACCCGGTCGCCAACGCCTGGGGCAAGATCTTCGACGGCCTGCTCACCCCCGGAGAGCAGATGCCCGCCGACCTGCGCAGCCACATGCGCTATCCCGAGGATGTCTTCAGCGTGCAGGCCGACATGCTCACCGTCTACCACATGACCGACCCGGTCATCTTCTACAACAAGGAAGACGTGTGGGAGATCCCCATGGAGGTGTACGGACAGGAGCAGATACCGGTGGTGCCCTACTACGAAGTGCTAGCGCTGCCCGGGGAGAGCGAGCCGGAGTTCGCCCTGCTCTTGCCGTTCACGCCGCTGAGCAAGCAGAACATGTCGTCTCTGCTGGTGGCGCGGCAGGACGGCGAGGACTACGGCAAGCTGCTCCGCCTTGACTTCCCTAAGGACTCACTGGTGTTCGGACCGGCCCAGGTGGAGGCCCGCATCACCAACGAACCCGACATCTCCGCCCAGTTGACCCTGTGGGACCAGGCGGGCAGCCAGGTCATCCGCGGCAATCTGCTCGTGGTGCCCATCGCCGATTCGATCATGTACTTCGAGCCCCTCTACCTGCAGGCGCAGCAGAGCTCCATCCCCGAACTCACCCGCGTGATCGTGGCCTACGGCGACAAGGTCGTCATGGAGCCCACCTTGGGCGATGCTCTCACCCAGCTATTCGGCGAGGAGTTCGAGGGCGGCACCACCACGACCACCACCCCGGGCGGCACCACCACGACCACCACCCCGGGGGCAACGACGACCACGACCACGCCGGGGACGTCCACCACGCTGCCCACAGACCCCGCGGGCCTCATCTCCCTGGCGAACTACTACTACGACGAAGCGCTCAGAGCTCAGCGGGCCGGGGATTGGGCCGAATACGGACGCCTGGTGGAGGAGTTGGGCAAGGTCCTCGACGCCTTGGCCGCTCTAGAGTGATCCGGGACTAGGTTTCGTCCGACTCTGGCGACGCGCCCCTGCCCCGCTTCCGGCGGGGCGGGGGCGGCTCCACCGCCGGCACCCGCTGCAGCAGCTCGCGGCCGCCCGCGGACAACAGCGAATAGACCTCCGAGATGTCCTCCACGGACAGCATGCCCACCAAGGCCCCCTGATCCACCACTGGGACCGCCTTGAAATTGCCGGCCCGCATCTTGGCAAGCACTTCCGTCACCTGGTCATCCAGCCCCACCGCCGGGAAGTCAGTGCGCATAGCCTCGGTCACCGGGTGATCCGGCCCATGGCGGCCCAACTCGGCGATCAGGCGATCCCTGGTCACGATGCCTTCGAGCTCACCCCGGCCGCTCACCACGGGGAAGTCCTCCTGGTAGGTGTGGAACAGCCGGGCGGCCAACTCACCGAGGGTCTGACCGCGCCGCGCCACATGCACGTGGGGGTTGACCACCCGCTTGACCTGGAGCTCTCTCAGCACCCTGTGCAACTCCCCTTGGGTACCCTCACCCTGGGCTCCGAAGAAGATGAAGATGGCGACAAGGATCAGGACTATCCCCCCGCCCAGGAAGCCGTAGATGGCCATGGCCACCGCCAGTATCTGACCCACCGCCACCGCGATGCGGGTGGCCCTGCCCCGGTCCATGCGGAGGGCCAGCAACGCCCTGAACACGCGGCCTCCGTCGAGCGGGAAAGCCGGCAGCAGATTGAACAGGGCCAAGAACCAGTTGACCACCAGGATGTAGGCGTAGGCCCCGGCGAAACTCCGCTCGAACATGAGCTCACTGAAGAAGCCGGAGAAGGTCTGGCCGCTCCAGTCCAACACCAAGGGGGAGAGGGCCAGCATGATGACCCCGATGATCACGTTGGAGAGCGGGCCGGCGGAGGATATGACCAGCTCCTTGCGGGGCTCCTCCGGTATCTCTTCCATGGCGGCCAAACCGCCGATAGGCAGCAGCGTTATGCTCCTGACCTGTATCCCATAATGCTGGGCCACCCGGGAATGGCTGAGCTCGTGGATCACCACCAGCGCGAACAGCAAGAACACGAGGAGAATGCCGTACAGCGCTCCCCAAATGCCTCCGGGCTCTTGGAGCACACCCCAGACATAGGCAAAATAGGCGACAATGAACGCAAACGTCACGTGGACGCGTACGTCGATGCCGAAGACCCGGAAGAGCCTGTACGAGAGCCGCATAGGTAGCATGTGCCCGCCCGGCCCGGCCTCAAAACCCGGCAAACCCGGTTTGCGGCCCGGCTGTTCCGGCAATAGAGTATGAAACACCACTAGCAGGCGAGGTCCCCCGGTGGAATCAAGACGCAAGCCCGACCAGGCCGGCTTCCGGCGACTGCAGAACGACGTGGACAGCATGTTCCTCGACCTGCTGCGGGGCGAGCGGGTGCCCCGCTACGGCCGGGTGGTCTTCCGGCCGAGCGCGGACGTGTACTTCGACAAGCGCAAGAACGCGGTGGTGGTCAAGCTCGACCTGGCCGGGATCGACCCCACCGAGGTGGACCTCGAAGTCGACGAGAACGCCCTGCGCGTCAGCGGCGTCCGCACCGACAAACGCCATCCCGACGCCGTCTACCAGCAGATGGAGATCACCTACGGCCCCTTCGAGCGGGTGGTTATGCTACCCCCCGGGGTCGACTCAGCGGCGGCTTCGGCGGACTATTCGAGCGGCTATCTCGAGATAGTGCTGCCCATGAAGCCGCGTCCGGCCCGCATGAAGATCGCCATCGAGCAGAAAGACGACAAGCCGAGAGAGGAGGGACGATGACCGCGCGTGATATGGGTCTGGGTCCCCTCTTTGCCTCCGAACCGGATGAGGGCGAGTCCCTGCTGGCGGCGGGCACCGACTTCATCCTGCTCTCCCGCGACGCCCCCGAGGGTCAGGCGAAGGCCGGCCCCACCGTGTTGCCCATCCTCCCCCTCAAGGACACGGTCGTCTTCCCCGACACCATGATGCCGTTGGCGGTGGGCCAGCCCCGCTCGGTCGCCCTCATCGACGACATCCTGCGCGGCGACCGGCAGGTGGGTCTGGTGGCCTCCAAGAGCGCCGACATCGAGACCCCCGGCCCGGCCGACGTGCACATGGTGGGAGTCCTCGCCACCATCCAGAAGATGATCAAGGCTCCCGACGGCACCCTCCGCATCATCGCCCAGGGGGTGCGCCGCATCGCCATCGAGCGATTCACCGCGGAACAGCCCTACTTGATGGCCGAGGTGCGGGACCTCCCCGACATCGTGCAGCCGGGCACCGAGCTGGAGGCCCTGCAGCGCAACCTGGTGGCGGTGTACACCCGGATCATCCAGTTGGTCCCCTACCTGCCCGACGAACTGGAGATGGCGGCCGCCAACATCGAAGACCCGGCCGCCCTAGGCTACTTCATCGCTTCCACTATGCGCCTCAAGACCGAGGACAAACAGGAACTGCTCCAAGAGGTCGACGTCTCCAAGCGCCTGCGCAGACTCACCGCCCTCATGAACCGGGAGTTGGAAGTCCTGGAACTGGGGTCGAAGATCCAAGACCAGGTCCAGTCGGAGATGGACAAGAGCCAGCGCGAGTACGTGCTGCGGCAACAGCTCAAGGCCATCCAGGAGGAGCTGGGCGAGACCGACGAGACCCAGGCCGAGGTCAACGAGTTGCGGGAGCGCATCGACAAGGCCGGCCTGCCCGAGGAGGTGGACAAGCAGGCCCGGCGCGAACTCGACCGCCTGTCCAAGCTGCCCCCGGCGGCGGCCGAATACGGGGTCATCCGCACCTACCTGGACTGGATCGTTTCGCTGCCCTGGTCGGTCATCACCACCGACGACCTCGACATCTCTCACGCGCGCACCGTGCTCGACGAAGACCACTACGACCTGGAGGACGTCAAGGATCGCATCCTGGAGTTCCTGGCCGTGCAGAAGCTCAAGAGCGAGGTCTCGGGGCCGATCCTCTGTTTCGTGGGCCCTCCCGGCGTGGGCAAGACCAGCCTGGGCAAGAGCATCGCCCGGGCCATGGGGCGCAAGTTCATCCGCATCAGCGTGGGCGGCGTCCGCGATGAGTCAGAGATCCGCGGGCACCGACGCACCTACGTCGGCGCGATGCCCGGCACCATCATCCGGGCCATCCGCGACGCCGGCAGCAGCAATCCCGTCTTCATGATCGATGAGATCGACAAGATGGGTTCCGACTGGCGGGGCGACCCTTCCAGCGCCATGCTGGAGGTGCTGGACCCAGAACAGAACACCACCTTCCGCGACCACTACCTCGACCTGCCCTTCGACCTGTCCCGGGTGATGTTCGTGTGCACGGCCAACATGCTCGACACCGTCCCTGGACCCCTGCGCGACCGCATGGAGATAATCTCCATCGCCGGCTACACCGAGGAGGACAAGCTCCACATAGCCCGGCGCTACTTGTTGCCCCGGCAACTGGAGCGCAACGGCCTGAAGGACGGCCAGCTGACGATGACCGAGGAGGCCCTGCGGCTGGTCATCGAGAACTACACCCGAGAAGCGGGCGTCCGCGGCTTGGAGCGCCAGATCGGCACCATCGCCCGCAAGTTCGCCCGCATGGTGGCCGAAGAGGGCCGGCGGCGCATCACCATCAACCAGCGCGAGGTGGTGAAGTTCCTGGGCCGGCAGAAGGTCTTCCGCGAGACCAAGCGGCGGACCAGCGAGCCCGGCGTGGCCACCGGGCTGGCCTGGACTCCGGCCGGAGGCGACATCCTCTTCATCGAAGCCCGGGCCATGCCGGGTACCGGCCGCCTGGTCCTTACCGGGCAGTTGGGTGACGTGATGAAGGAGTCAGCCCAGGCCGCCTTGACCTACGTGCGCAGCATCTCGGAACGGCTGAGAGCCGACCCTGAGTTCTTCCAGAAGCACGACATCCACGTGCACGTTCCCGCCGGAGCGGTGCCCAAGGACGGCCCCTCAGCCGGGGTGGCCATGACGGTGGCCCTGGCCAGCATGGTGTCGGGACGGGCAGTCGATCCCAACGTGGCCATGACCGGCGAGGTGACCCTCACCGGGCAGGTGCTGCCGGTGGGCGGGATCAAAGAGAAGGTCCTGGCCGCCCGGGCGGCCGGCATAACCCGGGTGTTCCTGCCCGACCGCAACGAGACCGACGTGCGGGAGATCCGGGGAGAAGATCTCCTCAGCGGGCTGCAGTTCACCTACGTGGCCCATGTCGACGACGTCCTGGCCAGGACCTTGGCTAGGAGTCGGAAGAAGAGGGCGGCGAAGGATGGAGCCAAGAAGTAGACGATGGGATCCGGCCCGCCGGGCCGAGGCGTACGCCGAACTGGAGCATCCGGCCGACCTGCTCCTCGAGGTCCGGGGCCGCGACCTGGATGAGTTGTTCGAGAACGCCCTCTTTGCTCTGTACGACCAGGCGGTGGACCTGACCGGGTTCCGCCCGCGCCGGCGACTCACGATCAGCCTGCGGGAGAGCAGCCTCGACCAGGCACTGCGAAGCATGCTGGCCGAAGCTCTCTACCGGTTCGCCACCGAACGGTTCGTGGCCACGGGTGCGGATGTGGCCGTCTCCACCGAGGCGAACGAGGCGACCGCCGCTGCCCAGGAGGGCGACAATACCGGATCACCCCAGGCCGGCACCACCGGCGGGACTGTGCGGGTGACCGCGGTGCTGCACGGAGAGAGCGCCGACCCCTCCCGCCACCTGCTCTCCACCGAGATCAAGGCGGTGACCTACCATCGCCTCAGCGTGGAACCACTGGGGACAGGACCCCGTGCTGCGGGCGGACCGCCGCCCGCCGCGGGCGCCGTTGGCGCGGCGGGTCCGGTGGGGCCGGTGGGCTGGCGGGCCACGGTCCTGCTGGACACCTGAGCGGGAGGAGGGCGAAACCATGCAGAACGCGGAGAAGGACCGTCTGCGCCGGCTCGACCAGTGGACCTGGGAATTGCCCCCCGAAGGGGGCATGAGAGTACCCGGCCGCATCTACGCGGACGACGAGCTCATCGAGGCGGTGCGCGGCGACCAGAGCCTGACTCAGGTGGCCAACGTCGCTCATCTGCCCGGCATCCTCTGTTTCTCGCTGGCGATGCCCGACATCCACTTCGGCTACGGCTTCCCCATAGGTGGGGTAGCGGCCTTCGCTCAAGACGGGGGTGTCGTCTCCCCGGGTGGAGTAGGTTACGACATCAACTGCGGCTGCCGCCTGCTGGCCACGGAGTTGGAGGCCGCCGAACTGGGGGCCGACATCAAGCGCCTGGTAGACCAGATGTTCCGCGACGTCCCCGCCGGAGTGGGGTCGAGCGGGGCTATCGCCAAGCTCAGCCGCAAAGACCTGGAGGCGCTCCTGGTGGAAGGAGCCGCCTGGGCCGTCAAGAGGGGGTACGGGACCGCTGCCGACCTGGAGCGGACCGAGGACCAGGGCGCCCTCCCCGGCGCCGACCCCGGCGCGGTGAGCGACAGGGCGTACGCCCGGGGTCTGGACCAGGTGGGCACGCTGGGCTCGGGCAACCACTTCCTCGAGATCCAGGTGGTCGACCGAGTGTTCGACCAGCGGGCGGCGGCTGCCTACGGTCTGCGCGAGGGCCAGGTCACCCTGATGGTGCACTGCGGGTCTCGCGGCCTCGGATACCAGATCTGTGAGGACTACCTAGGCCGGATGGCCGAGGCCAGCAGGCGCTACCACATCGAGTTGCCCGACCGCCAGCTGGCCTGCGCCCCCGTGTCATCCCCGGAGGGCCGCTCCTACCTGGCCGCGATGGCCTGCGCCGCCAACTACGCCTGGGCCAACCGGCAGATGATCATGCACCTCACCGAACAGGCCCTGCTTCACGCCCTTCGCCTGTCTCCGAAAGAACTCGGCCTGCGTCTCGTCTATGACGTGGCCCACAACATCGCCAAACTGGAGACCCATGAGGTGGACGGCCGCCCGGTGGCCGCGTGCGTGCATCGCAAGGGAGCCACCAGGGCGTTCGGCCCTGGGCGGGAGGAGGTCCCCGCCGCCTACCGGGAGGTGGGGGATCGGCGCTTGGCCAAAGCTATCTCGATAAAA
>CAYNPL010000021.1:0-42825 GCA_964399135.1 uncultured Gaiellales bacterium
CCCACCGGCACACCATCCGGTACCGGCTGGAGAAGATCGCCGAGATCAGCGGTCTAAGCGTGTTCCAGACCGAGCACAAAGAACGGCTCGGGCTGGGTCTGAAGGCCCGCAGCCTGCTTCAGGGATAAAGCCCGCCTTACTCCAAATGTACAAGGGAACGGGTGGACCCTTGTACGCTCGTCGATTAACTTCTCCGCTTCCTTGGGCTGTAATTGACCCGGTGCTCCCGGCGCCAGCGCCGTCGCACTAGACGAACGACCAGTCACGCAGCCCGGCCAAGGAGAGGGACATGGCGAGCATAGACACCGGCGACACCGCCTGGATGATCATCAGCACCGCGCTGGTGATGCTGATGACCCCGGGCCTCGCTTTCTTCTACGGCGGCCTGGTGCGCCGCAAGAACGTGCTCTCGATCATGATGCAGTGCTTCGTGCTCATCGGGGTCATCAGCCTACAGTGGATCTTCTTCGGTTACAGCCTGGCCTTCGGGCCCGACCACGGCGGCATCATCGGGGATCTGAGCTGGGCCGGTCTGAACGGGGTGGGCGTCGAGCCCAACCCCGACTACGCCGCCACCATCCCTCATCAGCTGTTCATGGTCTTCCAGATGATGTTCGCCATCATCACCCCGGCCCTCATCATCGGCGCCTTCGCCGAGCGGATGAAGTTCAGCGCCTTCCTGGTCTTCTCAATCCTGTGGACCACCATCGTCTACGACCCCATGGCTCACTGGGTCTGGGGGGTGGGAGGCATGCTGCGTGAACTGGGCGCCCTCGACTTCGCGGGCGGCACCGTCGTCCACATCAACGCCGGCATGGCGGCGCTGGCGGCCGCTCTCGTCATCGGCAAGCGTCGGGGCTATCCCGACATCTCGCCTCCTCACAACCTGCCCTTCGCCATCCTAGGGGCCGCTCTTCTCTGGTTCGGCTGGTTCGGCTTCAACGCGGGCAGCGCCCTGGGTTCTAACGGTCTGGCCGTCTCCGCCTTCTTGAACACCCACATGGCGGCGGCCACCGCGGCCGTGGCTTGGGCCGGGCTCGACTGGATCAAGAGCAAACGGCCCACCGCCCTCGGCACCATCTCGGGCGCAGTGGCCGGTCTGGTGGCCATCACCCCGGCTTCCGGCTATGTGACGCCGCTGGGAGCGGTCGCCGTGGGGGCTCTGGCGGGCCTGGTCTGCTACGTCGCCGTCGTCTTCATGAAGGGCAAGCTGGGCTACGACGATTCTCTCGACGCGTTCGGAGTGCACGGGATCGGTGGCATGTTGGGAGCTCTGCTCACGGGACTGTGGGCCACCACTGTCATCAACCCGAGCGGGGCGGACGGGCTGTTCGCCGGTGGGGGCTGGGAGCTCCTGGGCCTGCAGGTGGTGGCCGTCGCCGGTTGCGCGGCCTACTCGTTCATCCTGTCGTTCGGGCTGCTCAAGCTGGTGGACAAGGTCATCGGTCTGCGGGTGACCTCTGACAATGAGAACATCGGTCTCGACCTGACCCAGCACAGCGAATCCGCCTACACCGTCGTCGGGTAGAGTCCAAGAAGGAGCCTGAGATGAAGTACATCATCGCCATCATCCAGCCCGACCGGTTGGACGAAGTCATCGCCGCCCTCGAAGAAGAAGAGATCAACCTGTTCACTGTCTCTGACGTGATGGGACGGGGCCGGCAGAAAGGCGTGGCCGAGGTCTACCGCAGCCACGTGGAGCGGGGCGGTCTCCTGCATAAGATCAAGATCGAACTGGCGGTCAGCAACAGCAACGTGTGGCAGGCGGTGGACGCCATCACCCGGGGCGCCCGCACCGGCAACATCGGCGACGGCAAGATCTTCGTCCTGGAGATGCAGGAGTGCCTGCGCATCCGCACCGGCGAGACCGGGGTGTCGGCCATCGCCTGACCCTGGCGCGGCGCTGGGCCTGTTGCGCCCGATGCTGCCGTCGCGCCTCCGCCGCCCCCCCGGACAGTCCTCGTCCGGTCGTCTAGCCGTCGACCTCGACGACCGCCGCCGTGCCGTAGGCCAGCACCTCGGTCATGTTGTTGCCCAGGTCAGTGGCGTCGTATCTGATCGCGATGATCGCGTTGGCACCCATCTGCTCGGCGTGCTGCACCATCCACTCGAAGGCTTCGGCCCGGCTTTGTTCGCACAACTGGATGTACTCGGGGATCTGTCCGCCCGCGAGGGTGCGAAGAGAAGCGGTGATCTGACTGCCGATCCAGCGGGCCCGCACGGTGACGCCGCGCACCACCCCCAGAGTGTGGACCACCCGGTAGCCGGGCAGGGTGAGGGCGGTGGTGGTCAGGCGATGGTCCATCAGGCGCCTCCTCGTCAGTCGAGATTCCGTTCGCGCTGTCAGGCCGATAGTACACCGGCCTCATCCCGATCTTCTGTGCCGATGATCCGGAAAAGGCTGCAGTCGGTGCGGGCCGACCGTCCCCAAGGACCCTCCAGGCCGCCGGGCTCGCTGTGCTCCTCACACCCGGGGTGCGGTGGGTCCCTGTGCCCGGGAGACATCGTCGCAAAACGCAGTCGGTGCGGGCCGACCGTCCCCAAGGACCCTCCAGGCCGCCGGGCCCGCTGTGCTCCTCAGACTCGGGGTGCGGTGGGTCCCTGTGCCCGGGAGACATCGTCGCAAAACGCAGTCGGTTCGGGCACAGGGACTCACCGCTCACACCTGGTTGTGAAGACAAAAAAGCCCGGCGGCCTTGCGGCCGCCGGGCCCACAGCGGGGTGGCTGTCTAGAGGATGGAAAGGTAGCGCGACACCTCGTAGGGGGTGACCAGTTTCTTGTAGTCGTCCCACTCGGCCCACTTGTTGCGCACCAGGTAGTCGCAGACGTGGTCGCCCAGCGCCTCCCGCACGAAGCTGGACTTCTCGAACTCCTGGATGGCCTGGTAGAGGTCTTCGGGCAGCGAGCCGATCCCCGCTTCGGCCCGCTCGGCCTCGGTCATCTCGTAGATGTTGTTAGCGGCTTCGGGCGGCAGCTCCATGCCCTTCTCGATGCCGTCGAGCCCGGCCGCCAGCATGGCGGCGAAGGCCAGATACGGGTTGGCCGCCGGGTCTGGGTTGCGCAGCTCTACCCGGGTGGCCTGCTCCTTGCCCGGCTTGTAGAGGGGCACCCGCACCATGGCCGAGCGGTTCCGCCGCGACCAGCATATGTACACCGGAGCCTCGTAGCCGGGGACGAGCCGTTTGTAGGAGTTGATCCACTGGTTGGTGACCAGGGCGATCTCCCTGATGTGGGCCAGCAGGCCGGCCACGTAGGCCTTGCCGGTGGCCGACAGGTTGTATTCGTCGTTGGCGTCGAAGAAGGCGTTCCGCTCGCCCTTGAAGAGCGACTGATGCACATGCATCCCCGAGCCGTTCACGCCGAAGATGGGCTTGGGCATGAAGGTGGCATAGACGCCCTGAGCCTGCGCGATCTCCTTGACCGTGAGGCGGTAGGTCATGACCTGGTCGGCCATGGTGAGGGCGTCCTTGAAGCGCAGGTCGATCTCGTGCTGGGAGGGAGCGACCTCGTGGTGGGAGTACTCCACCTGGATGCCCATGGCCTGCAGGGCGTTGATCGTGTCGCGGCGCAGGTCGCTGCCGGCATCCAGCGTGGTGAGGTCGAAGTAGCCGCCGTGATCGAGCACGTCGGTGCCGCAGCTGTCGCGGAAGTAGAAGAACTCGAGCTCCGGTCCCACGAACATGGTGTAGCCCAGTGCTTCGGCCTTGGCCACCACCTTCTTGAGCACGTTGCGGGGATCACCGGGGAAGGGCTGTCCGTCGGGCTGCTTGATGTCGCAGAACATGCGGGCGGTGCCGCCGGCGCCTGCCCGCCAAGGCAGGAGGGTGAAAGTGCTGGGATCGGGCCAGGCCACCATGTCCGATTCCTGGATGCGGGCGAAGCCTTCAATGGAGGACCCGTCAAAGCCCATCCCCTCTTCAAAAGCCCCCTCCAGCTCGGCCGGGGTCACGGCGAAGCTCTTGAGGAAACCAAGAACGTCGGTGAACCAGAAGCGTATGAACTTGATCTGCTTGTCCTCGACGATCTTGATGACGTCCTCTTTGGTCAGTTTCTCCCCCATCAGCGGCTCCTTTCAGGTAGCGGGGTCTTCGTGTGCTCTAGTAGGCGTACAGCCTGCCGTAAGGCCTTGAGGTATACGGATAGATCTTGATGAAAGGCTTCTCCAACACTCCGGCCTGGTCGATGGCCATGACCCGGCAATAGTCGGCGACGATGTGTTCGATGCGGGCTTGGTCGGCCGGGCTCGGTTCCTGGATCCGGACCTCCTTGCCCAGCTGATGAGCCGCCACCTCTCCCCGAATGTACATGACGCCCGCGTGCATGCCGGTGCCGACGTAGGAGCCAACGACAGGACCCCCGTCCTCGGTGAGGCCCAGCACCACGATCTCGCCCCCGGCCATGTACTCGCCGAGGAAGTCCCGAGCATGGCCTCCCACCACGATGAGGGGGAGGCTGTCTCCGAACGCCTTCATGTGGATGCCCACACGATAGCCCACGTTACCACGGACGTACACCGAGCCGCCCCGCATGCCGTAGCCCAGGACGTCGCCGGCGTCGCCGTTGATCACCACCAGGCCGGAGTTCATGGTGTTGGCCACCCCGTCCTGGGCGTTGTCGTTGACCACGAGGGTGGGCCCGTTCATGAAGGCGGCCAGATCGTTGCCGGGCACGCCGTTGACGATGACGGTGACCCCCCGGTAGGCGAGGCCGGTCCCGATGTAGCGCTGACCGATGATGTTATCGAGGACCACCTCGCGGGCGCCACGCTCGATCTCTTCGCGGATCTGCTCGTTGAGGGTCTTGTAGTAGACACCCTTGCCGTCGATGACGACCCGCTTGCCCTTGCGGTCGGCCGTGCCCCGGGTGCTGCCCGGTTGGCCGGCGGTGAGACGGGCCGGTTCGATGCCGGTGGGGCCTTTGCGGGCGGGACCGGTGGGTACCTTGCGGACGGCCGCCGAATCGGGGGTCGTGGCGGGCTGATCCCGACCGCTCACAGCCCGGCCGCCTTCACGCCCAGGACCTCGAGGACGGTCTTGTCCAAGCCCAAGCCGCGCAGACGCTCACGGCTGCCCCGCAGACTCTCGATAGCGTTCACCCCGAGGGCGCCCAACACCTCAGCGATCTCGTGGGTCCACGCGTGCACCAAGTTGACCAGCTGAGAGGCGCCCCATTCGGGGTCGAGACGCCGGGTGAGTTCGGGTCGCTGGGTGCAGATGCCCCAAGAGCAGCAGCCGGTGTGGCACTTCTGGCACACGTGACAACCAAGGGCCACCAGCGCCGCCGTGCCGATGGCGCAGGCGTCGGCGCCCAGGGCGATGGCCTTGACCACGTCGGCCGAGCTGCGGATACCGCCGGCAGCCACGATGGAGGCCCGGTTGCGGATGCCCTCGTCTCGCAGGCGCTGGTCGACGGTGGCGAGGGCGATCTCGATGGGGATGCCCACATGGTCGCGGATGATGGTGGGTGAGGCCCCGGTGCCGCCCCGAAAGCCGTCCAGGTAGACGATGTCGGCCCCGGCCCGCACCACGCCGGAGGCGATGGCGGCGGCGTTGTGGACGGCGGCGATCTTCACCGAGATGGGCTTGTAGCCGGTGGCCTCTTTGAGCGCATAGATGAGCTGGCGCAGGTCTTCGATGGAGTAGATGTCGTGGTGAGGCGCGGGAGAGAGGGCGTCGGTCCCTTGGGGGATCATCCTGGTGATCGACACCTGGTAGTCGATCTTCTCCCCCGGTAGGTGACCGCCGATGCCGGGCTTGGCTCCCTGTCCGATCTTGATCTCGACCGCGGCGCCGGCCTGCAGGTAGCTGGAGTCGACCCCGAAGCGCCCGGAGGCGCACTGCACGATGATGTGGTCCTGGTAGGGCTCGAGGTCGGCGTGCAGCCCCCCCTCACCGGTGTTCATGAAGGTGCCCAACTCGGCCGCTGCCATGGCCAGGGAGCGGTGCACGTTCAGCGATACCGAGCCGTAGCTCATGCCGCCGAACATGATGGGTGTCTCCAATTGCAGCTGGCGGTCGAGCTCGGTGAGCAGCCGGGCCCTCGCCGCCGGTCCGGCCGAGAAGCCGGGGCGGCCCCCGTCGTGACGGGCCCCGCCGCCGCGGCCGGCGGCGCGCGGTCCGTCGCCGCCCGCTAGGGCGACCTCGAGCGAGTCGGGCTTGCGCCCCAGGAAGGTGCGCATCTCCATGGGTTCGCGCAGCGGGTCGATGGAAGGGTTCGTGACCTGGCAGGCGTCCAACAGAAGATGGTCGAAGATGCGCAGGTAGGGCTTGTCGTTGCCCATGCCGGTGAGTTGCACCCCGCCGGTCTCAGCCTGTTTCCACACCGCCTTGATGAGCTCGGGAGACATGCTGTCCGACCGCTTGAACGCCAGCTCGTTCTGCTTGATGGAGATAGCCCCACCCGGACAGAAGGTGACGCAGCGGTGGCAGGCCGAGCACTTGCTGTGGTCGGGCCGGGGCCGCTTCTCCTCTTCGTCCCAGGTGTAGGCGTTCCAACCGCACTGCTGCACGCAGCGGCCGCACTGGAGGCAGGCGTCCTTGTCGATGACCACCCGGAACTCGGGGGGTATGAAGGTGGTGTAGGCCATCACACCGCTCCCACCGCGGCACCGCGGGCGGCCCGCCTCTGTCCTGCACTGACTTTCGTCTCGGCGATGGCCTTCCTGCGGCCTTTCTCGCTGACCCAGGCCACCACCGGCTCGCCAGCCAGCGGCATCCAACTCTCCTCGGGATGGGGGCAGATCTCGCGGATGGCCGATTCCTCGCTGGCCACGTAGAGGACATCACCGTGCCGGGCCGCCACCAGCGGCCGCAACTTGATGCGGTCGTTAAGGGCCACCATGCCGTCGTTCATGCCCAGGACCACCGCGAACGGGCCGTTCAGCAGAGCCGAACCGTAGACCATGCGCAGTGCGGTGAACAGCCTGCGCTGGTCAGGGGGCATGAGGTCGATGTCCTTCCAGAAGGGGCTGGCCAAGGCCTTGCAGGCGATCTCCACGGGCAGGCCGTGCCGCCGGAGCATGAGGTCGAAAAGGTAGGTGACCACCTCGGTGTCGGTCTGAAGCGAGCACCTGTAACCGAACATCTCCAGGTAACGCTGGTTGATGCCGTACGAGCTGATCTCGCCGTTGTGCACGATGGAGTAGTCGAGGAGGGTGAACGGGTGGGCTCCGCCCCACCAGCCCGGCGTGTTGGTGGGGAAACGTCCGTGCCCGGTCCAAGTCCAGCCCTTGTACTCATCGATGCGGAAGAACTCCCCGATCTCTTCGGGGAAGCCCACGCCCTTGAAGGCGCCCATGTTCTTGCCGGAGGAGGCGACGAAGGCCCCGTCCACATACGTGTTGATGTCCATGACCGTGTGGACCACGTAGTCCTCGGGGCTGAGTTGCGTCTCCTGAAGCCGCTCCTCGGGGATGTCGAGGAAGTAGCGCCAGAGGATGGGCTCGTTCTCGATGCCGCGCACCGGCTTGGTGGGGATGGGCTCCTCCATGACCACCCGGTAGTGCTTCTTGAGGTAGAACTCGGTGTCTTCTTTGGCCACCTCGTCGTTGTAGAGCAGGTGGAAGCAGAAGAAGTGCGGGAGCTCGGGATAGATGCCGTAGCCGGCGAAACCGCCGCCGAGGCCGTTGCCGCGGTCGTGCATGGAGGCCATGCTGCGGAGGGCGAGTTCGCCGCTCATGCGGGCACCCGACTGGTCGCAGACGCCCATGAGGCCACAGCCGCCCAGGATGCGCTGTTCGCATTCCTCCCGGTAGGTGGGGCGGGGACCGAACTCGTCCCCGGGACCGCCGGGGGCGGGCCGCCGGCCGAAGGCGGCCGGTCCGCCCCCGCGAGCGCCGCTCAGCCGGTCAACGGAAGACGGGCCGAGGGGACGGCGGCTCATGACTTCTTCTCCTCCGGACGGGCCAAGACCGTCCTCAGCCCCTCCAGTCCGCTGGGCGGCATCTCAGGCAGGCCCAGTCTCTCCCGGACGGAGGCGCGTCCGCTCCCTAGGGCCCCGTTCGCCAGGAAGCCGTCGAAGCTGGAACGGACCGCCGCCGGGACCACTCCCTGCTCGCGCGCCAACCTGCGCAGTCTCTCGAAGACCTCGGCCATGCCCAGACGGCTGTGGCAGCGCTCGAAACAGGTCATGCAGTCCAGGCAGCGCCAGGGATCCGGCCCGGCCAGGACGGCGTCGAGATCGCCGGCAACCAGCCGTCCGACGACGGCCGAAGGCACGAAGTCCGTGCAGGTCTGCGCCACCGGACAATCGTTGTCGCAGGCCCCGCAGCTCGCGCAGATCTCGAGCGCTCTCAGGTCGAACGCACGGCTGAGGGCCTCTCGCTGCGCGAGTTTGAGCCTCCACTTGTCGAGGAAAGGACCGGCGCTCACCCGATGCAGGTCGAGGCCCAGCGACTCCGGCGCCAAGCCCAGGGCAAGGGCGATGAGTTCGGTGATGTAGAAGACGGGCACCCCGGCTTCTTTGGACTCGCGCAGCATGGTGGCCTGGTTGAGGTCGAACTGGAGGAAGCACGACGGGCAGGCGACCACCAGTGCGTCCGCTCCCTCTGCGGCGACGTCTGCCAGCTTGCGTCCCAGCATGTCCAGGGAGGCCTGGCGTTCGCCCACGCGGTCGAGGGCATTGCCGCAGCAGTCCATCTTGGTGGCGTAGTCGACTACCGTGGCTCCCAGCGCCCGGACCACCTGCTCGAACTTGGTGGGAGCAAGGGGGCTGTCCCACCGGACGGCCGGGCTGGGGCGCAGCATGTGGCAACCGTAGTGGGCGGCCAGCCGCATGCCCCACAGAGGCTTGGTAAGACGCTTGCTCAAGGCGGCGGGGCCCAGGTCTTCGCTCAGCCACTCCACCAGGTGCCACACGTCGACGTCTCCCCGCAGCTCCATGCCGGCCGAGGCCAGTCTTCGGTTGACGCTTTGGCGCAGGCGCCAGTCGACTTTGAGGTCGGAGAGCACCGCCTTGAAGGTGGAATAGCAGCCGTTGCAGGGGGTGAGCAGAGGGAGGCCGGTGTTTTCGGCCACGGCCAGGTTGCGGGCTGCGGTCAGGTAGTAGACGTCCTCGTCGGCCGCCTTCACCAGGGTCGTCTCGGGGCAACAGGTATAGCCGGCCGTGTCCACCGGCTCTATGCCCAAGGCGGGCAGGACCAGTCTGGTCGATTTCTCGATGAACGGGAATCGGGCGGGGATCGTACAACCCCAGAACATGCTCATGCTTCTCATCAGTCGCGCGCCACCCCTGTCGCCGTCGATCTGTATGGAGCCGCCGCGGCGGGCCGGCGGATCTCGGAGAGAAGGATACCAAGGGCCGTGAAGCCGGAGTCTGTCCAAGCGGCCGGGATTGGAGCCTTCCCGTTATACAGATGGACAAGAGGCGGAGACTCTGCCCCCGGCCTCACTCTCTCTCGAACGGCACGCCGAGGCTGCTGGGCTGGACCACCCGCATCGCCCGCAGGACCTTGGCCACCACCCGGCGGGAGCGCTCGGGAAGCGCGGCCAGCACCCGCTCTACCCATTCGGCGTTGCCGATGTTGACGAAGAGCAAGGTGAGGATCATGAGCGGGAACGGGGCCACCTGCAGCACCTGAGAGGGGATCCCCTGCAGGTCGGGCTGCAGCACGACGCTGAGCCACTGGAGCACGCCGAAGAGGTAGGCTCCCAAGGCGACACGGACCGGGTTCCAGGCTCCGAAGATGACGATGGCAAGAACGATCCAGCCCAGGCCGTCCAGACCGGAGATGGTGCCCTTCCAGCCGGCCTTGACGCTGAGTGAGAACATGGGGCCGGCTAACCCGACCAGGGCCCCACCCACGGCGGTGTACAGGTAGCGGTTGAGGTTCACCCGGGCTCCCCGGGCGAACGCCGCTTCAGGGCGCTCGCCCACCGCCCTCAGCGTGAGTCCCGGGCGGGTGCGGAAGATCCACCACCAGGAAGCGCCGATGAGCGCGAAGCTGAAGTAGGTCATGATGTCGTGCTCGAAGAACAGGGTGCCGAGGACGGGGATCCTCTCCAACCCGGGGATGGGGTGGACCGATAGGCGAGGTCCTTTCTCTCCCATGAATGGGTTGCCCAGGAAGTAGGAGAGGTCGCGGCAGAAGAGGGCGAGGACGAAGCCCACCGCCACTTGCGACTGGCGGAGAGTGATGCTTCCAAAAGACAGCACCAAGGCCACCGCCGCGCCGATCAAAGCCCCGGCAATGAAGCCGAGCACCAGGCTGCCCGTGGTCACCGCCACGGCGAAGCTGCCCATGGCCGAGAGGAGGATGGTGCCGTTCACCGAGAGGTTGATGACCCCCGAACGCTCGGTCAGAGTCTCGCCCACGGCCGCCACCACGATGGGAGCCGTGGTGGCAAGGACACCGGCCAGGCCGATGAGTACTCCTTGGGCGTCCATCACACCCCCCCGATGCGGACGCGCTTGCGCCGCAGATAACGCTGGCGGGCGCCCTCCACCAGGATGACGAAGAGCACCAGGGCCCCCTGCAACACTCCGGACAGGGTGGAGTCGAGTTTGAGCACGATGGGCAGCTGGATGCTGCCGATGTTGAGCGCGGCGAAGAACATCGCCACTGGGGCCACCCAGATGGCCCGGTAGAGGATGAGCATGCCGATCATCAGGCCGAGGAACCCATAACCGCTCGAGATGGAGGGTATCAGCCGGTGGTAGACGCCGGTCACCTGGACCGCTCCTGCCAGCCCGGCCAGAGCGCCGCAGATGAGGAAGGCCAGCAGCCCGTACTGCCAGGTGGGGACTCCCAGGAGAAAAGCGGCCCGGCGGTTGGAGCCGGTGGCCTTCAGCTTCAACCCGAAGTACGTGCGCTCCAGAAGGACGTAGACGAAGATGACGGCCAGTATCCCCAGGCCGAGCGACCACGCGCTCAGCCGCAGGCCGCCGACGGTGGGCAGCCATAGCTCTTCGGCGAAGGGCTCGGTGCCGCTCATCGAGCCGATGCCGGGACGCTTCCAGGGCCCGAAGATGAGCCACAAGGTCAAGGCGATGGCCACGTAGTTGAGTCCCAGCCCCCCGAAGATCTCGTTGACGCCCCCGAAGGTCTTGAGCACCCCGGCCAGCACCGCCCACAGGGCGCCGCCCACCATGCCCGCGATGACGGCGAGGATGATGATGAGCGCGGGGGAGAGGCCGGTGTCCTGCAGCAGCCGCAGTGTCCACGTGGTGAAGACGGCCCCCATCACTATCTGCCCCTCCACCCCGATGTTCCACAGCCCGGCGGCGAAGGTCACCAGCACCCCGGCGGCGGCCAGCAGCAGCGGGACCCAGGCCACCAGAACATTGGAGAAGCTGGTGAGGGAGCCCACGGCCCCGTAGATGATCTCGCGGTAGGCGGCCAGGGGAGGGGCTCCGGCCGCGAGCAGGATGACGGTGGTGAGCAGGAGGGCGAGAGCGAGTGCTCCCAGTTGGACACCCACGTTGATCCAGGTCTGGCGGTTGAAGCGGCTGCCCCCGGCGCCGGCCGCCGCTGCGGCCCTCTCAGGCATCGCTTCCTCCTATGAGCTGGCCGAGCTGTTCGACCGTGGTGGTGGCGGCGTCCAGGGGGCGCGATATCCGCCCCGCGAAGAAGACGAGGATGCGGTCGCCGTAGCGCAGCAGTTCGTCCAGGTCGCTCGACGTGAAGATGATGGCTCCCCCCTGGTTGCAGCGCTCTTTGAGCTTGCTCCACAGGTAGATGACCGACTCGATGTCCAGCCCGCGGGTGGGCTGCTCCAGGAGCATGAGGCTGGCCCCCGGCTTGACCAGGGCGAGAAGGGCCCGCTGCTGGTTGCCTCCGGAGAGGGACTCCACGGGGCTGCCGGGCGTGCCCTTGATGTTGAACTCCTCGATCCTCTCCTGGGCCAGTACGCGGCCCTTGTCGCGATCGATGAACAAGCCGGGCTTCTGCTGGATGAGCAGGAAGTGCTCGGTGAGGGTCAGACCGGGGATGAGCCCCTCCTCCAAGCGGGTGGCGGGTACGTAGGCCACTCCCCGCCTCTTGAACTGATGATAGGACTTGCCGGTGATGTCGACGCCCTCCAGCTCGATGCGGCCGCTTGTGGCCGGGGTGAGGCCGGCGCAGGCCCGCAAGAACAGGCTCTGGCCGCTCCCTTCCATGCCGGCCAGGCCGATGGTCTCGCCCCGGCGGACGTCCAGGTCGAGCCCCCCGAAGCTCAGACGGCCGTGCTCGGCGCCCAGGCCGCGCAGGCTGAGCAGGGTGGGCCCGGGCGCGCAGCTCACCCGTTCGCCCGCAGAGACCTCGCGCTCGAACATCATGGCCACCAGCTTGTCCACCCGGAAGGGCGGAAGCGCCTCTCCCACCAGCTTCCCTTGCCGCAGCACCGCTACCCGGGTGCACAGTTCCTGCACCTCTTCCAGCTTGTGAGAGACGAAGAGCACCGTCTTGCCCTGTTCGGCCAGCCGCCGCAGCGTGGCGAACAACTCGTTCCGCTGGCGGGCGCTTATGCCGGTGGTGGGCTCGTCGAGGATCAGCACCCGGGCTCCCAGCCAGAGCAGGCGGAGCAACTCGAGCTGCTGCCGTTCGCCCACCGTGAGCGCCCCCACCTCACCCCTGAGATCGATCGACAGACCGAGGGAGGCGGCCAGCTCGCCTACGGCCCGCAGGGCGTCGGCCCGCCGGGGGACCAGGCCGCCCGGCGCGCCGATGAGCAGGTCGTCGACGACCCTGAGCGGCGGGAAGTCGAGAGGGTCCTGGTGCAGCATGCCTACCCCGTGCTTGATGGCGTCGGCCGGGCTGCGCATGCGCACCTCGGCGCCGTCGAGCAGGATGGAGCCGCTGTCAGCAGGTTGAAAGCCGGAGAGGATCTTCATGAGCGTGCTCTTGCCGGCCCCGTTCTCGCCCAGGATGCCTTGGATGGTGCCGGCGGGCACGAAGAGACTGATCCCATCGTTGGCCCTGACGGGCCCAAAATGCTTGCGGATATCGGTGAGCTGTACTTCCACCTGGTCCCGGCAGTGTCAAGAACCAGAAAGGGGAGACCGGAGCGGTCTCCCCTTTGCTGGTCCGGTGAGGGTTCGAAACGTCAAGCTCTACTGGGAGACGCTCTGGCCTTCCATGCCCTCGAGCAGCTGAGGCAGGTACCAGATCTGTTGCGGTGTGGCTTCGACACCGTCGGCCAGATAGCTGGTGCCGTCCTGCAGGTTGAGGGGCCCCTTCCAGAGGTTCAGGCCTCCGGCGAGCGCGGCTATGAACTCGTCGAGTTTGGCCGAAGCCTCGGCGGAAAGGCCCTCACCCTTGATGAAGCCCACGGCTGAGGTGTCGGGGTTGTTGATGTCGGCCCAGTCCGGCGGGTTCCAGTGCCAGAAGCTCTCAAACTTGCCGTCACGGGCCATGGTCACGGCTTCCAGATAGGCCGGACCCCAGTTGAAATAGGGCACGCCCAGGGCGACGCTGGGAGCTTCGTCGAGTGAGCCGATGAAGTCATAAGGCACCGCCCACACCGTCTTGCCGGCGGCGGAGAGCTTGCCCGCCTCGACCAAGGCCTCGGTGGTGTCGATGCCGGAGATCACCACGTCGTAGCCCTGATTGAAGAAGTTGTCGGCCACCTGGGTGGGATCGGAGGTGACGCCGGGGATGTTGAACCAGAAGCCGATCCAGTTGACGCTGAACTTGAGCTCGGCCGGATCCTTCTTCAGGTACTCGGTCCAGGCGTACTTGGCGCCCAAGTAGGCGGAGGCGGCCAGGCGGCGGGTCTCGTCATTGATCAGCGGTCCCAGATAGCCGATCTTGCCGGTCTGGGTGGTGAGGGCGGCGGCGGCGCCGGCGATCATCTTGCCGTACTCCATCTCGCCCATGATGTTGCTGAGGTTGGGGAGGTCCTGGAAGTCCTTGCCGTCTTCCCAGGCGGTGTCACCGGAGGTGAAGACCACGGGGATGTCGGGGTGGGTCTTGGCGAAGGCGATGGCTCCGTCCTTCATGTCGTCGGACGTGAAGAAGATCATCTGGGCGCCCTGGTTGAGCAGGTCCTCCGCCAGCTGTTCGGGAGTGGTGCCCGGCCGGTCGGCCGAGTTCACCTTGTCGACGTAGACCATCTTGGCGCCGGCCAGCTTCTCCTCGACGTAGAGGCCGCCCTCGTAGTTGGCCTGGCTCCAACCCCGGTCGTTGTAGGGGCCCACCAGCAGCATGCCGAAGGTGAACTCCTGCGGCTCTGGGGCGGCGGTGGTGTCAGTGGAGGGGGCGGCCGTGGTCTCCGTGGAGGGGGCGGCCGTGGTGGTGGGACCGGCGGTCGTCGTGGTCTCTTCGGTCTCGCCGCAGGCGGCCGCGAACAGGCCGATGGCTATAAGAAGGACCACGAGTGCGCTGCAGAGAAAGACGCGGCGTGATCGGTATGCGGGCATTGCGGAGTACACCTCACACTTCTTGTTCATTGATACCGCCTGGCGGTCCGGAGATCGTGGGACCGCCGTCTACTGCTTGGGCTGACCTCCTTTCGTCTCCTCCTTCAGCGCGCGTGCCGAGACCCAGCGGCACCCGGCCACGCAAAGCCATTCTAAACGTATCGGGCCGCTGTGTTCCAGCCCCGTCGGGCCGTCCCGGTCAGAAATCGATGGTCTTGATCTCGTAGATCTCGTCGATCTCCAAACAGCGGTCGATGGCTTCCTGGGGCACCTCGTTGTCGAGGCCCAGGATCATGATCGAGTCACGGGAGACGTTGTTGGCTCCGCTCGAGGTGACCATCCGGGAGATATTGACGTCGAACCGGCCGAGGATGCTGCCCACCTGGCCGATGACCCCGGGTACGTTGCGGTGGGGCACGTAGGCGATCTTCCCCTCCGGTACGAAGGTGATGGGGAACTCGCCGATCTGCACGATGCGGGGGTGCTTGCGCTCGAGGACGGTGCCGGCGATCTCGAACTGCTTGCCGTCTCCCTCGGTGACGATCATCCTGATGAGGTTGCGATAGTCGCCGCTCTCCAGGGAGATGGTCTCCCTGATCTCGATGCCGATGCGCTCGGCGAGCAGTCCGGCGTTGACGAAGTTCACGTTGCCCGGCGCCATGCTTCCCTCAAGGATTCCTTTAAGGGCCACCAGGGAGAGGATCTTGGCATCGGCCGGTTCCTCGATCTCGCTGCCGGCGAACACGATCTCCACCCGTTTGACGCTGTGCCGGCGAATCTGCCGGTAGAGGATGCCCATCTGCTCGGCCAAACGCACGTAGGCCTTCAGCTTGGCGAAGGACTCCTCCGAGAGGGCGGGGATGTTGACCGCGTTCTTGACGATCTCCCCGCGCAGGCCCGCGATCACTTCCGCCACCACCTCTTCGCCCACGCGCTTGGAGGCCTCATGGGTCGACGCGCCCAGATGGGGGGTCCCCACGACCGTCTCGAACTCGTAGAGGGGATGGCTGGACTGCGGTTCGTTCACCCAGGTGTCGACCCCGAGAGAGGCGATATGCCCCGACTTGAGGCCACGATAGAGAGCCTCCTCGTTGAATAGGCCTCCCCGGGCGCAGTTGACCAGGCGGACCCCGGGCTTCATCATGGCGATCTGCTCGTCGGACACCATGTTGATGGTCTCTTTGGTGCGCGGGGTGTGGATGGTGATGAAGTCAGACTCCCGCAGAAGTTCTTCCAGCGTCTCTCGTTTCTCGACGTTCAGGTTGGCGAAGCGCGAGTCGGGGATGTAGGGGTCGTAGGCGATCACCCGCATGGCGAAACCGCGGGCGCGTTGAGACACCAAACCCCCGATGCGGCCGAGACCGATGATGCCCAGCGTCTTGGCGTAGAGCTCGCTGCCCTCGAACTGCTTGCGCCCCCAGGCGCCGCTCTTGATGAAGCGGTCCGCCCACGGGATGTTCCGGCAGCTGGCCAGCAGCAGACCCATGGTGTGCTCGGCGGCCGAGACCACGTTGCTGTCGGGAGTGTTGCAGACGATGACACCCTTCTGAGTGGCGTAGGGGACGTCGATGTTGTCCAGTCCGGATCCGGCCCGGCCCACGATGCGAAGATCGACGGCGGCGTCGAGGAAGCTCTTGTTGATGAGGGTCTCGCTGCGCACGATGATGCCGTGGTAGCCGGGGATGGTGGCCAGCATCTCTTCGTGGCTGAGACCGTACTTCACGTCCACCTGGCAGGCGGCGGCCAACTGGGCGATGGCTTCGTCGTCCATCAACTCGGCCACTAGTACCTTGGTGTCCTTGAGATACTCCACTTTGCCTCCAGTACCCGGCGCGCGGCCGCGTCGTCGTCCCTCTCCGAAGGGCTCTTAGGCTAACACACGGTCGCGCGCCGCTTCCACCCGCGCGGAGGGGCCGGGTCCGTCGAGGTGGCCGCAAGACAGCGGGGCGGCGGGCCGCAGCCCGCCGCCCCGCCTCGAGGCCGGTTCCAGACTGTCTGAAGGGTCAGGCGTCCATGCCCGGCCACTTAGCGAAAGGGGAGCGTTCCGCCGGGCGCCTCTCCGGCACGGGGACGTGAGGGATGGTGCCCTCGTTCCATTCTTTGGAGACGTACAGGTTGCAGTAGCAGCTCCCGTACTCCTTGACGTCCTCTTCCCGGTAGTCGCACGGACAGATGATGTCCTTGTCGGCCTCGCGGTCGCCGGAGGCCAGGCGGCAGGGGCAGTTCATGTACCCGTACCGCTCCTTGTTGGTCAGCAGGCCCTCGAGCAGCTTGAGCACGAGGTCCTCGTCTTTGCTGAAGTAGTAACCCTTGGGCTCGTTGACCCTCTTCAGCCGTTCGTACAGCTCCTCGACAGCGCTCACAGTCCCAATGCCTCCAGGATCTCGAGTTCGCGGTAACCGACTATCACCTTGTCGCCGATAAGGATGGTGGGGAAAGCGACCTGCGGGTTGACCTTGCGCACTTCTTCCACGACCTTGCTCATCTCCTCGCGCGGGAGAAGGTCGACATCCACGAATTCGTACTCGACGTTGTTCTCGTCGAGCAACCTCTTGGCATTCCTGCAGTGGCCGCACGTGCTGAGCGCATAGAGAAAGACCTTGGGTTGCTCCATCTCCTCACCTTTCCTGTGGCGAACGACCGGAGGACTCCTCCGGCCCGGCTGTTGACCCAGTCATACCCGGAGGCGAGGAGTATTATGCCTCATGCCTTGTCGCCCGGCGCGGCCCCCCGGCCGGGGGGCGCGAGAAGCCTGCGCCGCAAGAGGTCGAGCGCCGACAGGGCGGCGCGCTCCCGGATCTGGTCTCTTCGCCCGAACAGCCGGAGCCTCTCGACCTGGGCCACCCCTTCCACCACGCAGCCCACGAAGACGAGCCCCACCGGTTTCTCCTCGGTGCCGCCCCCGGGCCCGGCGACACCGGTGGTGGAGAGGGCGCAGTCGCTCCCCATGAGCCGCAACACTCCCTCGGCCATCGCCACCGCCGTCTCCTCACTCACCGCCCCGTGCTCGGCCAGGAGCGCGGCGGGGACACCCAGGACCTCTCGCTTGATGCGGTCGGCGTAGGCGGCCACGCCGCCCACGAAGTAGTCGCTGCTCCCGGGGACGTCGGTGAGCCGCTTCCCGACCAGGCCGGCGGTGCACGACTCGGCCACCGCCACGGTCAGACCGGCCCGGCGCAGCAGGTCGCCGGTGATCTCAGGAAGTCCGGGACCGTCCACACTGAAGACCCGCTCCCCCAGGATGCTGCAGACAAGCTCCTGCACCTCATCGAGCCTACGCCGCCCCTCAGGGGAGTCCGGCCCGCGTAGGATGATGGTGAGGCCGTCGATGTTGGCCCGGGTGCCGATATCCACGTCGGCTCCCCGCCAATCGAGGCCGGCCAGTCTCTCCGCCGCCATCGATTCGCCGATGCCGAACGTGCGGATGCGCCTCACGGCGTGACCGAGGCCCGAGGCCGCCCGCCCCCGGATCAGGGGTTCGACCGTACCCTCCCACATCTCGGTGAGCTCCCAGGGGACGCCGGGGAGGGCGACCACCAAGGTAGGCCCCTGCTCGAGGTAGAAGCCCGGCGCCGTGCCGGCGATGGGGAGAGCCACGGCCCCTCGAGGCAGCAGGGCCTGTTTCCGGTTGCTGTCGCCCATACGGTAGCCGCGGGAGGCGAAACGCTCCCGGATCTGCTCGAGCAGCCCTTCGTGCAGTTGGAGGGGCCGCTGGAGGGCATCCGCGGTGGCCTCCCGGGTGAGGTCGTCCTCGGTCGGCCCCAGCCCACCCGAGAGGACGAGCACCTCGGGCTCGCGGGCGATGCTCTCCTTGATGGCCGCCACGATGGCGTCGAAGTCATCGGCGACGCAGAGAGAGCGCTTGGGGAATATGCCCAGGTCGAGCAGCCGCTGGCCCAGGTAGGACTGGTTGGTGTTGACAATGTCGCCTCTCAGCAACTCGTCGCCCGTGAAGATGAGTTCCGCGGTCCTGTTCACGCTGCCCGTGCTCCACATATCCTTAACAACTGCGGCCCAGAGATGTATCATACCTGCTCACTGCTCAGCAGCCGACGGAGAACGACGACATGACCGGACAGCCGACACAGGGAAGAGCCGGGCGCGGTGGCGCCGGTTCACCCGTGCCGATGCGCCCGCCGTCGTCCGCTCGCTCGGCCCGCCCCCTTTCCTCTTTCTGGCATTCTTCGTGGTCCTAGCCCCTCGCTGCGGGCGAGGGGCGCCTCCAGCGGCCGGGTGATCCTCCAATCGCTCCGGCCGGCAGCAGACGCGGCGGTACGCCGACCGGGTAGGACGCGACCACACAGAGGTAGGAGAGATGCCAGATTCGACCGACAAACCAGAAGGACTGAGCCAGGCCCTTGAGGCCGTTCGCTACGATTCCCGCGGCCTGGTGCCCTGCATCGTGCAGGAGTGGACCACCGGCGAGGTCCTCATGCTCGCGTACATGAACGCCGAATCGTTACGTCGCACCCTGGAGACCGGGACCACCTGGTTCTTCAGCCGCTCGCGCAACGAATACTGGAACAAGGGAGCCACCTCCGGGCACTTCCAGAAGGTGCGCGAGTTGCGCTACGACTGCGACGGCGACACCCTGCTGGCCCTGGTGGAGCAGACGGGGGCCGCTTGCCACACCGGCGACTTCACCTGCTTCGACGGCCGATGGCTCAGCTCTCCGGCCGGAGAGACGCCGCCGTTCCTCGCCCGCCGGCAAAGGTAGGCGGCGGTGACAACCGGCTCCATCACCACCGTGCCCTCCCTGCGGGAGGCGCGGGCACTAAGCGACAGCTATGACCTGATCCCGGTCTCGCACCAGTTCCTGGACGACACCGAGACCCCCGTCTCCGCCTTTCTCAAGCTGAGGCAGCGGGCGGGCTGCTTCCTCCTCGAGAGCGCCGAGCAGGGACTCCGCCTGGGCCGCTACTCGTTCTTGGGGATCAAAGCCTGGGAGAGCGTCCGCCTGTCGGGCTCGACCGTGACGGTGCGGCGAGGGGGGGTGGACAGCCACCACGATCTCGCCCAGCATGGAGGCGACCCCTTCGCCTTCATGGCCGGCCACCTGGCCCGCTACCGAGTGCCGCCTCTGGAAGACCTCCCGCCCTTCGTCGGCGGCGCCGTCGGCTACTTCGGCTACGACTGCGTTCGCCACGTGGAGCGCTTGCCCGACGCGCCGCCCGACGATCTGGGTCTACCGACCATGGCCTTTCTCATCACCGACGTCATCGTGGTGTTCGACCACCTCCGCCACACCATCACCCTGCTCACAAACATCTTCCGGGAAGAAGGGTCGGACTTCGACGCGGACTATTCCGCCGCTGTGGCCAGGCTGGCGGAGGTCAAGGCCAGGCTGCGGGCGCCGGTCCCGGCTCCGGGCTGGAGCCTGGACCGGCGCCGCGCTCTGGCCGGACCGGATGACGTGCCGGTGCGGTCCAACTTCGAGCGCGAGCGCTTCCTGGCCGGGGTGGAGCGCATCCGCGAGTACATCCACGCGGGGGATGCATTCCAGGTCGTCCTCTCCCAGCGCTTCGAGCGTCCGGTGGCGGTGAGCGGCTTCTCCATCTACCGAGGTCTGCGCGCGGTCAACCCCAGCCCCTACATGTACTACATGTCGTTCCGCGACTTCGAGGTGGTCGGCTCCAGTCCGGAGCCATTGGTGACGGTCACCGGCCGGCGTGCAGAGACCCGGCCGATAGCCGGCACCCGGCCCCGAGGGGCCACTGCGGCGGAAGACGCCCGTTTGGCGGGAGAGATGCTGGCCGATGAAAAGGAAAGGGCCGAGCACGTCATGCTGGTCGACCTGGGGCGCAACGACCTGGGCCGGGTGTGCCGGGCCGGCTCGGTCAAGGTCGAGGGCTTCATGGAGGTCGAGCGCTACAGCCATGTCATGCACATGGTCTCCTCGGTCACGGGAGAACTGGAGGACGGCGTAGGAGCAGTCGACGCCCTGCGCGCCGTCTTCCCGGCGGGGACCGTCTCGGGGGCGCCCAAAGTCCGGGCCATGGAGATCATCGACGAGTTGGAGCCCACCAGGCGGGGTCCGTACGCCGGCGCCATCGGTTATCTCAGCTACACGGGGGATCTCGATTCCTGCATCTACATCCGCACCGTGCTGGTGAGGGACGGCCGCGCCTACATCCAGGCCGGAGCCGGCATCGTGGCCGACTCCGACCCGCAGCGGGAGTATCTGGAGACCGAGAACAAAGCCCGGGCGATGTTCCGGGCCATCGAGCTGGCGACCGCTCAAGAGGAATGGGAGTAAGCCATGATGATGACGACGGCCAGGCAGACCATCGAGGTGAGGCAGGGTCTCAGCTCCGAGCGGGAAGCCGCCGGTTTCCCTGCGCCCGGTCTGAGCGACCTGCGCATCCTGATGATCGACAACTACGACTCCTTCACCTACAACCTGGTGCAGTACCTGAGCGAGATATCGGGCACCAGGATCCACGTGTTTCGCAACGACGAGGTCGCCGTCGACGCTCTCCGTGAGCATGGAGCGACTCATCTGGTCATCTCGCCCGGCCCCTGCACCCCCGACGACGCCGGGATCAGCCTGGAGGCGGTCGCCGCCTTCAGCGGCGTCTGCCCGGTGCTGGGGGTCTGTCTGGGCCACCAGGCCATCGGCCAGGCCTACGGAGGGCGAGTCGTCCGGGGAGCCGCCCCCGTTCACGGCAAGACCTCGCTCATACACCACGACCGGCGGACCATCTATGCCGGGCTTCCTCAACCCTTCGTGGCCACCCGCTACCATTCCCTGGTCCTAGACCGGGATCTACCGCCTGTGCTCGAGGTGTCCTCCTGGACCCAGGACGGAGTGATCATGGGGGTCCGCCACAAGGAGTTCAACGTCGAGGGGGTGCAGTTCCACCCGGAAAGTCTGCTGACCACCGCCGGCAAGGACCTCCTGCGCAACTTCCTCAGTAACCGGAAGGCCGTGCGATGAGCCCTCTACCTATCCGGCAGGACCCGAGGCAGGCGCCGGCCATCCCGGTGGGCGCGACCGCGGGCGCGGCGGCCCCCCCGACTCCCTCGGCGGCCGTCCGCTCTCCGCACCCGGTGTTCAGCGGGATCCTGCACCGGCTGGCCCAGCGATGTGACCTCACCCAGGCCGAAACGGCAGCCGCTCTGGAACTGATGGCGGCGGGGGAGGTGGGCGAGGGCGAGATGGCGGCCTTCCTGATGGGCCTGCGGGTGAAAGGGGAGACCGCCGACGAGATCGCCGGCCTTGTCCAGGCTACCCGGCGGTTGGCGGTCCCGGTCGCTACGGCTTCCGAGCGGGTGGTGGACGTGGTGGGAACGGGGGGCGACGGCCTGCACACCTTCAACATCTCCACCACTGCCGCGTTCGTCGTCGCTGGGGCCGGGGTGAAGGTGGCAAAACACGGCAACAGGGCGGCGAGTTCCCGCTGCGGCTCGGCCGACGTCCTGGAGGCGCTGGGCGTGGTGATCGATCTGGAGCCGGAGGACATCGCTACCTGCATCGAGCGGGTGGGCATGGGCTTCATGCCGGCCTCCCGCCATCACCCCGCCGCGGGCAGGGTCGCCGGAGTGCGGCGCAGCCTGGGGGTGCGCACCGTCTTCAACTTCCTGGGTCCGCTCGCCAACCCGGCGGGGGTGCGCAGGCAGCTACTGGGGGTGGGGGCCCCGGACTACCTCGAAGTGTTGGCGGAGGCCCTGGCCCGAGTGGGATGCGAGCGGGCCCTCGTGGTCTGCGGCCACGATGGGATGGACGAACTGTCGGTGACGGGCCTGAACACGGTGGTGGAGGTGACGGCTGGGTCGGCCGGCCGGCCCTACATCTTGGACCCGGGGGAGTGCGGCGTCGCCCTTTATCCTCTGCAGACGCTCGCCGGCGGGGACCCTCAACAGAACGCGGCCATGACCCGGGCGGTCCTGGCTGGGGCAGAGGGGGGCCCGCGCGATGCGGTGCTTCTCAATGCCGGGGCCGCGCTCTACGTAGCGGGGGCGGTGCCGTCCATCCGGGAGGGCGTGGCCGCGGCCCGCTTGGCGGTGGATGACGGCAGCGCGACCGCGGTCCTCGAGGGGATGGTCGCTCTCACCAGAGAATTGGCCGCAAGGAGAAGGACGTGGCTGTGAGCGTGTCCACCTATCTCGACCGCATCGTGCCCGACGTGCGCCGGCGCCTGGAGCAGCGCAAGGCCGCGCTCCCGGAGGCCGCCCTGGCCCGGATGGCGGGGGGCGGCCTCCGTCCTTCGTTCGCAGCCGCGCTTGGTGGCTCCGGCGTTTCGCTCGTCGCGGAAGTCAAGCGGCTGTCGCCGAGCAAGGGACCCATCAGACCGGAGCTGGACGTGGGCTGGCTGGTGGACCGCTACGAGCAAGCGGGGGCCGCTGCCATCTCGGTGCTTACCGAGGAGGACCACTTCGGGGGGTCTCTGCGTGACCTGCGGCAGGCGGCGGCCGGCACCTCCCTGCCCCTTCTGCGCAAGGACTTCGTCGTCGACCCCTATCAGGTGTACGAAGCCCGCGTCTTCGGGGCTTCTGCCGTGCTCCTCATAGCCTCTTTGCTGGATGAGGAGGCGCTGCACCGCCTCAGCGGACTGGCGTTCGACCTGGGGATGGACGTACTGTTGGAGGTGCACGACGCTGAGGAGATGGCCAGGGCGCTCGGGGTGCGCGGAGCGGTGGTCGGCATCAACAACAGGGACCTCCGCACTTTCGCCGTGGAGCTGGAGACGAGCGCCTCCCTGGCGGCCGCGGCACCGCCCGGTACCCTGCTGGTGGCCGAGAGCGGGATTGGCGGCCGGGCCGACGTCGAACGGCTGGCTGCATGCGGGGTGGACGCGGTGCTGGTGGGGGAGAGTCTCCTGAGAGCCCCCGATCCTGGCGCCGCGGCTCACGCTTTGGTGTGTCCTCCGGTTGCGGTCGGCCGGCGGGCGGGCGCAAAGAAAGGACAGGAAGAGCGGGGAGAGGAGGGCTCGTGATCAAGGCGCTGTTGCTGGCCGTCGATTCATCGGTCTATGCGCGCTCGGCACTCGAGCACGCAATCGGGCTGGGAGGGCTCTACCAGGCCCGCATCACGGGGCTGTATGTGCTGGACATCCGCTATCTGGAGATGCCGCCCTGGGTCGACTACTCCTATGCCTTCGAAGCCACGCCCCCCCGAGTGGCCCCCCTGGAGGTGATGGAGCGCTTCCGGGTCAAGAGCGAGCGCATCCTGGGCGACCTGCGGGAGGCCGTCGAGGCCGCCGGTCTGGCGGCCGATACCCGCACCGAAGAAGGGGTTCCCAGCCAGGTGATCGCCGACATTGGGGCGGCGCACGATCTGATCGTCATGGGAAAGCGAGGGGAGACGGCCAAGTGGGGCCGGGACCTGCTGGGTTCCACGGCCGAGCAGGTCACCCGCCGTTCGGCCACACCGGTGCTGTTGGTGGAGGCCACGCCCCGGCCTTTGCGGCGCGCCCTGGTGCTCTTCGACGGCAGCCATCCGGCCAACCGGGCGGTCAAGCTCGCCGCCGACATGGCCGCCACGGCCTCCCTCGAGCTGACGGTGCTGACGGTCGACGACGATCCCGCCCGTGGCGCACAGACGCAGGCCGAGGCCGCCGCCTATCTCGACCCGCTGCAGCTGCGGGTGGAGTATGCGGTGCTGCCCGGGCGGGCGGCCAAGACCGCCGCCGCCCGGATCGAGGACGACCCGGTGGATCTGCTGGTGCTGGGCATGCGCGGCCACTCTGTGCTCCACAGCCTTATCTTGGGCGGCACGGCTGAGCAGCTCATGCGCTCGGTGCCCTTACCCGTTCTCCTTGTGCCATGAACGCCGGCGGACTAGTGGTCAAGAAGCTCACCGCCTCCGGGGCGGAAGAAGTCGCTCTCGACGACCTGCCCGGCGAGCTCGCGGGCCTGAGCGATCCACACTGCCCGGTGACCTGGCTCCACAGCGAGCCCCACCCGGCGGTTGTGCAGGCGTTTGACGATATGGGCCTGGACGAGGTGGCGGTCAAGAGCCTGCGCGACGGTCCCGAACGGCCGCGGGTGGAGGAGTTCGCGGACCACTTGTACATCTCCCTCTTCTCCGCAGGGCCGGTTGCGGAAGAAGACCCCTTACCTGTCCTCCGTGAGCTCCGGCTGTTCATGGGTTCACGCTGGATCATCTCCGTCGGCGAGATGCACCCCGCAGCCTACGCTGAGCTTCTGGACCGGATGCGCCGGCAGGTGTTCTCCCGGGGGCGCGGCCCCAGCTTCGTCGCCTATCACATCTGCGAGTGGCTGGTGGAAGGGCTGCAGCCGGCTTTGGAACTGCTCGACGACCGCATCGACGCCTTGGAGGACGAGGTGGTGCTTGCCACCGGGGAAGCGCCGATGCAGCGGCTTTTCGCGCTCAAGCGCGATCTGGTCGAGTTGCGCAGGCGGGTGGCGCCTTTGCGCGACGTCATGCAGCGCCTGGGCGCCCACGGCGTCCTGTATGTAGAGCCCGAGGCGGAGGTCTATTTTAGGGACGTGCACGACGACGTCATGCGGGTCATCGAGCTTCTCGACACCTACCGCGACATCCTGTCTTCGGCGCTTGACCTCCATCTCTCGAGCGTGTCCAACCGTCTGAACCGGGTCATGAAGCAGCTGACGGTGGTGGCCACCGTGTTCATGCCCCTGTCTTTTATCGTGGGCCTGTTCGGCACCAACTTCGAGTTCATGCCGTTCAGGAATTTCGCCTGGTTTCTGCTCATGTTCGGCCTGATGTTCGTCTCCATTGCGGCCATCCTCGTCTACACATGGAAGAGGACGTAGCGTGCCGTTTCCGGCCATCAAGATCTGCGGGCTCACCCAAGCCGAGGACGTCCGGCTTGCGGCCGGATTGGGGGCGTGGGCGGTGGGGTTGGTCTTCGCGCCCAGCCCGCGCCGGGTGGAGGTGGAGGCCTCACGCCGCCTCGCGAGCGAGGCGCGGGCGGCCCCACTCCCTATCGGCGGCGGGCCGCCATTGGTCATCGGTGTCTTCGGCGACGTCCCGGCTGAAGAGGTGGTGGCCGTGGCCGCCGAGGCCGGGCTGGACGGAGTGCAGCTGCATGGGCGCTGGGGGCCGGGAGCGGCGGCGGTGCGGAAGGTGGAAGAGGCGGCGCGAACGACGCGGACTGCCGCCGCTGCGATCGCGGCGCGGCCGGAGCGGGCCGCTGTCGCCGAGGTCCTGGCCCCCCCGGTCCGGACTGCCACTGGGCCAGGGGCCGGCGCCGCGCCCCCGGGTGGCTGGAAGGGCGCGAGGTCGCTTATCGTCATCCAGGCCATCCCGGTGCCGCCCGAGGGAGCCGATCCGGGGGCTCTGGCTCGCGAGGCTGAGCGGGCGCGGGCCCAAGGGGCCGACCTGGTCCTTCTCGACACAGGCACGGGGGTCGCCTTCGGGGGGACCGGCCGGGGGTTTCCCTGGGAGGCGGCCGTGGAGGCCGCGCGGCAGGCCCCCCTTCTGGTGGCCGGCGGCATCGGACCGGACAACGTGGTCGCGGCGCTCCGGCGCTCCGGGGCATGGGGCGTGGATGTGTCCAGCGCGATCGAGATCAGTCCCGGGGTCAAGGACGCCGCGTCGATGAGGTTGCTGTTCGAGCGGGCGGCGACGGGCGAGGGGGCGTCGGCGCCGGGTGTCAGGGCGGCCGAGGAGTGGCCGCCGCCGCCGCGGCCGCAAGGCCGGGCGGCGGCTCAACCCCTGTCGGCCGAGGACTAGAGGAAGGACCAGACGGTGACTACCACCCAAAGATTCGGACCATACGGCGGACGCTACGTCCCTGAGACGCTGGTATCGGCGCTCGAGGAACTCGACAGCGCATACGACACCTACCGCGAAGACCCGGTCTTCCGCGCCCAACTGCATACCCTGCAGACCGACTACGCGGGCCGGCCCACCCCCCTGTTCAGGGCGGAGCGTCTGTCCCAGCAGGCCGGCTGCCGGGTGTATCTGAAGCGGGAGGATCTGGCCCACACCGGCGCCCACAAGATCAACAACACGCTCGGCCAGATCCTCCTGGCCGAGCGTATGGGCAAGAAGCGCATCATCGCCGAGACGGGCGCGGGCCAGCACGGGGTGGCTACGGCCACGGTGGCGGCGCTCTTTGGGCTGGAATGCCACGTGTACATGGGGGAGGAGGACATCCGCCGCCAGGAGCTCAACGTCTACCGGATGCGCCTGCTGGGCGCCGAGGTCCTTCCCGTCCGCTCCGGAAGCGGCACCCTCAAGGACGCCACCAACGAGGCCATCCGCGACTGGGTGGCCAACGTCGAGACGACTCACTACATCATCGGGTCGGTGGTGGGGCCGGCTCCCTATCCGGCCATGGTCCGCGACTTCCAGGCGGTCATCGGGCGGGAGGCCCGGGCTCAGTTCGGCGAACGTGAGGGCCGGCCGCCCGCCGGTATCATCGCCTGCGTGGGAGCGGGCAGCAACGCCATCGGCATCTTCCACGAGTTCATTCCCGACTCTGCGGTGCGCTTGGTGGGGGTGGAGGCCGCCGGCCTGGGCCTGGACAGCGGGAGACACGGGGCCTCGCTCGCCCGCGGCTCCGGCGGGATCCTCCACGGTTCCTTCTCCTACGTGCTCCAAGACGAGGACGGCCAGATCCAAGAGGCCCACTCGATCGCCGCCGGGTTGGACTACCCCTCCGTGGGTCCCGAGCACTCCTATCTCAAGGACATCGGCCGGGTGGAATACACCAGCGCCACCGACGACGAGGCCCTGGCGGCCTTCCAGCTCCTGTCCCGCCTGGAAGGGATCATCCCGGCGCTGGAGAGCGCGCACGCCATCGCCTATCTCCTGCGTCCCGGGCACGGGTTCGGGCCTGACGACGCGGTGGTGGTCAACCTGTCCGGCCGCGGCGACAAGGATGTGTACAGCGTGGCCCAGGCTTTGAGGTTAGAACCGTGAGCGCGCTGACGGACATCTTCCGTACGGCCCGCCAACCGCTCTTGATCCCTTACGCGGTCGGCGGCTATCCCGACGGGCCCACCTGTGCCGCCCTTCTGGACGCCTACGTCGACAGCGGTGTCCGCCTCCTTGAGATCGGGATCCCGTTCTCCGACCCCCTGGCCGACGGCCCCGTGATCCAGGCGGCTTCGCAGGTGGCGCTGCGCGCAGGCGTCCGGCCCGGGGACGTGCTCGACTTGGCCGGCAACGCGGCCGGGCGCGGAGCGGGAGTGGTGTTGCTCGCGTACCTCAACACCATCTTGGCCTTCGGCCCCGAGCGCTTCTTCGCCGCCTGCGCGGAGCGGGGAGTGCTGGGGGTGGTGGTGCCCGACCTGCCGGTGGAAGAAGCCGCCGCCCTCAAGGAGACCGCGGGAGCGCGCGGGGTGGATGTGGTCTTGCTGGCCGCCCCCACCAGCACCGACGCCCGCCTGGCCCGCATCGCGGCGAACGCCTCCGGCTTCATCTACTGCGTCTCCACCACCGGGGTGACGGGAGCCCGGACCTCGCTCAGTGCCGGCCTGCCGGCCTTCGTGGCCCGGCTGCGGCGCCACACCGATCTACCTCTCGCCGTGGGCTTCGGAGTGTCCACGCCAGAGCAGGCGGCGGCGGTGGCGGCCTACGCGGACGGGGTGATAGTGGGGAGCGCGCTGGTCGGTCTGGTGGAAGGGGGACAGGAGTCGGGCGATCCGCTTGCCGCAATCCGCTCGTTCTTGGAGCGAGCGCTGAGGGCCGTCGTCGCTACTGGCTGAGGAGCACCCCTTCGCGCTCAAGGAAGTTCTTGAGCACCTGGGGCCTCACCCCGTAGAGGCCGGAGAGATAGGCGAGGTCGTCCTTGCGAATGGTGAGCAGCTCCCGGGAGGGGTCGCCACGCAGGTCGCGCAAGAACGCCAGATACGTCTCCAAAGGCCGTCGCTCCTCGGGAGAAAGCCGTTCCAGGTGGTCGAGTCGGATGCGCAGCGGCACGCTCTTGACGAGGGTGCGCTGCAGATCGGGCTCGTCTTCGATGTCGAGGATGGAGGTGGGGGTGACCCCATAGATGGTGGCCAGTTCGTAGAGTCTTTCCAGGCTCAGGCTGCGCTTGCCGCGCTCGTACGCGCTCAGCGTGGACACCACGAAGGAGTCTCCGGACCGTTCGCACACATCCTGCAGGCTGAGCCCGCGGTCCTGGCGGAGCCGGCGCAGCCGCTCACCCACGAGCTCCGCGTAGCGTCTCTCGCGGTCTGCGTGTCGCTCGTCCGGGTTCTCTCTCATGAGAAGAAGTCTAGCAGTATCGCAGCAGGAAATCTACTGTTCGCACAGGGTGTTAGAACAACTTGTGTTCATGGTGCCGAAGGCGGGGGTCGAACCCGCACGAGGTGTGAGCCTCACTGGAGTTTGAGTCCAGCGCGTCTGCCAATTCCGCCACTTCGGCCCGATGGGGGTCGGGGGCTATTATAATCGACCGCCGGGCCGCCAGGAACGGTCGTACTCGTCTCCCGTCCTACCGCATAATGGAATATCATTCCACATAGCGGGAACTCCCGCCGACCGGGGCCGGCAGCGGGTCCCGGGCGCGCGGGGGGCCACGGAATGGTGTAGAGTAGTCGTGAACCCGCGCCTATACCAAGCGGAGCAAGAGGTCCGCGTGCCGGATCGTGAACGTGCCGCCCCTCGGGGTCGTTGCGGCGTGTCCTTGCACCCCGTCGCGAGGTCGGATCGACAACATGACGTGGAGGTTGACGGATGGAGAAACTGATCATCACCGTGGCTACGACCGGGGCCATGACGACGAAAGAGAACACCCCCTACCTGCCCACGCAGCCCGAGGAGATCGCCGAAGAGGTGTACGGGGCCTACCAGGCCGGTGCGGTGGTGGCGCACATCCACGTCCGCACCGAAGACGGCAAGGCCACCATGGCGCTCGACAGGTTCGAGAAGACCGTCGGGCTGGTGCGCGAGAAATGCCCCGACATCATCGTCAACATGACCTCTTCGGGTGGGCTCGGTTTCAGCGACGAGGAGCGCATCCTTCCCCACACCGTGCTCAAGCCCGACATGGGCACCTTCGACGCGGGCTCGATGAACTTCTACAAGGGGGTCTTCCTCAACAGCCCCACCTTCTTGGAGAAACTGGGCGCGGCCTACATCGAGCACGGCATCAAGCCGGAAGTGGAAGTGTTCGACGCCGGTATGGTCTGGAACGCCAAGCGTCTTCTCAAAGACGGCTTCCTGCTGGCGCCCATTCATTTCCAGTGCTGCATGCATGTGCACGGTGGTATGGAAGGCACGGCCAGGAACCTGGTCCACCTGGTGGATTCGCTGCCCGAGGGTTCCACCTGGTCGGCCTTCGGCTGCGGCCCGACGGCCAACCTCATCATGGCCATGGCCATCAACATGGGCGGCCACGTGCGGGTGGGCATGGAAGACAACGTCTACCTGAGCAAGGGCGTGCTGGCCAAGAACAACTACGAGTTCGTCGAGAAGGTGCAGCGGCTGGCCAAAGAGTTCGGCCGGCCGGTCGCCAACCCCGAAGAAGCCCGGCAGATCCTGGGGCTGCCGCCCAAGAAGTAGCATGCTCGTCGGCCGGGCGGCGGCGCCGCCCGGCCGCAGCCCGACGCCCGCTCACCCGGGCGGGCTCATGCCGTCCCCGGGCCGACACCGCCGGGGCCGGCTGTGTGGCCGACAAAGCGACCTCGGTCGCCGGACGTAGGAGAGAGGGAATGAAGAAGGTCTCTATCAGTGACGCGGTGAGGTATTTCCCCCCGGCCCACAACGACTGCTCCTGCTTCAGGTTGCAGGGCAAGGAGGAGACGGGCACCAGTCAGTTCTCCCTGGGCTGCACCCATTTCCTGCCCGGCGGCGGGGCCGATTTCAGCCCCAGCCGGCCGTTCGACACTGTGTACTTCTGCATAGAGGGTGAGATCACCATCACCGACAAGGACGGCAACGACATCGTCCTGAAGCCGCATGACTCCATCTTCATCGCCGGGGACGAAGGCCGTTCCATCAAGAACAAGACGCAGTACCCGGCCAGCATGATGGTCATCCTGGGCATCCCCCCGGCGGCCTGAGCCGGGTCACCAGCACGTCACGATCGCGAACATCGAGTCAAGCGGGAGGTACGAGATGGCTGAAGAAACACCACGGAAGACGGTCGAGGAGCTGAGGAAGATCTTCGATCTGACCGGCAAGGTGGCGGTCGTCACCGGCGCGGGCGGCACGCTCGGCCATGCTCTCTGTAAGGGCCTGGCGGCATTCGGGGCCGACATAGCCGGCTGGGATATCAAGACCGACATCATGGACGACATGGTGGCCGAGGTGACGGGCATCGGCGTCAAGGCGACCGCCACCGCCGTCGATGTCACCAGCGACGAGAGCGTCAAGACCGCGATGGAGCAGGTCATCAAGGACTTCGGCCAGGTGAACATCATGGTGACGGTCGCCGGCACCGCCGGCAACCGGCAGCCGGCGGAGACCTTCGACATCGACGAGTGGCAGAAGGTCATGAACGTCAACGTGCGCGGCACCATGCTGTGTGCCAAGTATGCCGGTGCTGAGTACATCAAGCAGGGCAACGGCGGCAAGGTCATCACTATCGGTTCTGTGCGTGGCTTCCTGGGCCACCCCGGGGGATACGCCGCCTACGGCACCTCCAAGGGCGCCGTCCACCTGCTCACCAAACAGTTGGCCACCGAGTGGGCGAAGTACAAGATCAACGTCAACTGCATCGCCCCCTCCATCTTCTGGACCCCGCTGACCCAGCAGGTCCGCGACAACCCGGAGATGGTCAAGATCTTCATGGCCCGCATCCCCATGGGCCGCGCGGCCGAGCTGGACGACTTCATCGGCGCCTGCGTGTATCTGGCCTCTCCCGCTTCTGACTACGTCACCGGTGTGATCCTGTCCGTCGACGGCGGAGCGGTGGCCGGATGATGAAGGTGGAAGACGTCAAGAAGGTCGCCATCATCGGCGGCGGCAGCATGGGTCACGGCTGCGCCATGGTGTTCGCGGCCGCCGGCTATCCGGTGGGCATGTACAGCCGCAGGCTGGAGACCCTGGAGAAGGGTATGGAGGCCATGCGGAGCGACCTCACCTTCTTGGCCGAGCGCGGTCTGGGCAGACTGGAGGATGTCGAGGGCACTGTGGCCCGGGTCACTCCCACCCAGGACATGGCGGAGGCGGCCGCCGACGCCGACTTCGTGCTGGAGTGCGTGGCCGAGGACATGGGTCTCAAGCAGGACACCTTCCAGAAGCTCGATCAGATGTGCAAACCCGCTGCGATCCTGGCGACCAACACTTCGGTCATGAGCCCTACCGAGATCGCCAGCAAGGCGGAGAAGCGCGAGCGCATCATCGGCACCCACTGGTGGAATCCGCCCTTCCTCATCCCTCTGGTCGAGGTGGTGCAGACCGAGATCACCCCGGAGTGGGTGATCGACGTCACCATGGAACTGCACCGGGCCATCGGCAAGCGGCCGGTGCACTGCAAGAAGGACGTGCCCGGTTTCATCGCCAACCGGCTGCAGCACGCGCTGTGGCGGGAGGCCCTTTCCATCGTCGAGCGCGGCATCGCCGACCCCCGCACAGTGGACGAGAGCCTCAAGTACGGGCCGGGGCTGCGCCTACCGGTGCTGGCTCCCTGCGAGAACGCCGACATGGTAGGGCTCGATCTTACCCTGCAAATCCACAGTTATGTGCTTAAATATCTCGAGGACTCGCACGAGCCCTCGCCCCTTCTCGTGGAGAAGGTGAACAAGGGCGAGCTGGGCTTCAAGACCGGCGGTGTCGGGTACCAGACGTGGACGCCTGAGGAGCAGAAGGCTCTTCGCGCCAATCTCTTGGACTACCTGGTCAAGGCCGTCAAGGGCCTCAAGGAGAAGGGAGCCCTCTAGACCCTGCGCTCTGCTCTCACGTGACGGACGATCCGGGCGCTCACCCGCCCGTAAGTCGGCAAAGCAACAAGAAAAGGAGACGGAAGAACAAAATGGGGAAGAAAGTATTCGTCGACCTCACCCACCCCTTCAGTGCGGAGATCCCTCGTTGGCCGTACTTCGTGAAGCCGGTCATCGATTCGATGCACACCATGGCCAAGGGTGGCGTTCTCACCCAGCGTGTCGACTGCGTGCAGCACACCGGCACCCATGCTGACGCTCCGCGTCATGTCATGGAACGCGAGTTCGACGGCCGCCGGGCCCGCTACACTCACGAGATGCCGGTGGACGCCTACACCGGCGACGCTGTCTGCCTCGAGATCAAGATCCATCCTTGGGGCCTGATCCTCCCCGAGCACCTCGAGGACGCCTGCGCGCGCGCCAACGTCAAACTGGAAGAGCTCGAGGGCATGGTGGTCTGCCTCAACACCGGCATGCACCGCCTGTTCGACGACTCCAAAGAGTACTACCACTACGCCTGCGGCACGGGGATCGAAGCCGGTAAGTGGTTCGTCAAGCACAAAGTCAAGTGCGTGGCCATGGACTCCCAGGCGCTGGACCATCCGCTCCATACCGCCATGGGCAAGAACGGTCCGCCGATGATGAATCTGCGCGGCGCCTCCGGCAAGACGATCACCGAGGAGTACATCGAGAGGTTCGGCATCGAGGCCTACGCCGAGTTCGACAAAGAGGTGTACATCCAGGTCCACGGCAAGGAGGCCTACGACGCCAAGTTCGGCGAACTCGAGGCCCTCGGCCAGGAAGGCACCTGGGAACCCTGCCACAAGTACATGCTGGGCCACGGCATCGTCGGCGTGGAGAACCTCGGGGGAGACCTGGACAAGGTGTCCGGCAAGCGCTTCCGCTTCTACTGCTTCCCGATCCGCTGGTACATGGGCGACGGTTCCATGGTCCGCTGCGTGGCCGAGATCGACGAAGACGACATCAACAAGGGCGTCCCGGATCGCACCTACACCTACTGCGGCACCGGCTACGGCCCCGTCGCCGACAATCCGCGCTACGACATCTACCCGATCATCTAGGAGGTCGTCCGCTCCCGTCCGCCTTGAGCGGCGGGGCTGACGGTAGAGAGATGTCTTCAGAAGCCCCCCGCCGGCAAATGCCGGCGGGGGGCTTCTTCGTGGCCCGAGGGCGGGCCGTCTTCCCTCGAGGGCCGACGTCCCGTAGAACGGTATGAGCTTCCGCGCAGCAAGATGCGTCCTGGAGCGGGGTCGACACCGTTTGGTTTGAGAAGGCCTGTCTGCGATAGTGCTATTAGAAGAAATGGGGGATACGCGCCCGGCCACGGCGAGCGGCGCACCGGAAGAGCGTAAGTCCGTGCGAAAGACCAAGAGAGGTGCGGAATGGGTGAAGTGGTTCGTCTGACGAACTCGACAACTGGAGGACCCGTATTCGTCTACGTGAAAGACGGGAAGATCGTCAGGATCACTCCAATGGACTTCGACGACGCGGTGGACGCCCCGTCGTGGAAGATCGAGGCCCGGGGCAAGACCTTCAAGCCGCCCCGCAAGACGACCTATTCGGTCTACACCGCGGGCTTCAAATCGATGATCTACTCCGACAAGCGCATCAAGACCCCGCTCAAGCGGGTGGACTTCGACCCCAACGGCGAGCGGAACATCCAGAACCGCGGCATCTCCGGCTACGAGCCCATCTCCTGGGAAGAGGCCACCGACATCGTCGTCAGCGAGATCAACCGGGTGAAGCACGAAGCCGGTCCCGCCGCCATCCTGTCCAGCCCCAGCTCCCACCACATGTGGGGCAACGTGGGCTACCGCCACAGCACCTACTTCCGCTTCATGAACATGACCGGCTTCACCTATGCCGACCACAACCCCGACAGTTGGGAAGGTTGGCACTGGGGCGGCATGCACATGTGGGGCTTCTCCTGGCGTCTGGGCAACCCCGAGCAGTACGACCTGCTCGAGGACACCCTCAAGCACACCGAGATGATCGTCTTCTGGTCGTCCGATCCCGAGGTCAACACCGGCATCTACTCGGCCCATGAGTCCACGCCCCGCCGGTTCTGGATGAAGGACCTGGGCATCAAGATGGTGTTCATCGACCCGTTCTACAACCACACCGCCGGCCTCATAGGCGACAAGTGGCTCGCGCCCAAGATCGGCACCGACCACGCCCTGTCCTTTGCCATCGCCTACACCTGGCTGACCGAAGGCACCTATGACAAGGAGTACGTGGCCACCCACGCCCACGGCTTTGAGGAGTGGGCCGACTACGTGCTGGGCAAGACCGACGGCGTGCCCAAGACCTGCGAATGGGCCGAGGCCGAGTCGGGTGTCCCCGCCTGTGAGATCAGGGCCCTGGCCCGGGAGTGGGGCAAGAAGAAGACCATGCTGGCCGCCGGCGGCCTGGGCGGCTGGGGCGGCGCCTGCCGGGCGTCGCACGGGATCGAATGGGCCCGCGGCATGATCGCTCTCGCCACCATGCAGGGCATGGGCAAGCCCGGCTCCAACATCTACTCCACCACCCAGGGGACCCCGGTGGACTACGAGTTCTACTTCCCCGGCTACGCCGAGGGCGGCATCTCGGGTGACTGCGAGAACTCGGCCGCAGGCTTCAAGTTCGCTTGGCGCATGTTCGACGGCAAGACCACGTTCCCGGCGCCGTCCAACATCAACACCTCGGCCGGCCAGCACATACCCCGGCTCAAGGTGCCCGAATGCATCATGGACGGCAAGTTCCAGTGGTCGGGCAAGGGCTTCTGCGGCGGCGACATCCAGCACCAGATGCACCAGTACGAGTATCCGGCCCCGGGCTATCCCAAGATCAAGATGCTCTACAAATACGGGGGCCCCTGGATCGGGACCATGACCGCCACTAACCGCTACGCCCGCATGTACACCCACCCCAGCCTGGAGTTCGTGGTCAGCCAGTCCATCTGGTTCGAGGGCGAGGTGCCCTTCGCCGACATCATCCTGCCGGCCTGCACCAACTTCGAACGGTGGGACATCTCCGAGTTCGCCAACTGCTCCGGGTACATCCCCGACACCTACGGCCAGTGCAACCACCGGGTCATCTCCCTGCAGGCCAAGTGCATCGAGCCGGTGGGCGAGTCGAAGTCCGACTACGAGATCTTCTGCATGCTGGCCGACAAGCTCGGCATCGGGCCCATGTTCAGCGAGGGCAAGACCGACCTGGATTGGGTGGAGCAGTACTACAACGCCACCGACATGCCCAAGCACATGACCTTCGAGGAGTTCAAGAAGAAGGGCTACTTCGTGGTCCCCGACAACCCGAACCGCAAGAAAACCCCGGCACTGCGCTGGTTCGCCGAAGGGCGGGAGAAGGACACCCCCGACTGGGGTCCGCGTCTGAACAACCAGGTGGGCCGCAAGGGCCTGCAGACCAGGACGGGCAAGATCGAGTTCATCTCTTCGAGCATCAAGAACTTCGAGGACGCCGGCTACGTCGACGAGCACCGGCCGGCCATGCACACCTACGTGCCGGCCTGGGAGGGACCGCGCTGCGAGCTGGCCAAGAAGTACCCGCTGGGCATGCTGGCCCCGCACCCGCGCTTCTCCTTCCACACCATGGGTGACGGCAAGGACAGCTTCATGAACGACATCAAGGACCATCGGGTCCTGGTGGACGGGCACTACTACTGGATCATCCGGATGAACCGCGTCGACGCTGAGGCTCGGGGCATCAAGGACGGCGATCTGGTCCGCGCCTACAACGACCGTGGTTCCGTCATCCTGTGCGCCCAGGTAGGGGAGCGCACCCAACCCGGGACCTGTCACACCTACGAGTCGTGCGCCGAGTACAACCCGCTGGGTAAGCCGGGCAGGTCAGCCGATCGCGGTGGCTGCGTGAACATCCTATCGCCCGACCGATACATGTCCAAGTACGCTTCCGGCATGGCCCCCAACACCATGCAGATCGAAGTCGAGAAGTGGGACGGCGGCATCTATGAGACCGACTGACCGACGGATGTCGATCGGGTCTTGCATGAGGATAAGGAGCCTGCGAGATGAAGCAATGGTATAAGGTCATCGACGTCGCCAAGTGCCATGACTGCAACAACTGTTTCATGGCCGACAAGGACGAGTTCGTCGACAACGAGTGGCCCGGCTACTCGGCCGCCCAACCCCGGCACGGCCACCGCTGGGTGGACATCCTGCGGCGGGAGCGGGGACAGTACGCCCGCAACGACGTGGCCTATCTCCCCATGCCCTGCCAGCACTGCGCGAAGGCCCCCTGCGTGGAGGCTTCGAACGGGGCGATCTACTATCGTCCCGACGGTATCGTGATGATCGACCTCGAGAAGGCGAAGGGCCGCAAGGAGCTGGTCGACACCTGCCCCTACGGCGCCATCTTCTGGAACGAGGAAGCGCAGTTGCCGCAGAAGTGCATCTTCTGCGCCCACCTGATCGACGATCCCACGTGGACGCCGCACACCACCCGCTGCACGCACGCCTGCCCGACGGACGCCATGGCCACGTATTTCATCGAGCCCGAAGAGGCGGAGAAGATGATCGCGGCCGAGGACCTGGAGGCCTACCTGCCTGAGCTGGGCACCCAACCGCGCACCCTCTACAAGAACCTCTACCGGTTCACCAAGAACTTCATCACGGCCGGCGTCTTGGTCGACGGCGACTGCTTCGAAGGGGCGACGGTGACCCTGCACTCCAAGGACGGCGGCATCGTCTGCAACCTCTCCGGGGCCGGGGTGGCCAACTGCCTCGATACGTCCACCTTGGCCACGCGCACGACCAACTTCTTCGGCGAGTTCAAGTTCGACGGTTTGGAAGACGGCGAGTACGGACTGGAGATCGACGCCGGAGGCAGGAAGTACTCGACCACGGTGACCGTCGCCGGTGACTCGGTCAACCTGGGGTTCATCAGACTGTAGCCGTCAGCGAAGACTGTCAGGGGGAGAGAGGGCCGGATCTGGGCCCTCTCTCCCTTTTGTCTCAAGGGATCAACGCACAGGCAGCGGCACTGCCGGGAGGCTCATCGACCGTGAAGAAGATAGTCATATTCAATGGCAGTCCGCGGATGGACGGCAACACCGCCACCCTGCTCAACCTGGTCGCCCGCGGGGCTCGCGACGCCGGCGCGGAGGTCAAGTTCTACACACTCTTCAAGATGAAGTTCATGGCCTGCCAGAGCTGCTTCTCCTGTCGCCTCAAGCCCGACTGCGCCATCAACGACGAACTGCGGGCGGCTTTGCAGGAGGTCAAGGACGCCGACGGTGTGGTGGTCGGGTCTCCTATCTACATGATGCAGATGACGGGTCCGGTCAAGAACATGTACGACCGGCTCTTTCCCCTCACCGACGACCAGTACCGGCCCCGGTTCGGCACCAAGAAGATGGTCACCGTCTACTGCCAAGGGATGGAGGACCCTGGTCTGTTCGAGTCCTACTTCGATTACACCGCCGCCATGTTCCCCTGGTTCGGGTTCGACCTGATCGACAACATCGTCTGCACGGGCGCCAATGACCCTGAGCGCGCGGAGCGCGACGGTGGGCTCAAGATCCGGGCCTACGAGGCGGGCCGGGCGCTCGCGACCCAGGTCTAGCATGGAGGGCCGGAGGGTAGAATAGGGGGTGTAAGCAGGCATTTGTGCGAAACGGAGGTGAGGCACGCATGGGAAAAGTCGAGAGACTGACCAACTCCACCACGGGGGGCCCTGTCTTCGTCGATGTCGAAGACGGCCGGATCGTCAGGATGTTCCCCATCGACTTGGACGAGAGTGATCCCGAGGGCTGGACCATCGAGGCCAGGGGCCGTACGTTCAAACCTCCTCGCCGGACCACTCTCTCGCCCCACGCGGTGGCACAGAGATCCATGGTCTATTCACCGAAACGCGTCTTGACGCCTCTCAAGAGGGTGGATTTCGACCCCAAAGGCGAACGCAACATCCAGAACCGCGGCGTCTCCGGCTACGAGCCCATCTCCTGGGACGAAGCCCTCGACATCGTCTGCGATGAGATCGTGCGGGTCAAGCGCGAGGTAGGCCCCGCCGCCATCCTCTCCACTCCGGGATCGCACCACCTGTGGGGGAATGTAGGCTACCGGCACAGCGCCTACTTCCGCTTCATGAACCTGGTGGGCTTCACCTACGGCGAGCACAATCCCGACAGCTGGGAGGGCTGGCACTGGGGCGGCATGCACATGTGGGGCAACAGTCACCGCCTGGGCATCCCCGAGCAGTACGACCTATTGGAGGACGCCCTCAAGCACACCGAGATGGTGGTGTTCTGGTCGGCCGACCCGGAGACCACGGGGGGAGGCATCTATTCGGCCTTCGAGAGCACCCCGCGCCGGTACTGGCTCAAGGAGCTGGGCGTGAAGATGGTGTTCGTGGACCCGTACTACAATCCCACGGCCGCCCTGTTCTGCGACAAGTGGTTCGCTCCTCGCCTGGGAACCGACGTGGCTTTCGGTCTGGCCATCGCCTTCACCTGGCTGACCGAAGACCTCTATGACAAGGACTACGTGGCCGCTCGCACCCACGGCTTCGACGAGTGGAAGGACTACGTGCTGGGCAAGACCGATGGGGTGGCCAAGACCCCGGAATGGGCCGAGATCGAGTCCGGCGTCCCTGCCCGCGAGATCCGCGCCCTAGCCCGGGAGTGGGGGAGCAAGAAGACTATGCTGGCTGCCGGCGGCTTGGGCGGCTGGGGCGGCGCCTGCCGTGCGGCCACCGGCAACGAGTGGGCCCGCACCATGATCGCGTTGGCCGCCATGCAGGGCTACGGCAAGCCGGGCACCAACATCTGGGGTACCTCACAGGGCGCTCCCAGCGACGAGGACTTCTTCTTCCCCGGCTACGCCGAGGGCGGCATCTCCGGCGACGTCGACAACTCAGCGGCCGGATACGAGTTCGTTTATCGGATGTTCGCGGGCGGCCGGGGCGCCACCAGGACCGCCCATCACTCCACCGAGGGGCAGACCGTCCCCCGCCTCAACATCCCCGAAGCTATGATGCACGAGAAGGTGCACTGGCACGGCAAAGGCTTCTGCGGCTCCTCCATCGAGTCCCAGTTGCAGAAGTACGAATACCCGGCCCCCGGGTACCCGCACGTGCAGATGTACTGGAAGTACGGCACGTCCTTCATCGGCACCATGACCGAGACCAACCGCTACGTGAGAGCCTACCGGGAAGGCAAGATCGGCATGGTGGTCAACCAGTGCATCTGGTTCGAGGGCGAGGCCCGCTTCGCCGACATCATCCTGCCCGCCTGCACGAACTTCGAGCGCTGGGACATCAGTGAGTTCGCCAACTGCTCCGGCTACATCCCGCACACAGGGGCCCAGGTCAACCACCGCATGGTTGTCCTCCAGAAGAAGTGCATCGAACCGCTCGGGGAGTCCAAGTCCGACTACGAGATCTTCCGCCTGTTCGCCGAACGTCTGGGCATAGGCAAGATCTTCACCATGGGCGGCCTGGACGAGTACCAGTGGGTCAAGAAGTACTTCTACGCCACCGACCTGCCCAAGATCATCACCTGGGAGGAGTTCGAGAAGAAGGGCTACGTCGTCATCCCCTTCCCCAAGGATCACAAGTCGACCCCGGCCATGCGCTGGTTCGCCGAAGGCCGGGAGAAGGACACGCCCGACTGGGGTCCACACCCGGCTGACACCGTGGCTCTGAAGGGCCTGCAGACCAGCACCGGCAAGATCGAGTTCGTGTCGAGCAGCCTCAAGCGCTTCGAGGAAGGCGGTAATATCGACCCCGAGCGGCCCGTCATGGGGCCGCAGTACATACCGTCGTGGGAGGGCCACCGCACCCCCAGCTACAGCAAGTACCCGTTGCAGATGGTCTCCCCGCATCCGCGCTTCTCCTTCCACACCATGGGTGACGCCAAGGAGAGTTGGTTGAACGACGTCAAGGACCACCGCGTCCTGATCGACGGCCACAAGTACTGGGTGATGCGGATCAACGCCAAGGACGCCCAGGCGCGGGGCATCAAGAGCGGCGACCTCATCCGGGCCTTCAACGATCGAGGCGAGGTCATTCTGGCCGCGTGGGTGACCGAGCGGGTGCCGCCGGGAACGGTCCACTCCTACGAGTCGTGCGCGGACTACCTACCCCTGGGTGAGCCCGGCTACTCGCCGGATACCTCAGGATGTGTCAATATCCTCGCGCCTAAACGCTATGTGACGCCGACGTCCACCGGGATGGCCAACAACTCGTGCCTCATCCAGGTGGAGAGATGGGAGGGAGCTGCCAAATGAAGAAATGGAACCTCGTGATCGACCTCGCCCGCTGCCACGACTGCAATGACTGCTTCTTGGCGGACAGGGACGAGTTCGTCGGCAACGACTTCCTCCCATATTCCGTGGCCCAGCCTTGGTCGGGCCATCGCTGGATGAACATCGAACGCAAAGAGCGCGGCCAGTACCCCATCGTGCAGACGGGCTATCTGCCCTTGCCGTGCATGCATTGCGACAACGCCCCCTGCGTCACCGCCGACAAGGCCGTCTACAAGCGCGACGACGGACTGGTGATCATCGACCCCGTCAAAGCCAAGGGGCGCCCTGAGATAGTCGACACCTGCCCCTACGGCGCCATCTACTGGAACGAGGAAGCCGAGGTGGCCCAGAAGTGCACGGGCTGCGTGCACCTCCTGGAAGACGGGTGGACCGAGACCCGCTGCTCGCAGGTATGCCCGACCGGCGCCATCCGCTTAGTGATGGCCGAAGACGCCGATATGGCGGCCATGGCCGCGGCCGAGGAGCTGCGGGCCTTCAAAGCCGATTTGGGCACCGAACCCCGCGTCTGGTACAAGAACCTGCACCGGTGGGACAAGGTGTTCGTCTCCGGCAGCGTGGCCTACCAGGACACCGACGAGGTGGCCGAGGGAGCCGAGGTCACGGTGCGGGGCGGCACCACCGTCGCGGGCGAGGGCGCGACCAACAACTACGGGGAGTTCCTCGTCGACCGGCTGGAGCCGGGAGCTGAATACACCGTGACCATCGAGGCGGCCGGCTACAAGCCGTTCACCACGACCGTCACCCTGCCGGAGAGCCTCAACCTGGGCCTGATCCTGCTGCAGAAGGTCTGAGCGGGCAGCGCACAGCCGGCCCGCTCGACCGGCCGTCGAAGTAGGGCAGCACCGGGGCCCGCCTCGCGGCGGGCCCCGGTGCGTAGGGGAGGGGAGAGGCCTGCCCGCCCGGTCCCCCGCCCTCGTCCGCCTGTCGCCCCGGCGCCTACCGGCCGCTGCTCCGGCCGGCCCTTCTGGCAGGGTCTTCCACACCGGCTTCTGCGAGCTACACTCTAGGCGAGACCACACTGACCTTAGCTTTCGGGGAGACGACATGGCGCGAGTCGGAGGCCGTCCACGATCGTCGTTGCAGGGCCGCTCGGAGGAGGAGAGCGGGCTCTACGTGCAGGCGCTGGCTCGCGGCCTCACCATCCTGGCGTTGTTCGACGTGGAGCACCCGGACTGGAGTCTGCAGGACATCTGCGCCCGCACCGGGATCTCCCGCACCACCGCCTACCGGATGCTGCGCACCCTGGAGTGGAAGGAGTACGTGGCGTTCGACCAGGAAAGCGAACGCTACCACCTAGGCCGGGCCATGATCCCGGGAGCCTACCTGGCCCTTTCGTACGTGGGCTTCGCCCGCTCCACCCATCCTTTCCTGGAGGAACTGGCCAAGAGCACTGGGGAGACGGTCGAGCTGACGGTGGAGAGCGCCCAGGGGGCCGTAGTGGTCGACCAGGTGGCTACCTCCCACCCGTTCAAGCCCAATCTACCCATCGGCCGCACCCTCCGCAATATGGCGAACTCCGCGGTGCGGATGTGGGTGGCCACCCGGCCTCGGGAGGAGCGGGCCCGCCTTCTGCGGGAGCCTCAGCTCAAGTTGACGCCCCACACGACCACCGACCCTGCCGAGTTGGCGGCCATGCTTGACCGGGCGGCGGTGGAAGGAGTGGCCTACGACCTGGAAGAGCAGGACCTGGGAGTGTGCGCCGTCTCGGCGCCGGTGGTAGGGCCGGAAGGAGATGTGTGGGCGGTCCTCACCGTGGTGGCCCCTTCCGACCGCTTCGGTCCCGAAGCAAGGGAGAGGAACACTCGGTCGCTCAAGCAGACCGCCGCGGCCATGACCTCCATCTTCGGGGGCAAGACCGCCTCCCAGCATTGACTCGGAGGGCCGATTCGTGCCATAGTAGTAGTACTCCCAATAGCGGAATAGCTATTCCATTAGACGGAATAGCAAAGAGGTGAAGGAGGTAGGATGGCAGAAGACCGAGCGCCTAACGGCAAATCGGGCGAGAAGACGCTGGTGCGCGACATCAGCTGGTGCGGAGTGCCCGAGAACGGGTCCAACGCGTCCATGGTCGATGTCAAGGACGGCAAGATCATCCGCATCCGCCCGATGCACTACGACTGGAAGTATGATCCCGAGAAGCACATGAACCCCTGGAGGATGGAAGTGCGGGGGTCGGTCTTCGAGCCGAGCATGAAGACCCTCATTCCGCCCTATTCCATCGCGTACAAGAAGCGGGTCTATTCCCCGGCGCGTATCCGCTACCCCATGAAGAGGGTGGACTGGGACCCGAGCGGTGCTCCCGGCTCCACCGGCCCGGGTGGACGCAACACCCAGAACCGGGGCAAGAGCAAGTACGTGCGCATCTCCTGGGACGAGGCGCTCGACACCATCGTGAGCGAGATGAACCGGATCAAG
>CAYNPL010000022.1:0-42159 GCA_964399135.1 uncultured Gaiellales bacterium
TCCACCCGGCGGTTCGAGTCCATCCTGGAGGAGATCGCCGTGGATCCGGCCGCCGCCCGCTGCGCGGCGGCGGCGGCCGCGGGGGAAGCCGCGCCGGCCACGGAGCCGGTCTCCGCCGGTGCGGGTGCCGGACCGACCTGACCCGCGGGGCGGGGACGGCGGCGGGCGCTTTTTCCCAGAGGGGCCTCGTACGAAGCATGTTGAGGACGAAGCCTCTTGACGCGGAGAGTAGTAAGCACTACTAGTATATGCTACTAGTGTTGGCTACCCCAGTAGGGGAGCCGCCCAGACGCAGTGCCGGACCAGGGGGAGTGATCGAGAATGCCTAGCCAGCCCGAGAGACTCGGAGAGGAGCGGGCCCGGCGCATCGCCGCGGCGATGCGGTTGGAGCAGCCGGACAGAGTGCCCCTGATCATGTCCATCGGATACATGCTGGCCGATCTGGGGGGCATCACCAGACAGAGGCTGCTGGAGGACCCCGACCTCGCTCAAGACCTGCTGGAGAAGGCCGCGCTCGAGTACCAGCCCGATTCCATCCATGGTCCCATGCCCGCCGATCCCGCCCCCCACCTCATCCTGGGCGACCGCATGACCGTGTGGCCCGGCCACGGGGTGGACGAACAGACCCAGTATCAGTTCGTGGAAAGCGAGTTCATGCGGGCCGAGGAGTATGACGCCTTCTTGGACGACCCCACCGACTGGGTCATCCGAACCTACCTGCCCCGGGCCTTCGCGAAGCTGGAGGGGTTCGCCGAGATGCCGCCGCTCAGCCTCTTCGTCTTCGGGAGCTACTACCTGGGGTCCACCGGGGGCTTCGTCTCCGGGCGCCTGGGCGAATCGTTCCGGGCTTTCGCCAAGGCGGCGCAGGCGGTGGCCGCCGGGATGGAACGCCTGCAGAAGAACCACGAGCGCATGGCCGCCCTCGGCTTCCCCGACGGGTTCATAATGGGACCCACCATCACCGCCCCCTTCGACGCCATGTCGGACGCCCTCCGGGGGATGCGCGGCATCATGCTCGACGTCATCAAGCAGCCGGAGAAGCTCATCGCCGCCCAGGACAAGATAGCTCGCTTCGAACTCCAGTACGCGATCGACACCTGCAAGGCCACCGGCATCACCCGGGCTTTCCTGCCCCTCCATCGAGGGTCCGACGGCTTCATGTCGCTCAAACAGTTCGAGACCCTGTACTGGAGGCAGCTCAAGGACATCCTGGTGGCCTTGGTGGACAACGGGATCACCCCGATCGTGTTCTACGAGGGTTGCTGGGACCAGCGGCTGGAGTACCTGACCGAGTTACCCAAGGGCAAGACGGTGGGCTGGTTCCAGGCCAGCGACATCTTCAAGGTCAAGGAGATCGTCGGAGACACCATGTGCATCGTGGGGGGTATGCCCAACTCGCTGCTGAAGGCGGGGCCGGCCGAAGCGGTCCGTGCCCGCACCAAGCGCCTGTGCGAGGAAGTGGGCAGAGGCGGCGGCTTCATGATGTGCACTGCGGTGGGGGAGTTGGCGGGGAGCGATCCGGCCCTGGTCAAGGTCTGGGCGGACGCGACCAGGGAGTTCGGCGCGTACTGAACCAGGGCCGCTCCGCGGAAAGGAGGCACAGTGGACCTGAGACTCAAGGACAAGGTGGCGTTGGTCACCGGGAGCGGCAGTCCCATCGGTTTCGGACGGGCCATCGCCACCACATTGGCCGAAGAGGGCTGCGACATCGTCTCCGCCGACCTCGACCTGGCTTGGGCTGAGGAGACCGCGGGACTGGTGCGCGGGATCGGCCGGCAGGCGCTGGCGGTAGGAGTGGATGTCGCCGACCGGGCCTCGGTGGACGCCATGGTGCGGAAGGCTGTGGCCCGGTTCGGCCGCATCGACATCCTGGTGAACAACGCCGGCGCGAGCAGCCAGGACAAGCCCTTCCTGGAAAAGACCAAGGCGGACTGGGACCTGGACATAGGGGTCAACCTCTACGGGCAGATGAACATGGCCCAAGCCGTCCTGCCCCACATGATCGAGCGCGGATACGGACGGATCGTCAACACGTCGGGCGGTCAGGGCCTGCCCGCCGTATCCACCTACGGGGCGGCCAAGGCGGGAGTGGAAGCCTTCACTCACTCCCTGGCCCTGGAGGTCGCTCCCCTGGGGATCATCGTCAACGGCATCGCGCCCGGCCTGGGGGAGACCGGGCTGAACCTCAAGACCCCCGAAGAGCACAAGGAGGGTTTCCGCCGGATGTCGGCCCTCAAGCGTTTCTGCACGCCGGAGGACGTGGCGCCGGCGGTGGCCTTCTTGGCCTCCGACGTGTGCAGCTACATGGTCGGGCAGTGGATCAGGCTGACCACGTTCTAGAGCCGCCAAGGGGAAGGAATAAAGAGCATGGCGATCCGAGACTTCGACCGGGAGGCGTGCACAGGCTGCGGCATCTGCGTGGCCGCCTGCCCCATGGACGTGCTGCGGATGGACGAGACCGACGGCAGGGCGGTGGTGCGCTATCCGCTGGATTGCGTGGCCTGCTGGGGGTGTGAGTCGTTCTGTCCGGCGGGCTGCTTCGACGTATCGCCCGAGCGGGCCCGGGGCGAGATGGTCTCACCGTACTGAGGGAGGGTGGCATGGATGCAGCGGGTCCGGCGAAAGCCGCAGGCTCGACAAAGCACCCGGGACTGACGCCGACGGTCATGACCGCCGATGTGCTCGTGCTCGGGGCCGGCGGCGCCGGGATGTGCGCCGCCCTCAAAGCCCGGGAGAGCGGCGCCGATGTGCTCATGATCGACAAGTGCGGCATCGGCTACAACGGCCAGGTGCCCATCGGTGGCGGGATCCTGGCCTACGTGTACCCGGACAAAGTCGACCAGTGGGTGGAGAAGGTCACCAGGCAGAGCCACTTCTTCAACAACCAGGAGTGGACCCACCTCTTCGGCAGCCGTATGCACGAGTCGACCAGGGAACTGGCCGGCATGGGTCTCACCTTCCTCAAGAAGGACGGAGAGATCGACATCCTCTCCTGGGGCCCTACCAACGTCACCCTGTTCGACGCTCCCAAGTCGCTGGTGGCCCTCAGGCGGACTGCGGCCGCCCGCGGAGTCCGGATGATGGACAAGATCTTCGCCGTCGACCTGCTCAAGAACGGCGACCAGGTGGTCGGCGCCGTCGCCCTGGGGCTCGTCGACGAGCGCGTCTACCTGTTCAACGCCAAAGCGGTCATCGTCGCCACCGGCAACTGCGGCTATCTGCATGAGAAGACCTACGCCTCGGTGCTGGGCGAAGGGCCAGCCATGGGCTACCGGGCGGGGGCTCAGATCACCAACGCCGAGTTCAACAGCATGTACGTGTGGGGCATCAAGATCCTCGGCAAGGAGCTCATGGGCATCCACTTCTACCTGTACCTGGAGAACGCCCTGGGCGAGAAGATCATGGGCAAGTACTACCCCGAGCTCATGGAGGGCGAGCACGCCGTCTACACCTTCGACCCCCGGGTCATCCACGCCATGTACGAAGAGGTCAAGGCCGGCCGGGGGCCCATCTACCTCAATCTTCAAGGGCTGACCGACGTCCAGATCGCCTGGTGCGGCGACGACATCGTGCCCGAGCTCACGCACCTCATGGCGAACGACACCATGCGGCTGCTCAAGGAGAAGTGCGGCATCGACCCCTCCCGGGAGAGGATGGAGATGTGGCCGCGCTACCTCTACAGCGGCGGCGGCCTGCGCATCGACATCCACGGACGGACCCCCCTGCCCGGCTTGTGGGCGGCGGGCGGCGCCTGCAGCAACTGTTGGACCAACGGGGGTGGTAGTCAGGCTGGGCTGGGGGTGCAGTCGGCCGCCATCACCGGGTTCGTCGCGGGGGAGGACGCCGGGGTCTACGCGCTAAGCACCCCGCTGCACGCGCTTGACCAAGCCTACGCTGACGAGGTCCTCGCCCGGGTGCTGGCTCCCATGAAGCGGGCGGGAGAGGTCGACGCCGCTGAGGTCACCTACCGGGTCCATGAAGCCATCGTGCCCATGAAGTACAACCGGGTCCGCGAAGCCGGGCGCATGAACGAGGCCCTCGGAATCCTGGCCGACGCGCGGGAGAGGCTGCAGCGGGTGGGGGCTCGCGACTTCCACGACCTCGCCCGCTACCACTCGGCCGAGAGCGTGCTCATGGCCGCCGAGTTCACCCTGAGGGCGGCCCTGATGCGCCGGGAGAGCCGGGCCCAGCACCTGCGGGAGGACTTTCCCCAGCGCGACGACGAGAACTGGTTCAAGTGGATCAACGTGGAGCGGGGGGATGACGGTCCCCGGCTTTCCACCATGCCCATCCCACTCAGCACCTACCGTCTGCAGCCCGGCGCCGCGGCGCCGGGCGAAAGGGTCGTGTGACGCTGGAGAAACGCCGGCCACAAAGGAGGCAGGGAAGAGACGATGATCGACAAGAGCAAGCTCATAGAGATAGTGGGGAGTGCGAACGTCGCCGACGACCCGGCGACGTTGAACGCGTACTCGAAGGACATGAGCTTTGTCAACCAGACGCGGCCGGCGTACGTGGTCAAGGCGCATTCGGCCGCGGAGGTGAAGCGGCTGGTGGGCCTGGCCGGCCAGACCGAGACCCCGCTGGTGCCGGTGAGCTCCGGCCCGCCTCACTTCCGGGGTGACACCGTGCCCGGCATCGGGGGAGCCGTGGTGGTCGACCTGAGCGAGATGAAGAAGATAGTCTTCGTCGACCGGGCTCGCCGGGTGGCCATGGTGGAGCCGGGGGTGACCTTCGGCGAGCTGATCCCCGCGGCGGAGAAGGAGGGCATCAGGCCCAACATGCCGTTGTTGCCCCGGGCCACCAAAAGCGTGGTGGGCAGCGTGCTCGAGCGTGAACCGGTGGTCATGCCCTCCTACCAGTGGGACATCTCCGACCCGGTCGCCTGTGTCGAGGTGGTCTTCGGCACCGGGGACGACTTCCGGACCGGCCAGGCGGCCGGGCCGGGCACGGTCGAGGAACAGTGGCAGGTGGGGGGCGTACAGAAGGCCCCATACGGCCCGCATGTGGCCGCTTGGCACCGGCTGGTGCAGGGGGCGCAGGGCACCATGGGGATCGTCACCTGGGCGTCCCTCCGCTGTGAACTGCTGCCCAAAGTGCAGGAGCCGTTCGTGGTCGGTTCGGCGCGATTGGCTCCGGTCCTGGAGCTGGCCGACTGGCTCATCCGGCTGCGTATGGTCAATGAGTGCTTCGTGCTCTCGGCCACCGATCTGGCCGCCATGTTCGCCGACGGATGGCCGGGTGACTTCGTCCGCCTCAGAGGCGCCCTGCCGGCCTGGACCCTCTTCTACACGGTGGCCGGATACGACTATTACCCGGAAGAGAGGGTGAGCGTCAACATCAAGGACATCGCCGCCCTCAACCAGCGTCTGGGATTGGAAGCGGCCAAGTCCATCGCCGGTCTGGCCGCACGGGATATCCTCAAGGCGGTCCAGCGCCCCTCCACCGACCCCTACTGGAAGCTCCGTTACAAGGGGGCCTGTGAAGACCTGTTCTTCTTGGCCACTGTCGACCGCCTGGAGCATTTGATCGGAGTGATGGACGGCCTGGCGGCCGCGGCCGGCTATCCGGTGGCGGATCGGGGCGTCTACGTCCAGCCGGCAGTGCAGGGGACGAGCTACCACTGCGAGTTCAACCTGTTCTACGATCCCGCCGATGCCGGGGAGGCGCGGCGGGTGCGCGAGCTCACGCTCACCGCCACCAAGACCCTCATGGACAACGGTGCCTTCTTCTCCCGGCCCTACGGCGAGACGGCCCGGATGATCATGAACCGTGACGCGGCCGGCGTGGAAGTGCTCAAGAAGTTGAAGCGGATCTTCGACCCGACCGATGTCATGAACCCCGGCAAGCTCTGCTTCTAGGGCGGGGACAGGAAGGAGCAACATGGCATTAGAAGAGTATGCCGGCGATATGAACATGTGCTGCCGGTGCTCGGCTTGTAAGTTCGTGCCCCTGCAGCAGGTGAAAGGGTACAAGCACGCCAACGTGTGCCCCAGCATATCGCGGTACAACTTCCACTTCTACGCGGGCGGCGGCCGGCTGAACATGGGCGCCGCCGGGTTGAAGAACGGGTTCAAGTACGTCCCCCGCTTCCTCGACAGCATCTATAACTGCCACCTGTGCGGGGCCTGCGACGTCTCCTGCAAGTACGGGATGGACATGGAGGTGCTCAGGCCCATCCAGGAGATACGGATCAAGGCGGTCGAGGACGGCCATCCCCATCCGGAGCTGGAGAAGGTGGTGGCGAGGATGCGGGCCACGGGCAGCATGGTGCCCACCGAAGGGGGCAAGCGGGGTGATTGGGCCCGCGGCTTGGGCCTCGTCGACGCCGGCCAGGAGAAAGTGGAGGTCCTCTACCACGTGGGCTGTCTGACCAGCTACGACAAGGACCTGCAGAGATTGGCCAAGGCTACGGCCCGGGTCCTCCAGAAGGGCGGGGTGGCCTTCGGCATCGCGGGCGACGCCGAGACCTGCTGCGGCGGCCGGGCCTACGAGATGGGGCATCAGGCCGACTTCTTGGCCCAGGCGACCAAGAGCATGGAAGTGATCAGGCAGTCCGGCGCCAAGACCCTGGTGACCAGCTGCGCCGTCTGCTACCAGGTATACAACGTCCTGTACGACCGGTTCGGCCTCAAGGGCGGCCTGGAAGTGCTGCACACCACTCAGATGATCGAGCGACTGCTAAAGCAGGGCAGGCTCAAGCCCGAGCGGTCGGTGGAGCTCAGCGTCACCTACCATGACCCCTGCCATCTGGGCAGGCTGGGCGAGCCCTGGATCCACTGGGAAGGGACCAAGATCCCGGGCGACAGGTTCGTGTTCGATCCGCCCAAACCCTACCGGCGCGGCACCAACGGAGTGTATGAGCCTCCGCGCACAGTCCTGGCCGGCCTGCCGGGGGTGACCCTCACCGAGATGGACAGGATCAAAGAGTATGCCTGGTGCGGCGGCTCCTGCGGCGGAGTGATCGACTCCAATCCCGCCTTCGCGGAATGGACGGCGGCTGAGAGGGTCGCAGAGGCGGCCTCCACCGGCGCCGAGGCCATCGCCACCGCCTCGCCCTGGAGCGAGAAGCTGTTCGCGCAGGTCATCGCCAAGAACGGTGGCGGCCTCAAGGTGTACGACATCGTCGAGCTGGTCGACCAGGCCGTCTAGAAAGGAGGGTGATAGGTCTTGGCTCTAGATAAGGATATCTATACCGCCTTCGCCGGGGTCGTAGGCGAGGAGAACATCTGCGACGACCCGGCGATGATGCCCGCCTATTTCCAGACCGAGTTCGCCGCCGTGGTCCTGCCCAAGGACACAGCCGAGGTGCAGGCGGTGGTGCGGCTGTGCAACAAGTTCAAGCTCAAGTTCAGGCCTATATGCACGGGTTGGACGGGGTTCTTCCCGCCGGGGCTCATCCTGCTCGACCTGCGTCGCATGAACAGGATCATCGAGATCAACGAAAAGAACATGTACGCGGTGGTGGAGCCGTACGTGATCTCCGCCCAGTTGCAGGCCGAGTTGTTCAAACGAGGCCTCAACACCAACATGAAAGGGGCGGGATCGCAGTGCTCGGCCATGCTGCGCGGCCACGGCCATCTGGACCAGTCGATGGGCGCCGACGACCGTAACCACCTGGCCGTGGAGTGGGTGACCCCCGACGGCGAACTGGTGCGGATGGGGTCGTTGGGCGCGGTGGACGAGTGGTTCTGCGGGGACGGGCCGGGCCCTTCGCTGCGCTCTCTGGTTTCGAGCGTGGTGCCGCCCAGCTGTACCCCGGGCGTCTTCACGAAGGTCGCCATGAAGCTCTACCACTGGCCGGGGCCGGTGCGCTACTCGCTGGCCGGGAACTCGCCCCGGTACCTGCTGGCCGAGAAGCCTGTCAACATGATGGCCCGCTACTACAGCTTCCCCACCCTGGACCAGATGTGGCAGGCCGAGATCAAGATCGGCGAAGCCGAGATCGCCATGGAGCTGATGGGCTTCAACGCCGCCATGGTGGCCGCCAACATCACCACCTCCAACGAAGAAGACGAAGCCATGTTCCACCGCCTCTCCCAAGAGGTGCAGGGACCGGGCTTCTTCGTCATCATCGCGGGCAACTCGCCGGATGACTTCGAATACAAGAAGAAGGTGCTCGAGACCATCGTGGCCGAGAACGACGGGATGTCTCTGAAGTCGGTGGAGGCCCCCGAGATTGAGGGGATCCTGCTCACCCAGTGTACCCGCATCAGCGCCTCCATCCGGGAGACCTTCCGGCCCGGCGGGAACTTCAAGTCCATACCCATCATGGGCCAGCGCGACCTGACCATCAGGTGGGCGGTCGGTGCCGGCAAAGCCAAGCTGCCGCTCATCGAGAAGGGCCTGATCGCCGATGACGGCGGAGGCTTCTTCGGCTGGGGGGTCGAACACGGCCACCTGGGCAAGACCGAGATCTTCTGCAAGTTCAGCCCCATGAACCCGGAGGCGTGGAAGGCCGTCGGCGCTTGGACCGAAGAGCAGGCGGCGAGGGCGGTCGATGAGAAGTACTTCGCCCTCACCATGGCGCCGGAGAGCCAGATCGAGAGCAAGATCGGGCCGGCATTGTCCAACTACCCCCTGGGGTGGTACATGGTCCTGGCCGCGCTCGCCCCCACCGAATCCAACCCGGTGATGGGGATACCCCAGGTGCATCCGTGTGGGTGGGTGGCGCTGGGGGCGGGCGCAGGCGTGCGCCTGCGCCCGCCCCCAGCCTTGGAGGGAGGGACGGCGTGGCGGCCATGAGTCCTACTCAAGCGGCGGCACCGAAGGATCTGCAGGCCGACCTGGTGATCGTGGGGGCCGGCGGGGCGGGGATGGCGGCGGCGACCGCCGCTCTCGAGACGGGCTGCCCGAGCGTTCTCTTGTTGGAGAAAGCGGGCGCCCCCGGGGGCAGCACCGCCATGGCCCACGATATCTTCGCCGTCGAGAGTCCGGTCCAGAAGCGGGCCTGGTTCGATACCTCGCGCGACGACATCTTCAAGAAGCACATGGAGTGGACCCACTGGACGGTGGACCCTCGGATCGTGCGTGCCTTCATCGACCGGTCGGCCGACACCATCCGCTGGCTGGAAGACAAAGGACTAGGCCTAGAGTTGCTGCCCATGTATCCCAACCAGGCGCCCTTGATCAGGCATGCCATCAAAGGCCGCGGGGTGGAGCTGTGCCGCATCCTGCGCAAGAGTGCGGAAGACCTGGGCGCCACCCTCCTCACCCGAACCCGGGCCACCCGGATCCTGCGGGCTGCCGACGGGAAGGTGGCCGGAGTGGTGGCCCAGACCCGAGCGGGGGAGGAGGTCCGTATCGCGGCCAAGACCGTCATCATCTCCACCGGGGGTTACGGGAACAACCCGGAGATGCTGCGGCGCTACTACCCCCACTACCATGAGAGCATGAGTTACGACGGCCCACCCGCCAACACCGGGGACGGGATCCTCTTGGCCTTGGAGGCGGGAGCGGCGAGCGCCGGGCTGGGTTCGCTCAACCTGCACGGCCCCAGCTCCGCCCCCCGGTCCTCCAAAGAGCTCCTGGACATCGACGGCGCCACCGATGCCCACGGCCGTCCGCTCCGGCTGACACTCATGCCCCTGTGCCTGGAGCCCGACACCGTCTGGGTGAACCGGGGGGGCAGGCGCTACATAGACGAGGGCTATATCCTTCAGTTCTTCGCGTATGGGCACGCTGTGGCCCGCCAGCCGGGAGGCGTCTCCTTCACGCTGCTGGACACCGCGCTCGTGCGGGCCAAGGAAGCCGAGGGGATCTACAACCAGATGGCCCCGGGCTGGTTCCCGCCCGACACCTACATCACCCACATCCCGTTGCCCGGCCTGGAGCGGGAGTTGCGCAAACCCCACGAGACGGTCAAGGTCGCGGGTTCGTGGGACGAGATCGCCGGCTGGGTCGGCGCCGACCCAGCCGTCCTTTCGGCCGCCATCGCTGAGTACAACCTGGCCTGCGACCATGGTCACGACGCCCTCTTCAGCAAGGAGCGCAAGTACCTGCGGCCTCTGCGCACCCCTCCCTTCTACGCGATCAAGGGGCACGTGCACATCTGCGACACCATCGGCGGCATCAAGATCGACGAGAGGATGCAGGTGATCGACACCGCCGGCGCCCCCATCCCCGGCTTGTACGCCGCCGGGGTGGTCACCGGAGGCTGGGAGGCCGAGACCTACGACTACCACCTGACCGGACACCTGGTCGGGTTCGCCCTCAACGGGGGGCGCATCGCCGGAGAGAACGCGGTGGACTATCTGGCCGGTTGACGGCCGCGCGCACGCCCGCGCGCACGCCCGCGCACGAGGAGGCTGGTCATGGCACTCGGGTACGAAGAGATGGTGGCCTTCATGCGGGAGTACTTCCCCGCCTACAGCGATCAGGGGCAGGACCCCACCGGCGCCCACCGCATGTACGAGTACTACAGCCCGGATTTCGTCTTCACCGGCTATGTGGGACTGGCGGAACCGGTTGTGTACCGGGGCGCCGATGCCTTCGTCGAGTTCGATCTCTCCCATCCCTCCAGCTTCGAGCGGCTGACGCCGGAGGACATCGCCGTGGATGAGCGCGCGCAGGTCGTGTACGCGCTCATCAAGTTCGAGTTCATCGACCGGGCGACAGGGCGGGTGCTGACCGAAGAGCGGGGGATGTCACGATACCGATTGGTGCAGGACCAAGACGGCTCTATCAAGATCAAGAGCCTGTTGTTCTTCCCCCAGCGGCTGGCTCCAGGGACGCTGAGCGGGGTCGACGTGTTCGGGCGGGACCGCCGGCGCTCCCCTTGAGCGCGTGGATCGGCCCGCCGGCCCGGCCGGCGGTCGAGTAGCGTGGCCGCCTGTCGCGCCGGCGGCCACCGGCCCTGACGCGGGCAGTTCGGGCTGCGGATGGTACTGTAGGACCCGACAGACTCGAGACCGGGCCGCTCTTCGCGGCCGGCAGGCTCGCAGAGGAGGTATCCATCCCGATGAAGCTCGTGAAGACGGCCGCACTCGCCGCCGTGCTCGTGCTCCTGACCGCCCTGACGCTGGGTCTCTCGGGCTGCGCCCTCTTCGAGGCGCCCAGCTCCGCCACCCAGTCGACCGGCACCACCCTGACGACCACCTCGACCACCCAGACGACCGGCACCACTCTGGTACCTGCGGTGGGAGCCGAGATGTTTCGGGCCGGCCTGGCCCGCACCGGTGTCTATGCCGGCGGTGGTCCGGCCACGTTCGGCGGCGTGGCCTGGAAGTTCAAGGCGGGCGAGAACACCGGCACGCTTCCCTGGTCTTCCCCGGCGGTGGCAGACGGAGTGGCTTGTTTCGGGGCCACCGATAAGTACGTCTACGCGTTGGACCTCGTGAGCGGGGCCTTCAAGTGGAAGTTCGAGACCGGGAGCGTGATCTGGTCTTCACCGGCAGTGTCTGAAGGCGTGGTCTACATCGGTAGCGCCGACAAGAGCCTCCATGCCCTCGACCTGCAGACCGGCACTGAGAAGTGGAAGTTCGAGGCGGCCGCAGGCGTGGTCTCGTCGCCGGCGGTGGCCGGCGGAGTGGTGTATTTCGGCGCCAACGACGGGATCGTCCACGCCCTTGACGCCCAGTCCGGCACGGAGAAGTGGCGGTTCAAGGGCGGCCACGACGTCAGCTCGTCACCGGCTGTGGTCGACGGGGTCGTGTACGTGGGCAGCGCCGACGGCTACCTGTACGCGCTCGACGCGCAGACGGGCGATGAGAAGTGGCGCTACCAAACGGCTGGCGACGTGTGGTCCACCCCGGCTGTGGTCGATGGGGTCGTCTACGTGGGCAGCTACGACACCTATCTGCACGCCGTCGACGCCCAGAGCGGCCGGGGCAAGTGGACTTTCAAGACCGGCGACGGCGTGGTGTCGTCTCCGGCGGTGGTGGGCGGGGTCGTGTACGTGGGTAGCCTCGACTCCTTTCTCTACGCCGTCGATGCCCAGACCGGCGCCGAGAAGTGGAAGTTCAAGACGGGCGGGGTGGTATGGTCGTCGCCCGCGGTGTCCGATACCACCGTCTACTTCGGCAGTGTCGATACCTATCTCTACGCACTCGACACCCAGACCGGCGCCGAGCGGTGGAAGTTCAAGACCGAGGGCGAGGTGTGGTCGCCTCTCGCGGTCGCCGGCGGTCTGGTGCTGGTGGGGAGTCTCGACGGCAACATGTACGCCCTCCGCTAGGGTCCGCAGCGCGGCCTGAGCACTAGCTACCGAGACAGGGACCGGTTGATGCGTCTTCGCCCCTCCGCCTTGCTCGCACTGGTCATCTGCCTGGGGATGGCCTGTGCCTTGTCCCCAGGCTGCGCGCTGTCGCCTGCCGCCGGCCCCGAGTCGAGCCGTGCTCCGAGCACGGCGGTCGCGACCTCCTCTTCGCCGGCGACGATTGCGCCGACCACCACCATCCCCCGCTCGACCACCACCTCGGCGGCCGTTACCACAACCACCGTGGAGCCCGCCGGTGACCCCGAGGCCATCGCGCAGGAACTCGAGCGCAGCGTGGTCGGTGTGATGGCCGTGATCGAGAGCACCAAGACCAAGACGGTCGAATCGATAGGCACCGGGGTGGTCTACAGCTCGGACGGCTCGGTGGCTCTCATCATCACCAACAACCACGTCGTCGAGCGCGAAGACGGGTCGGCCTCCAAGCGCATCAGGGTGAGGTTGCCCTCAGGATCGGTGGTGTCGGCCACCTTGGTCGGACGCGACCCCTCCCGCGACATCGCCGTGCTGCGGGTGAAGTCGCGGCGGCTCATCCCGGCTGTCTTTCGCACCGATCTGTCCGAGCTCGCCGTCGGGGACTGGGTGGTGGCCATCGGCAACTCCCAGGTCCTCGAGCACCCGGTCACCAGCGGGAGGGTCACCGCCTATCGCATGAACGTGGAGTATCCCGGTTTGAGCGGGGTGCACGCGGTGATCGAGAGCTCGGTCGATCTCGACCAGGGGAACTCGGGCGGGCCCTTGGTGGACTCCCAGGCAAGGGTGATCGGGATCAACACCGGGGAGTACGAGAAGGAACAAGGGGCCTTGTCCCTGCCGGCCGACTTGGTGGTGGAGGTGGTCGAAAGCCTTCTGGCGGCCGGGGCCGCCGGGGCCGCCGCAGCCTCAGGGGCCGCGGGCTAGCCGGGGCGGCGGCGCGGCGGCGCTGCCCCCTGTCCGTCGCGGGCGGCCCCGGCCGGCGCTACTTGTTCTTGTAGCTGGGCCTGCGCTTCTCCAAAAACGCCGCCGCGCCTTCCTTCTGGTCCTCGAACCCGAAGGCCAGGGCGAACAGGTCGCGCTCGTAGCTCATGCCGGCGGTCAGCGGCGTCTCGAGCGAGCGGTTGATGGCGATCTTGGCCAGTCCGATGATCGCCGGGCTGTTGCGCAACAGCTCCTGCACCAGGGCCTCGGTAGCCTCCCGCAGCTCGGCCTTGGGCACCACCCGGTTGATCATGCCCAGGGCCAGCGCCTCCTCGGCGGTGACCATCTTGCCGGTGAAGATCAGTTCCTTGGCCTTCTTCTCTCCCACCAACCGGGGCAGCACCTGGGTGCCTCCGCCTCCCGGCATCAGGCCCACCCGCACCTCGGTCTGGCCCACCCGCGCGTCGTCGGCGGCGATGATGAGGTCGCACGACATCATGAGCTCGCAGCCCGCGCCCAGGGCCAGACCGTTGACCATGGCCACCACCGGTTTGGTCATGTTGCGGATCAGCTCGAAGGGGCGCAGCACGTATTTCTGCTTGACCACCTCGGAGGGGACCCGGGAGAGGTACTGGGCCACGTCGGCTCCGGCGCTGAAGGCCTTGTCGCCCGCGCCCGTGATGACCACCACGTAGACCTCGTCGTCTTTGGAGGCGGTCTCCAGGGCGTCCACCAGCTCCGCCCGCAGTTCGTCGCTCTGCGCGTTGAGCGCGTCCGGCCGGTTGAGCGTGAGCCAGGCCACGGAGGCGGTCTTCTCATAGATGATGAACTCATACGTAGCGGCCATCGAGCGCTCCTCCCCAAAGTGTGACCCCGACAACAGTCTCCGCAGGACCAGCCCGATGATATCGCACAGAAGACCGCGGCTGGCAAAGAATCTGGTACGGAAATACCAAAATTGGGGCCGTCCTGCCCAACGCTGTTGTATAATGAGCCACAGGGCGACAAGCCCGCCGTCTTCGTGCGCCGATAGGCATCGGACGATGCCGCCGCCGACTCTGACCACGTGAATCTGGAGGTAAGCATGCCGGGCATACTCGAAGGAGTGAAGGTCGTCGAGGTGGGGCACGTGGTGGCCATACCGGCAGCTTCGTCCATGATGGGTGACTGCGGGGCCGACGTGGTCAAGGTGGAGCCGCTCACCGGCGACCAATCCCGTACCTTCCGGGGCAGCGAGATGAACCCCGGGTTCTATCTACACAACCGCAGCAAACGGGCCATCGCTGTCAATCTCAAGGACGACGCCGGCAAGAAGATCGTCTACGACATGGTCAAGGATGCCGATGTCTTCCTCACCAACTACCGGCAGGAAGCCCTGGTCAAGCTGGGGATGGACTACGAGACCCTGGCCCAGGTCAATCCCAAGATCATCTACGGCATCGTGACCGCCTACGGCACCACCGGGCCCGACAAGGACATGCCCGGCTACGACTTCGCCGCCGGCTGGGCCCGTTCGGGCATCCAGTACATGCTCACCGTCCCCGGGTCCATCCCGCCCACCTCCCGGCCGGGCATCATCGACCGAGTCTCGTCGATGCAGATCTTCGGCGGTATCGCCGCCGCCCTCTATCACCGGGAACGCACCGGCGAAGGGCAGAAGGTGGAGTTCAACCTCTACCACACGGGCGTGTGGATGGTCGGCGCCGACATCATGGACGCCCTGGTGGGGGTGCCGCTGCGCATCACCGATCCGGCCAAGTCGGACAACCCCTTCTACGACACCTACCAGACCAAGGACGGCCGCTGGCTGCAGCTGACCGCCGGCGACCGCTACGCGGCCGCCTCCGACCCCACCGGGCGAACGTTCTGGACCAAGTTCACCAACGCCCTGGAGCGTCCCGACCTGGCCGAAGACCCCCGCTTCGCCACCACGGCCGACAGGCAGGCCCACCGCAGCGAACTCAAACCCATGCTGGAGGCGGAGTTCCGCAAGCGCACCTACGCCGAGTGGGAGGTCCGCCTGCGTGAGAACGACCTCATGTACGGCCCCATCCTCTCGCCCCTGGACGTCATAGAAGACCCCCAAGCGCTGGCCAACGACTTCTTCGCCGAGATCGACCAGCCCGGAGTGGGCAAGCTGCGTCTCATCAACCAACCCATCCGCTTCGTGCAGGAACCCTCGTCCATCCGGTCCACCGTGCCGGCGCTGGGTGAGCACACCGCCGAGGTCTTGGCGAGCCTCGGCTACAGCGCGGAGCAGATCGCCGAACTGAGAGAGAAACAAGTGATCAAGTGAGTAGTCGCGTGTCGACGAACGGCTGATCCATCAGCAAGCGAAACGGAGGCTTTGGTGGGAGAGACCAAACAAGTGCTCATCGGTGAGAATCTGTTCGATATGTCGGAGGGAAAACCGGCTCTCATCGTCACGCACTGCAAGTCGTGTGGAGACTACTTCTTTCCGAAGACGTTCACCTGTCATAACCCCGATTGTGTGGAAAAACAGGTGGAAGACACCCTTCTCAGCCGGCGGGGAAAAGTGGAGAACTTCTCCATCATGAACTATCCACCGCCGCCTCCTTTTGTGGCGAAAGATCCATATGAGCCCATTGTCTGCGCGGCTGTGGAGTTTCCTGAAGGCATCATCATAATCGGCATGATGGAGGATATGACGGCCGATGAGGTGAAGATTGGCATGGAAGTCGAAGTGACTGTGGGCACGCTCTACACCAACAAGAACGGTGAAGATATCATCGCCTGGAAGTTCAAGGCGGTATAGGTACGCATTCTGGATCGCGATGATGAACAAACCGCTAGACGAAAAGGCGTGATGAGAATGAAGGATGTTGCGATCATCGGCGTGGGGCTTCATCCCTGGGGTAAGTTCCCCGAGAAGCCGTGGACCGCTATGGCCAAGGACGCCATCGACGAAGCCATGAAGGACGCCGGCGTCCAGTGGAAGGACATCGGTTTCATCATCTCCGGCTCCCAGCTCTGGGGTGGGCGCAAGGGCATCTACTCCGGGACCTACACCGAAGAGGTCATGGGCAACCGGGGGATCCCGGTGGTCAACGTCAACAACGCCTGCGCCACCGGCGGCACCATGCTCACCGTGGCCGCCATGGCCGTGGCCTCCGGCGCCGCCGAGATCGTCCTGGCTGTGAGCTCCGACAAGTCGGCCAAGGGCTTCTTCCCCGCGCTGCCGGTGTATCACGAAGAGCCGGTGCCCTCCGACGACACGCTCCGCTGGAACCTGGGCCTGCCCAATCCGGTGTACTGGGCCCTGGAGATGCGCAAGCGCATGGCCAAGTACGGGGACACCGAGGAGCATCTGGCCAAGGTGAAAGCCACCCTGAGCAGGCACGGCAAGCTCAACCCCAAGGCCCGCTACCAGCGGGAGTTCACGGTGGAGGAAGTGCTGGGCTCCGCCATGGTCACCGACCCGCTGCGCCTGTATGAGATATGCGCCACCAGCGACGGCGCCGGTGCGGCCATCCTGTGCTCCAAAGAGAAGGCCAAGCAGTTCACCAGCAAGCCCATCGAGATCATCGCCTCTGCCCTGGGCAGCCCCCTCTACGGCGACCCCACCGCCCGCATCCCGGTGGTGAGCATCACCCCCAAACCGGGCGTGCCGGTCATCAGCGAGAGCTGGGTGGCGGCTCACCGGGCCTACGAAGAGGCCGGCATCGGGCCTGAGGACATCGACTTCGTGGAGCTGCCGGACAACAGCGCCTGGCACGTGCTGCAGTACTTCGAGACCATGGACTTCTGCGGCGAGGGCGAGGCCTGCGCCTGCCTCGACCGGGGTGACATGGCCATCGGGGGCCGCATCCCGGTCTGCCCCAGCGGCGGTTTCTCCAGCTTCGGCGAGGCCACCATGGCTCAGGGTTTCGCCCAGCTCTACGAGATGGTGCTCCAGCTACGGGGTGTCTGCGGGGCCCGGCAGGTGGAGGGCGCCAAAGTGGGCATGTCCGAGGTCTACGGCGCAGCCGGCAACAACGCCGCCGTCATCCTCAAGAAGTAGACGGCGGGGTACACGAGGGGCGCGGCGACAGGAGCGGCGACATGAAGAAGATAGTGGTGGTGGGCGCCGGCACCATGGGCGCCGGTATCGCCCAGGTGGCGGCCGAGGCCGGCTACGACGTGGTGCTGGGCGACATCAACGACGAGTTCGTGCAGCGCGGCTTCGGCATCATCGACAAGGGCCTGGGCAAGGCGGTGGAGAAGGGCAAGATGGAGCCCGGCCGACCGGCCGAGGTGGTGGCCAAGATCAAAGGGGTGGTCAAGGTCGAGGAGACGGCCGAAGTGGCCGACGCCGACCTGGTGATCGAGGCCATCGCCGAGAACATGGAGTGGAAACGCACTCTCTACCAAGCCTTGGACAAGGCCTGCCCAGCCGCGACCATCCTGGCTTCGAACACGTCCAGCCTCAGCATCTCCGAGCTGGCGGCGACCACCACCCGCCCCGACCGCTTCATCGGCCTCCATTTCTTCAACCCGGCGCCGGCCATGCAGTTGGTGGAAGTCATCGCCGGGGCGGCCACCAGCGCCGAGACGGTGCAGGCCTGCGTGGAGTTCGCCACCTCCCTGGGCAAGACTCCGGTGACGGTCTCCGAGGCTCCCGGGTTCGTGGTCAACCGGCTGCTCTTCCCCATGATCAACGACGCCGCCTTCATGCTCATGGAAGGCACGGCGACGGCGGAGGACATCGACACCGCCATGCAGTTGGGCGCGAACCATCCCATGGGTCCGCTGCGCCTGGCCGACCTGGTGGGCATGGACGTGACCCTGGCCATAATCGAGAACATCTTCAAGGAGACGGGCGACAGCAAGTACCGGCCTTGCCCGCTGCTCAAGAAGATGGTGCGCGCGGGGTATCTGGGGCGCAAAACGGGGCGCGGTTTCTACGAGTACTGATGAGGAGTGGCGGGGCCGCCGGCCGGGACCAGCCGGCCCGGCGGCCCCGATCACCTGTAAGGTCGATCCTTGCCGAGGGGGTGGGCGATGTTGGTGAAGGTCTCTCGAGACGGCGACATCTGCACGGTCACCATCGACCGTCCGCAGGTCCTCAACCCGCTGAACACCCAGGTCTTCATCGACCTGGAGCAGGTGCTTGACGAGATCGCCGCCGACGACAGCGTGAGCGCGGTCATCGTCACCGGCGCCGGAGACAAGTCGTTCGTGGCCGGCGCCGATATCGGTGAGATGGTGAACATGACCCCGGCGGAGGCCTACGCGCTCTCCTCGCGGGCCCACCGGGTGTTCGACAAGCTGGAGAACCTGCCCCAGCCCACCATAGCCGCCGTGCAGGGCTTCGCCTTGGGGGGCGGAACGGAGGTGGTCCTCTCCTGCGATATCCGTATCGCCTCCGACCGGGCCAAGTTCAGCGCGCCCGAGGTGTCACTGGGCATCACTCCCGGATTCGGCGGCACTCAGAGGCTGCCGCGGGCGGTGGGGACGGCGCGGGCCTTAGAGCTTATGCTGACCGGCCGGATGATCGACGCCCAGGAAGCGGCAGCCATCGGTCTGGTCAACCGGGTGGTCCCTCACGACGACCTTCATGACGAGGTCCTCCGGATGGCCCGGGCCATCACCGCGAACGGCAAGAACGCCGTCCGGCTGACCAAGCGGGCCGTGCGGGCTGGCCAGGACACAGACACTCAAGCTGGATGTGAGATAGAGGCTTCGCTCTGGGCGCTCAGCTTCGACGACGAGCGCCGAGAGCGCATGCAGGCTTTTCTCGAAAAGCGAGGGAAAAAGGCCTGACCCCACGGGGCGTGCCCGGCGGCTGCGACCCCGGTGGGCGCGACAACCAGGATCGCCACCCCCACGGCTCTAGAGCGCCCGCCAGACCTCCGGCTTGAGCCGGGCCCGGCCGGGCTCGTCGAGGATGGCGTCGAGAGAGGCCACCATCGCCTCCTTGTCCTGAGGCAGGGTCCCGCCCACCGACAGGTAGTTCGACGCGTGGTTGGAGCGGAACACCGCGTTGGTGACGTCGGTGGTGGCGATGATCTCGCGCAGCTCCCGTATCAACGTGAGCGGGTCGGCCAGCTTGAAGTCGCCCCGGTTCACCTGCTCGGTCATGCGGGTGCCCGGCTCGAGCATCAGCGACAGGATCCCGATGTACTCGGGGTCGATGGCCGAAAGGGCTTCGCCGGTGGCGCGCGCGTGCTCGAGCCAACGGTCTCTGCCGGCCAGCCCCAGGATGGCGGTCACGGACAGGGCGAAACCGGCTGCCTTGGCCTTGCGGCACGCCTCGATCTGCTGGACGACCGTCACGCCCTTACCGATGTCGGCCAGGGTCTGTTCGTCGCCCGACTCGAGTCCCAGGTAGAGTAAGGCCAGGCCGTGCTCGCGGATCTGACGCAGGTCTTCGGGCGAGTGTCGCAGAAGCGAATGGGCGTTGGCGTACGCGCTGACCCGCTCCAGCCGGGGGAACTCGGTGCTGAGGAGATCGAGCAGTTCCACCATCCTGCGGGTGGTCAGGGCCAGGGCGTCGCCGTCGGCCAGGAACACGCGCCTCACCCGGTTCTTCTCCCCGGAGGGCAGGCCTTGGATGTCCTCCACCACCTCGGAGAACGGCCGCACCCGGAACGGCTTGCCCAGATAGGAGCCGCAGAAAGCGCAATCGCCATGCGAGCAGCCGTACATCACCTGCAGGATCAGGCTGTATGCCTCGCTCGGAGGCCTGATTACGTGACCGTGGTAGCGCATGGCGGCGGATAGGGTACCACCCGAGCGCCCGAGGCGCAGCTCTGCCGCGCGGACCTGAGCGGGTCGCTGTTATCTCGGCAGTGCCCGGGTACGCAGGCGGGCTGGCTCCCTGAGGTCCCGCCTCTGCTTCCACATGACCACAGCGGCGTTCGCCGCCCAGATGACCAACAAGTGCCCGTGAGGAGCAAAGAGCAGCAGGTAGCCGAGCAACGCGGCGAACCCGGCCACCACCGACCACCCGTCTGCCTTCTGCAGTCCCCAGAAGACGCCCATGCCGATGCCGAGGGTGAGGAAACCGGCGAGTTGGGCGAGGCCGGTCCAGACCCCGAACGTGGCGGCGATGGCCTTGCCCCCGCGTCCTCGGAGAACGGGGGAGAAGGCATGGCCCAGGACCGGCGCCAGCGCTATCGGCACCAGTGCCCACCGGGAGAGTCCGAAGCCCAGCTGAGCGATGGCCAATGGTGCCGCGCCCTTGCCGTAGTCGAGCACGGCGCCGGGCAGTCCCACCCGCCAGCCCCCCGCCCGCCAGGCGTTGCCGGCGCCGGGGTTGCCGTCGCCGTAGCGGCGTATGTCCACGCGCAGCAGCAGGCGTCCGAGGACAAGCGCGAAGGGGATAGCCCCCACGATGAAGGCAAGAGTTGAGAGCGCGAGCACCGGCATCGTTCTTACAACCTCCCCTGTCCCCGGAACCAACGCACGGCGTCCTCGATGGTCTCCCGGAAGGGGCGGGGAGAGAATCCCAGTTCGCGGGTGGCCTTCTCGTGGCTCATGAGGTAGTTGGAGGAGACCACGTCGAGGGAGTAGCTGGTGAAGAGCGGACGTTCCCGGGTGACCCAGTAGTAGGCGGGGATAAGGGAGGAAACGGCCCGTGCGAACCCGAGAGGCACCTTCAGTCGGGGTGCCGGCACTGAAGTGACGGCTGCGATCGTGTCGATGAGGCCGGCCACCGTGATCTCGTGCCCGCAAAGGAGGTAGCCCTCGCCCCTGCGCCCGCGCTCGGCTGCCGCGATCAAGCCTCGAGCCACGTCGCGGACGTCCACGAAGTTGTAGGCTCCATCGACGTAGGCCCTGAGCCGGCCGTGCGCGCAGGCCAGGATGAGTTCACCCGTGTGAGAAGGACGGAAGTCGTAGGGGCCTATGATGCCGGAGGGGAAGCCGATGACCGCGTCCAGGCCCTGGCGGCAGGCTTCGAGCACCAGCAGGGTGGCCTCGGCCTTGGTCTTGTCGTAGGCGCCGCGGGAGCGGCCGGGGTCGATGGGCGCCCCTTCGGTGAGGGCGGTACCTGAGGGCGGCTCCACGAAGGCATGCACCGAGCTGGTGTATACCAGACGGCCCACCCCGGCATCTCGGCAGGCGGCTATGACGGTGCGGGTGCCCTCCACGTTCGTCTGGCGCAGGCGCCTGAGACCGCCGCGGGCGATGGAGACCACCCCGGCTGCATGGAAGACGATATCGGCTCCCCGGAAGGCCCGGCCCAGGGCGTCACGGTCGCCGAGATCGGCTGCGATTACCGGCACCTCGAGCCCTGCCAGCCCTGCCCGGCTGCCGCCCGGCCGCACCAGCGCCCTGAGGTCGCCGGTCCCCTGGGCCAGCAACTCCCGCACCAACACATTGCCCACGAGACCCGCCGCCCCCGTCACCACGATCATCGCCCTGCTCCTTTCCCCGCATCCAGCCGATGATACCGTTCCCGCGCGGTCCCGCGAGCGCGCCTGGCGCCTGAGCCCGGGGCGCGAGTTACAATCGTCCCAGCCTGGAACAGCGAACAAGGGAGGGGTCGTGGAGTACGTGGCCGTCTGGTTCGCGGCGTTCTTCGTCATCAGCTTAATCGATGCGGTTTGGCATCTGGGCATCTTCGGCCGGGTGTATGGCCCCAGATTCAAAGCGGTGGCCCGCATGAAGGACGGTAAGATGTCCCTGCAGCCCATCCCCGGCCTCATCTCTCAGGTACTGGTGGTGAGCTGCTTGGTGGTGTTGACCGTCCTCAGCGTCCGGGACGGACACGGCTATGGGATGAACTTCCTGGTGGGCGCTCTGGGCGGCGTCCTCGCCATCAGCGTGTACGGGCTGGTGAACCAGGCCCTCATCAACGGCTGGACCTGGACCCTTACCATCCTGGAAGTCGTTTGGGGACCCATCATCGGGGGTCTGGGCGCGCTCTTCATCGCCTGGATGTACCGGGTGATTTAGGCCGGACCTGCCTCAGAAACACGGCGGGCGCGGCGCTCGGATGCCCGAGCTCCGCGCCCGCCGTGCAGGCGTGGGCGGTGTCTCGTCCCGGCCGGGTCGATCACCACCAGACAGGAAGGGGGTCACAGCCTAGGAGGGGGGCGATCGAGGCTGCGTGACTCCGTGAGGGTATGGTGCCACGTTCCACCTGAACCGCGCCTGAACGCGTGATTCAAACCCTGCCTGCCGGGGAAGCGTTAGGGAGACCGTTCCCACCGAGAGGAAGAGACATGGAGGGCCTCCGCCGCCTGCAGGCGCTCGGCCAGAGCGTCTGGCTCGACAACATCACCAGGGACCTACTCACCACGGGCACCTTGGCCCGGTACATAGACGAGTGGGCCGTGACCGGCTTGACCTCCAACCCCACCATCTTCGACCTGGCCATCGGTCGCACCCAGGCCTACGACGAGACCATCCGGGAGCTGGCCGCGGCGGGAATGGCCGGGGATGCCCTGTTCTTCGAGCTGGCCATCCAGGACCTGGCCCAGGCGGCTGATCTTTTCGCTCCCGTCCATCGGCGCACGGCCGGGGTGGACGGCTGGGTGTCTCTGGAGGCATCGCCTACCCTCGCCTATGACGCCGCCAGCACCGTGTCCGAGGCCGTGTCTCTCCATAGGAAGGCCGGCCGGCCGAACCTCTTCATCAAGATCCCCGGCACGGTGGAAGGAGCGGCCGCCATCGAAGAGGCGATCTTCGTGGGGGTGCCGGTCAATGTCACCCTTCTCTTCTCCCGCGAGCACTACTTGGCCGCAGCCGAGGCCTACATGCGCGGACTGGAGCGCCGCATAGCTGCGGGACTCGATCCCGATGTGCGTTCGGTGGCCTCGCTGTTCGTCAGTCGCTGGGACAAGGCGGTTGCCGCCACCGCCCCCGGACCCTTGCGGAACCGGCTCGGCATCGCCGTGGCCGGTCGGACCTACGCCGCCTACCGTGACCTCATTGAGACCGACCGCTGGCAGCGTTTGGCCAACCTGGGGGCACGCCCGCAGCGGCTGTTGTTCGCGAGCACCGGCACGAAGGACCCGGCGGCGTCGGACGTCCTCTACGTCGAGGCGCTGGTCGCGCCGCATACGGTCAATACCATGCCGGAGGAGACCCTCCGAGCGCTGGCCGACCACGGGAAGGTGGAAGGGGTGCTTCCTCGCGGCGGGGGCCGGTGGGAGGAAGTGTTGACCGCATACCGACAGGCCGGGGTGGATCTGGACCGGCTGGCGGCCGATCTGCAGGCCGAGGGGGCGCGTGCCTTCGTCGCCTCCTGGGAACACCTGCTGGAGACGATCGCCGCGAAGGCAGCAGGCACAGGAGGGCGAGGATGAGCTTGCGCCCGGCCGAGTGCGACATCGCGGTCGCCGGTCTGGGGGTGATGGGGAGGAGCCTGGCTCTCAACATCGCCGACCGGGGCTTCATGGTGGCCGTCTACAACCGCACCGCCTCCGTCACTCACGACCTGGTGGCCTCCTTGGGGGCCGGGCAGCGGGTGCGGGGCTGCCTGACCGTCGAGGAGCTGGTGGCGGCTCTACAGCGGCCCCGCAAGGTCCTCCTGATGGTCTCGGCCGGAGCCGCGGTCGACGCTCTTGTCGACGAGCTGGAGCCTCTGCTCGAACCGGGAGACGTGGTCATCGACGGGGGCAACTCCTTCTTCAAAGACAGCGAGCGCCGGGCCGCGAGGCTGGGTCCGCGGGGAGTGCGGTTCCTGGGGCTGGGCGTGTCCGGCGGCGAGTACGGCGCCCGCCACGGGCCCAGCCTCATGGCCGGCGGCCCTTCCGAAGGTTACGAAGCGGTGCGGCCTGTCCTGGAGGCCATCGCCGCCCGGGTGGAGGGAAAGCCCTGCGCCGCCCGGCTGGGACCGGGCGGGGCCGGTCACTACGTGAAGATGGTCCACAACGGCATCGAGTACGGGCTGATGCAGCTCATCGCCGAGAGCTACGCTTTGCTGAAGTGGGGCCTGGGCTTCTCCAACGAGCGGATGGCCGACACCTACTCCCAGTGGGCGGAGGCCGAACTGGGCTCCTACCTCGTGGAGATAACCAGCGAGATCTTCCGCCGGGCGGATGATAGGACCGGGGGCCGGCTGATCGACGCCATCCAGGGTGAGGCCGGACAGAAGGGAACGGGGATGTGGGCCTCGCAGAGCGCGATGGATCTGCATGTCCCGGTGCCCAACATCGACATCGCCGTGTCCATGCGGGATCTCTCCGCTCTGGATGCGGAAAGAGGCGCAGTGAGAGGGGTAAGGCCCCGGCCGCAGCCGCCGGCGCAGGCAGCGTTGTCTGCTTGGGCCGGCAGCGCGACCGGTAGCGGGGCGGCGGGATTGGATGCCGGGCACGTGCGGGCCGCCCTCTACGCGGCGACCATTCTGACGTATGCGCAGGGGTTCGCCCTGCTGCGGGCGGCCTCCTCGGGGCTGGGATACGGGATCGCGTCGGCCGAAGTGGCGGCTGTCTGGCGGGGAGGGTGCATCATCAGATCGGTCCTGCTCGCAGACCTGCTGGCCGCCTTCCGGCGGCAGGCAGACCTGGTGCACGTGCTCGCCGACCCGATGCTGGCGGAAGCGGTGACGTCCCGCCGGGCGGACCTGGCGGCGACGGTCCAGGCAGGGGCTGCCGCGGCGATCCCGGTGCCGGGCCTGGCTGCCGCCCTGTCCTATCTGGACGCCTACCAGGCGGAGTGGCTCCCCTTCAATCTCATCCAGGCCCAGCGGGACTATTTCGGCGCTCATACCTATCGGAGGGTGGACGTGGAGGGGGCGTTCCATACCGACTGGCTGAGCCCGGAGGCCGGATCTTGAGTCACACTTCTCCCCGGGTCTGTGTCTTCCCCGACCGGGAGGCGCTCTCGGTGGCCGCGGCGGCTCTGGTCGTGACCGAGGCCCGGCGCGCGGTGAAGCATGCGGACCGTTTCTCCCTGGTCCTGGCCGGGGGCGAGACCCCGCGGAGGGCGTACGAGGTGCTGGGATCACCTGCAGTGGCGGGGCTGGTGCCCTGGAGCGCCGTCCACATCTTCTGGGGCGACGAGCGCTGTGTCGATCCCCGGCATCCGCTCAGCAACGAGGGCATGGCCCGCGCGGCCCTCTTGGACCGGGTGCCCATCCCGGCCGGCCAGATCCACCCCATCCGCTGCGCGACGGGGGAGGCTGCGGCCGGGCGGGCCGCCGCGGCCGCCGCCTACGAGGCCGTACTCCGCGCGCGGTGTCCGGCGCCCGACCTGGTGTTGCTGGGTTTGGGCGCTGACGGGCACACCGCCTCGCTGTTTCCGGGGTCGAAGGCGCTGGCCGAGAGGGAGCGCTGGGTGGTGGCGGTCGCGGCTGAAGAAGCCGGCTCGGCCGCGGCCGCCTCGGTGGCGGCCGACGGCCGCGAGGGTGGCGACGGCACCGCCGACCCGCCCGCAGTGGAGCGGGTCACGCTCACGCCACCCTACCTCAGCCGGGCCGGACTGGCGCTCTTCCTGGTGGCCGGCCCGGACAAAGCGGCGGCGGTGAAGCGGGCGCTGCAAGAGGTACTCGGCGGGGGAGATCCGCGGTCGCCCGCCGCCGCCGACCCGCCCGCCGCCGCCGACCCGCCGCCTGCGGTCCTCGTCCGCCCGGCGGGCACCCGCTCGCTGTGGTTCTTGGATGAGGAGGCGGCGGCCTTGCTCGACCCCGGCTGCATATGGGCGGCCAGGGAGCCATCCGGTCCGCCCTCCGAGGAGTGAGCATGGGAGAAGGCAGCTCCGACGCCTTTGTGTTCTTCGGGGCCACGGGGGACCTCGTCTTCAAGCAGATCTTCCCCGCCCTGCAGGGATTGGTGAACGACGAGGGACTGGAGGTGCCTCTGATCGGGGTGGCCCGCTCACCGTGGACCCAGGAGCGATTCTTGGAGCGCGCGCGGGAGAGCCTGGTCCGCCGGGGGATGTTCGTTCCCGCCGACTTCGCCCGCCTGGCCCGCCTGCTTCGCTATGTCTCGGGCGACTACGGTGCTCCCCAGACCTATGCCCAGGTCCGGGAAGCGCTGGGGGTGGCCCGCGCGCCCCTCTATTACATGGCGGTGCCTCCCGACGTCTTCCCGGTGGTGGCTCAAGCCTTGGCTGACTCGGGCTGCGCGGCCGGCGCCGGCTTGGTGGTGGAGAAGCCGTTCGGACGGGACTTCGCCTCGGCTGTCCGCTTGGACCAGGTGCTGCACGAGCATTTCCCCGAAGCCGCCATCTTTCGGATCGACCATTTCCTGGGCAAGGAGCCGGTCAGGAACATCGCGTACATGCGGTTCGCCAACCCTATGTTCGAGCAGATCTGGAGCCGGGAACACGTGCGCAGCATCCAGATCACCATGGCAGAGGACTTTGGGGTGGAGTCCCGGGGCTCGTTCTACGAGCAGGTGGGGACCATCCGGGATGTGGTCCAGAACCACCTACTGCAGATCCTGGCCAGCCTGACCGCGGAGGCCCCGGCCCGCTGGGATTCGGGATCGTTCAGGGAGCAGAAGGAACGCGTGCTCGCGGCCATGCGGCCCCTCGATCCGGCCCGGGTGGTGCGGGGACAGTACGCGGGATACCGGTCGACGGCCGGGGTCGCGGAGGATTCTCGGGTGGAGACCTACGCCGCCCTCAGGGTGACCATCGACACCGATCGCTGGGACGGCGTGCCCATGTACATCCGGGCGGGGAAGAAGCTGGTGCTGAGCGCGACCGAGATCGTGGTGGACCTCAAGCGGCCGGCCCGGGACCTCTTTGGCGAGAGCCTGGCCTCTCATTCCAACCACTTGCGCATACGGATCAGCCCCGACGTGACCATCGCCTTGGGGGTGAGGGTCAAGAACCCGGGGGAGGGCATGACCGGTCGTGACGTCGAGCTGGCTCTGGTGTCGTGCCCCCGGGACGACAAGCCGGCGTATCAACCGCTCTTTTCGGATGCCATGAAGGGTGACCCTGAGCTCTTCGTAGGACAGGCCGGGGTGGAGGCTTCGTGGCGGGTCGTGGACCCGATCCTGGGGGATGTCACTCCTCTGTACCCCTACGAGCCGGGCACTTGGGGGCCGCCGGCGGCGGAGGCGCTCATAGGCGATGACGGCCCCTGGCTGGATCCCGTGCCGGGATACTGCCCGCTATGAGCGGGGCAGCGGGAGACCGCCGTCCGCGGCGACAGGACGGGCGCACCCCGCATGATCCCGGCTACCTGCGCGACCTGTTCGACCGGGGATCCTGGTACTACGACGCCGTCAACGTGGTGACGAGCATGGGTCAGGTCACCATGTGGCGCAAGGAGGTGACGACTCTGGCCGCGCCGCGCCCAGGCGACCGGGTGCTGGACGCGTTCGCCGGCACCGGCGGCCTGGCCGGGGAGGTGCTGCCCAAGCTGGGGGCGGCCGGTGAACTGGTCCTGGTCGATCTCAGCGCGGGCATGCTCCACCGGGCCCGCATGCGGATCGGGCCCCGTCTGGTCGGCGCGGAGCGCCCCCGACCTCTGGTGAGGTTCGTGGTCGGGGACCTGCTGCGGGACGACCTGGGCCTGGGCTTGTTCGACCTGGTGTTGCTGGGGTGGGGCCTGCGCTACGTCCCCGATGTCCGGCAGGCGCTTGAGCGCGTGCGCAGCTTCGTGCGCCCGGGCGGACGGCTGGTGGTGCTCGAGTTCACCCGGCCCGCACGAGGCGGGTGGGCGACCCCCGCCCATCTGTACTTCAGGCATGTGGTCCCCCGGCTGGGCTCGCTGCTGGCGGGAGACGACGAACTACATCACTACTTGGGGGTCTCCAGCGCAGCCTTCCCCGACTCGGCCACCTTGGCCGGGCTGGTGGCGGAGACCGGAATGACGATCACCACGGTGCGCAGCCATCTGGGAGGCTTGGTTACCATAGTGGCGGCGGAATGAAACCGGCATCCGGCGGGAAGCACCCTGGTGCCTGTCCAGTACCCTCGCTAAGAAGGAGGTCCGATGAGCAGGCTGGTTGATGTAGCCGCTATGGATGACGTGGTCGACGGGACCCTGCGCCTGATCACCGTCGAAGACAAGGAGTTGCTGCTGGCCCGGGTGGGAGGAGAGTTCTTCGCGGCGGACGAACGCTGTCCGCACATGGGGGGGCGGCTCTCCAAAGGCACTCTCAAAGGCACCATCATCGTCTGTCCCCGGCACGGGTCGCGCTTTGATCTGCGCGACGGCAGGGTAGCCGCTTGGACGAGCGCGACCGGACTGGCGCTGAGTGTGGCCAAGACCCTACGGCCGCCGCGGCCGCTCCGTGTCTATCCCGTACAGGTAGTGGAGGGACGGGTGCTGGTGGACATAGAGCCGGATGCCACCTAGGGGTAGGGCGCGTCCTTCCCCGCCATCCGGCGAACCTCGTCCTGTCCGCTGCTCATGCTACGGTTGCCTGACAGCCCCTAGCTCCACCAGGAGGTGCGCATGGCGGAAGTCCTTGGCGTGGTCGCGGTCGCACTCTTGGTCGTGGCCGTGGTCCTGCTGCTGATGCTCCTGCTGGGGCGGCGGTCCGCGGCTGAGACGGGCGCGCTGCGCCGGTTGGCCGAGGGTCAGGACCGAGGTGAGCGGCTGTTACGCGAAGAGATGGCGCGCAGCCGGGAGGAGCATGCCCGTAGCTCGGTCGCCCTCCGGGAAGAGGTCACCGGCGTGGTCAAGGGGTGGGGTGACTCCACCGTCAACAGCATCGGCCACTTGGGGCTGCAGCAGAAGAACCAGCTGGACGCATTCGCCCGGCAGTTGATGGCGCTCACCGAGGCCAACGAAAAGCGCATGACCGACCTGCGCCTGACCGTGGACGGCCGGCTGAAGCAGATACAGGACGACAACGCCGTCCGGCTCGAGCAGATGAGGCAGACGGTCGACGAGCGGCTCACGGCCACCTTGGAGCAGAGGCTGGGCGAGTCATTCAAGCAGGTCAGCGAGCGCCTGGAGGCGGTGCACCAGGGCCTGGGTGAGATGCAGATCCTGGCTGCCGGAGTGGGCGACCTCAAGCAGGTGCTCACCAATGTCAAGACCCGAGGCACCTGGGGCGAGGTCCAACTGGGCATGTTGCTCGAGCAGATCCTGACGCCCGACCAGTACCAGGGGAACGTGGCCTGTAAGGCGGGCTGCGCCGAGCGGGTGGAGTACGCCATCCGCCTGCCCGGCCAAGACGGCGGCGACGGGGGCGAGGTGTGGCTTCCCATCGACGCCAAATTCCCGGTGGAGGACTACCAACGCATGCTCGAGGCCCAGGAGCAAGGCGACGCCGCCGGCATTGAGCAGGCTCTCAAGGGATTGGAGGGGCGGGTGAAGGCGGCCGCCAGGGACATCCAGGCCAAGTATCTCGACCCCCCGCGCACCACCGACTTCGGCATCATGTTCCTCCCCACCGAAGGGCTGTACGCCGAGGTCCTGCGCCGGCCCGGCCTGGCCGAGTCAGTCCAGCGCGATTGCCGCGTGATCGTGACGGGTCCCACGACTCTGGCGGCCCTGCTCAACAGCCTGCAGATGGGCTTCCGCACCCTCGCCGTCGAGAAGCGGTCGAGCGAGGTCTGGCAGTTGTTGGGAGCGGTCAAGACCCAGTTCGGCCAGTTCGGGGAACTGCTGGACAAGGTCCACAAGAAGCTGGACCAAGCTTCTTCCACCATCGAGGACGCTGCCCGCAAGAGCCGGAGCATCGAGAAGAAGCTACGGACGGTGCAGGAGGTGCCGTCCGAGACCGCGGCCGGTCTCTTGGCGCCTACGGCGGTCGAGTCGGAGTACGAGTCCGAGACCGAATGTGAGGACTTCTTGCCAGGAGCCTCCGACCGTCTCGAGGAAGTCTGATGCCTTCTTGCCGGCGATGAGCAAGAGGTGCCTGACCTTTGCAGGAATACCGGCCGCGCCGCCGAAGAATGGTGCGACCGGAACACCCCCACACCCCTCTGACTCCGCTCCTCCCACAGGGGGCGGAGTCCTTTTGTGAACCGGGGGGAGGAGAGAAATGGCATGACCCGCGTTGCCATCGACCTGCCGGCGCCCGACTTCGAGCTCGCCGATTTCGAAGGCAAGCAGTTCCGGCTGAGCGGACTGCGCGGCTCCAAGAACGTCCTTCTGGTCTTCAACCGGGGGTTCACCTGACCTTTCTGCCGCGCGCACATGGCGCAGTTGCGCCGCCAGAAAGACGAGTTCGACGCCAGGCGGACCACCGTCGTGGTGGTGGGCCCGGAGAACTCCGAGGCCTTCGGCCGCTATTGGACGCAGAACCAGATGCCGTTCGTGGGCCTGCCCGACCCCGAGCACCGGGTGCTCAAGCTCTATGGACAGCAGATCAAGCTCTTCAAGATGGGACGTATGCCCGCCCAGGTCCTGGTGGACAAGGCGGGGATAGCGCGGTTCGTGCACTACGGTCACGACATGACCGACATCCCCAGCAACGAGGAGATCTTCGCGCTCATCGACGGGTTGCCGGAACAGCCTGGATCGTAGTCAGATGTCTCGGACCGGGCTGCGCAGCCTGATATAGTCGGCCTCATGGCAGGCTCCGCTCCCACCGGACTCCAGCAGCACCGTTGGTATGCGTTGGCCGTGATGTCGATCGGCGCCTTCATGACGCCGTTCGACGCCAGCATCGTCGCCGTGGCTCTGGCCACCATCGGGGCCGATCTGGGCCTCAGCTACTCCGAGGGTCTGTGGGCCCAGGCCGGCTACCTCCTGGTGGCCAGCATCCTCCTCATCCCGGCGGGGCGGCTCGCCGACGCCAGGGGTCCGGTGAAATACTACCTGGGGGGCACCGCGCTCTTTGGCCTGGGGTCCGTGATCGCCGCCTTGGCTCCGAACGGGACGGTGCTGATCCTGGGCCGCTGTATCCAGGGAGCCGGGGGGGCCTTCATGTTCTCTACCGCCAGCGGGGTCATCACGGCCGCGTTCCCGTCTTCGGAGCGGGGCCGGGCGCTGGGGCTGAACGTGACCGCGGTGTATGTGGGGCTGACGCTGGGTCCGGTGGTGGGCGGCCTGATCGTCAGCAACGCGAGCTGGCGGTGGATCTTCCTGATAAACGTGCCCATCGCCTTGGCCACCATCGCCGCTGGGTGGAAGCTGCTCGGCATCGAGAGGCGCGACCGCCGGGCGGAGAGCGGCGCGGGCTGGGTGCCGCCGGCGGCGCAACGGGCGCCGGCGGCGGCCAGCTCCTCTCGGCCGCGGCAACGGGTCGACTGGGCGGGCGCCCTGCTGCTGGGTGGGGCCCTTATCTGCCTGTTCATCCCCCTCATCTTCTCCCCTCTTTGGGGCTGGGGCAGCGGAGCTACGATCCCGCTGCTGGTAGTGGCGGGAGCCCTGTTCGCCGGGTTTGTGGTGGTGGAGGACCGGGTCCCGGATCCCATGCTCGACCTGGACCTGCTGCGGCGGAACCGCGTGTTCGCCACGGCGAACGCGGCGGCTCTTCTCAACTACATGGCGGTCTTCGGGGTCACCACCCTCACCGCCGTGTACCTCGAAATAGTACTGGGGCTCTCTCCCCAGCAGACGGGGCTGTTGTTGCTGGTGCAGCCCGTGCTGATGGCCGTGATGTCTCCCTTCACGGGCAGGCTGTCGGACCGGGTCGGCACCCGCAGTCTGGCGACACTGGGCATGGCTCTGGTCGCGGCGGGCATGGTGCAGATCGCTCTCGCGGCCACCTCCGTGGAGCGTGTGTTCATCGCCCTTGGCACCATCGGAGTGGGTATGGCCGTCTTCAGCGCCCCCAACATCTCCGCCGTGATGGGCTCGGTCGAGCGCTCCAGGCTGAGTCTGGCCTCCGGGTTCCTGAGCACGATGCGCTTCACAGGGCAGGGGCTTTCCATCGCGGTGCTTGGAGCCATCGCCGCCTGGAAGCTGGGTCCCGCAGGTGGCCGGATCATCCTCCTCGGTCAGACCAGCAGCGGCACCAGCACCGAGGCGTTCGCCGACGGATACCGGCTGGCCATGCTGGTCGGGGCGGGCTTGGCTGCGGTGGGCGCGGTGGTGTCGTGGGCGGGCCGACCGGTCGGGCGGGCGGAGGCGGCCTCACCCCGGGTCGCCGCAGCGGCCGGGCCGGGGCCGGCCGCCGCCCCGCCGGACCGGTCGCCGGCCGGACCGGCGCCCCCGCCGCCGGCCAAATCCCGGTTTTGGCTGCCGGCGGCCGCGCTCATCCTGCTGGCCCTGATCTGGGGATACACCTGGCCGGTGATGAAGATCATGCTCACCTACGCGGAGCCCTTTCCCTATGCGGCCATGCGTACCTTCCTGGCCGGCGTGGGCCTGGTTCTCACCCTGCCTCTGCTGCGGCGGCCCGTGCGTCCCAAGGCCCTCGGTCTGACTGCGCTGCTGGGCCTCCTGCAAACGGCGGGCTTCCTGGGGCTCATGACCTGGGCCCTGCAGGGGGAAGGCGCCGGCAAGACCGCCATTCTCACCTACACCATGCCGTTCTGGCTGCTGTTGATGGCCTGGGTCTTTCTGGGGGAGAGGCTCAAGGGTTTCCAGTGGGTGGCCGTGGTTCTGGCCTTGGCCGGTCTCATCCTGGTGATCGCGCCCTGGGAGATGGAGGGAGGGATGAGCCCGCTGCTGGCGGTAGGGGGCGCTCTGTGCTGGGCGGCCAGCGCGATCGTCGCCAAGCTGCTGCGCCGGCGCCACGAGGTCGATCTGCTCTCACTCACCGCCTGGCAATTGCTCTTGGGTTCGCTGCCATTGGTGGCGGCAGCTGCGTTCACCTGGTCTCCGCCGGTGTGGTCGGGCACCTTCATCGCAGGCCTGGTGTTCACGGTGGCGGCTGGGAACATGCTGGCCTGGATCCTGTGGCTCTACATACTCCATTCGCTTCCCGCGGGCACGGCGGGATTGGGCATGCTGCTGACCCCGGTCATCGGCATCACCGCCGCCTGGATCCAGCTGGGGGAGCAACCCGGGGCGGTGGAAGGGCTGGGGATGCTCCTGATCGTCGGCGCGCTGCTTCTGACCGTCCTCTCTGGGATCCTTACAGGAAGAAGACGGCGGTCACCACCAAGAAAATAGGAACCAGCACTGCGACCGAGTAGGCCATGAAGCCCAGGAACGAGGGCATCTTGAGGCCCTGATGCTCGGCGATGCACTTGACCGCGAAGTTGGGGGCGTTGCCGATGTAGGTCATGGCGCCCATCATCACCGCCCCGCAGGAGATGGCGGCCAGAAGCGCCGCCGGGGTGACGCCTCCCAGGCCGGGGACCGGGGTGGTGGAGGTCAGTTCCCCGATGGTGGACACTCCGACCTGACCCTGCGCTACCGACGTGAACGTGAGGTACGTGGGGGCGTTGTCCAAGAAGGAAGACAGACTCCCCGTGGTCCAGAAGTAGTGCCAGGGCCGGCTCAGGCCCACCGCCGAACCATTGGCTTCGAGAAGCGCGAGCGCCGGGATCATGGTGGCGAATATGCCGGCGAAGAGCACGGCCACTTCTACGATGGGGGCCCAGCTGAAGTGATTGGAGGCGCGGGGCCCGCGCGGTCCCAGAGTGACCGATATCAACGCCAAGATGGCCAGTACCACCTCGCGTACGAAGGGGAAGTGGATGGCTTCACCCACCTCAGCCAGGGCCTCGGAGAAGAGGATGGCCACGATGACCAGGGCCAACAAGAGGATGTTGACGGTCCCTTTGACGCGCATGGGCACGTAATCGGCCAAGTCCATGCGCCGCGCGGGCGCCGGCTCCTTGCGGAAGTAGTAGGTCTCCACCACTAGATAGGCGGCCAACGTCAGTCCGGTGCTGAGCAGCCACTGCGGCCAGAGCTGCAAAGTCCACGCGAACGGCACTCCCCGCAAGAAGCCGAGGAAGAGAGGCGGGTCGCCAAGCGGGGTGAGGAGGCCGCCCAGATTGCTCACGGCGAAGATGAAGAAGATGACGGTGTGCCGGGCGTACTTCCTCTCTGAGTTCGCCCGCAGCAGCGGCCGGATCAGCACCATGCTCGCCCCCATGGTACCGATGAAGCTCGCCAGCACCGCGCCGACCCCCAAGAAGGCCAGGTTCGTGCGAGGAGTGGCCACCAGGTTGCCGGTGAGGTAGATGCCTCCCGAGATGGCATACAGCGCCAGGAGCAGCATGATGAAGGACACGTACTCCTCGGCGGTACTGGCGACCATCTCCAGCCCCAGTTCGCCGAAGGCGACCACCAGGTAGATCACAGTCGGTACCCCCAGCACCGCCGCGATTATGGCCTTATTGCGGTTGCGCTCGAACCAGCAGGTCGCGGCAAGGGGAAGGATGGCGATGGACAGCAGCATCACCGCAAACGGCACCAGGGTCCAGAAACCAAGTTGTTCACCTAGTTCGTAGCTCGCGCTCACGGGGGCCTCTCACTGGTCGTGTCGATACTCATTCGCGCCTCAGGCAGGTTATCAGCTTCTCTGGGCCAGATAAATACACAGCGCGAACCATCATTCTTATTTATTGGCCGATAGGTATGGTCTATTGACTTTTCTACCATCGGTCTGGCAAAGTGTACGCAAGACAGCCGCCACCGGCAGCGCCGGCTCTCTTCTGGGGGGCACCCTGACATGAGAAACGGATGTCAGGACACAGCACCGCTATAGAGCGAGCGCTCCCTCTAAGTGACGGGGTGGCAGGCTTGGCCGCCTGGGGAGGCCTGGGGTGCAGGACGGTAGCCACAGATGAGCGAGCCCGAAGACATCGGCGAGGAACTCGTGGAGCGCCTTTCCGGCGACGAGACGGATGCGCCGGCGTCTGCGGGCGGCGTCCTCTCCACCGGTGATGAGCCACCGCCCCTCGACTACGGCCGGGTCGACGCCTGGTACCGAGGCTTCGCTCGCTGGATGTCCTACCTAGGGGCGGCCGCTCTGGCCGTGATCACGGCGGTGTGCTTCATCGACGTCATCGGGTCCAAGTTCTTCAGCGGCGGCATCCCCAGCCAGTTCGAGCTGGTGGCCAACCTCAACCTGGTCATGGTCTTCCTGACCGCCTTCTATGTGCAGATGGATCGGGGGAGTGTCGCCATCGAGCTCGTCCAGGACCACTTCCCCCGCACGCTCAAGCTGGCCATCCGCGTCTTCGGGGACCTGCTGGGGGCGGGGATGACCTACTTCATCGCCTACCGCGGGTTCTACTACCTGGCTGACTTCTGGGAGACCCGGAAGTCGGCCTCGGGTGTATGGCACTTCCCCATCTGGCCGTTCCAGGCCGTGCTCGTGTTCGGGGCGTTCTGTCTGGGGACCGCCTTCTTGTTCACCATCGCCCGCGATGTCACCGACTACCGCAAGAGGCGGGGCAAGTACGCCCTGCGGGGGGTCGCGTAGCATGGAGACCCAGGCCATCGTCGGGCTGGGGGGGTTCGCCGTCATGCTGGCGATGGTCCTGCTCGGCATCCCCATCTTCGTGAGCCTACTCTCGGTGACGTTCGTGGGGATGATCATCCTCGAACACGGCGACTTCACCCAGGTGTTCACCCAGTTCATGTCGGCACCCTACGCCCGGGCGGCGGAGTACACCTTCGCGGTGCTTCCCCTCTTCATGCTGCTGGGGGTGCTGGCCGGGGAGACCGGGGTGGGGGAGGGCGCATACTCGGCCGTCTCCCGCTGGACCAACCGGGTGCGGGGCGGACTGCTGATGGCCACGGTGGGAGGCAACGCCGTCTTTGGGGCGGTCAGCGGCATGTCGTTGGCCGCCAACATGGTGTTCGCCAAGATCGCCATGCCTCAACTGCGCAGGGCCAAGTACGACGAGAGCCTGTCGATGGGGTGCATCGTGGCGTCCGGATGCCTCGACAACCTCATCCCGCCCAGCATGGCCATCATCATCTTCTGCGTCCTGGTGGGCAACCTCTCCATCGGCAGGGCGCTGATGGCCGGTCTGGGACCTGCCCTCCTGCTCATGGTCCTGCTGTGCCTCGTCATCTACGTCATCGCCCGGGTGCGGCCGGGCAAGATCCCGCCTGTCGGAGACGTCCACTACACGTGGAAGGAGCGTCTGGGCTCGCTCAAGTTGCTGCTCCCGGTGCTGGCCTTCTTCATCCTCGTCATCGGCGGCACATTCTGGGGGGTGTTTCCGGCCACGGTGGGTGGGGCCATCGGATCGGTCATCCTGTTCGTCTACGGGCTCTTCCGCCGGGTCCCCGTCAGACGGATGGCCAAGGCCGCGTGGGAAGCCTGCGTCATGAACGCCGGCATCTTCCCCATCATCATCGCCGGCACCATGTTCAGCCGTTTCGTGGCTCTGAGCAGGCTCCCTTTCTATCTGAATGAGTGGTTCGTGAGCATGAACGTGCCGCCCTTTGCGGTGTTCATGATCATCCTTCTCTTTTACATCTTCATGGGCTGCATCATGGATATCGCCTCGATCATCATCATCACCATCCCGGTGATATTCCCGCTGCTCGAGGGTCTCGGCTTCGACCCCTACATGCTCGTCATCGTGCTGGTCTTCGTGGGCGAGATGGCCGGGCTCACACCCCCGATAGGCATGAACGTCTTCGCTACGGCCTCGGCGCTGCGGGTGGATCCCGGGGAGATCTTCCGCGGGGTGACCCCGTTCTTCATCGTCGAGTTCGCGACCGCCATCTTCATCGCCGCGTTCCCGGTGGTCGTGACCTTCATCCCCGACCTGCTCTCATGAGGAACGCGCGGTCAGACCTGGGCAATCCGGCGGGCCCGACAGGGGCCTGCCGAGCAGACAAGAAGGAGGGTGCGCAGTGAAAAAGACGTTGATTCTAGGGCTACTGGTGGTGGTCGCGCTGGCGGTGGTGTCGGTGGGTTGCGGGGAGGCAGAGGAGTCCACCACCACCACGGCCGCGCCCGCACAGACGACCACCACCGCCGCCCCGGCCGAGACCACCACGTCGATGGCAGGCGGGGGCACGCAGGAGCCGGTCGTCCTCAAGATGGCTACCACGTTCATCGAGACCGAAGCGGGCGGCAAGATCGTGCAGCACTTCGTGGACTACATCGAGGAGAAGACCGGCGGCGCCGTCACCTTCGAGGTCTATCCCGGCGGCACCTTGGGCGGCCCGCCCGAACTGCTCGACCTGGTGACGTCGGGTTCAGTCGATATGGTCCCGCTGGGCCACCCGCCGCTGGCCGACAAACTGCCTCTGCTCAACTTCCCCATGTGGGCGCCGGGTAACGCCCAGGCCGCGATCGACTACTTCAACACCCTGGTGTTCACTGACCCCGAGACCGCTCCCCTCATCCAGGCCGAGGCGGAGGCGCTGGGAATCAAGTACCTGGGCTTCACGGCGGGCGGCTCCAACGTGTTCGTCAACACCAAGCCGTTCACCAGCTTGGCCGACCTCAAGGGCGTCAAGTTCGGCGCGGGCGGCATGATCCCCGCCTTCGAGGCTCTGGGCGTCCAGGTGGTGCAGATGTTCCCGCCGGACGGGTATGAGAACCTGTCCCGCGGGGTGGTCGACGCCACCCAGATGGGCTTCGTGCCCACGGTCAACCTCAAGTGGTACGAACCCGCTCCCCACTATCTCTTCGACGGCACCTACGCGGCCGGGAACCCCTGGACCATCAACCTGAAGTCCTGGGCCAAGTTGACCCCTGAGACGCAGCAGATCTTCATGGACGCGGCCAAAGACGCCGAAGCCTTCAGCCTCCAGCTCGACGCCGAAGACACAGCGGCCTCCATCACCATGCTCAAGGACAACGGGGTCAGCGTAGGTGACCTGAGCGCGGAGGACAAGGCCTACTGGTACCAGCTGTTGTTCGATGCCGGGGCCGCCGACTGCATGGCCCGGGCTGAGCGGCTCGGCATCACCGACAACATGATGAAGGTGCTCACCAAGGCCGCCGAGATCACCGGCACAACCTGGACCCCCTCCGCTCCGTAGGAGGCGGGAGGCGACTAGCGAAATGTAGGACAACCCGGGTAGCGGTCATCCGGCCGCTGCCGACCTTCGTGGCCCGCGAGCTCCCCCTCTCGCGGGCCACACCTCATTTCATGCCCCGTTCCACCCGCATCTTCTCGATCCAGGCCTTCCAGGGCTCCTCGTCCTCGGCCATGCGGGCCCGGAAGTAGGGCTCCATCTCGAAGTGATCCTCCCGGTCGATAAAGACCCAGAGGGGGTGCGGCTCCAGGGGCGGGCATCCGGCCGACCAGTGACCGATGCCCTTGCGGGCGAAACGCTTCACACAGTCGCCGATGAGGATCACATCGTTGGGGTCGACGCCCTGGGGCATCTCGTCGTCGCGCTTGGGGCCCACCACCACATGGCAGCCCGCGTTCTTGTCGTACTGCCCCAGAGCCTTCAGCTTCTCCATGGTGAAGGCCACCAGCGACTCGCAGCTGGAACAGGCGCCGCTCGTGTAGAAGTGGTAGTCGGGCCAGGTCTCGAAGCCCTCCAGGTAGGGGAACCACAGGTCCTTCTTGACCTCGGCGATGGAGCGCCCCACCACCTCGATGTCGTCTTCTTCGAACTTGCCCAGATTCCGTTCTTTGGCCGCGGTGAAGTACTGGACGTTGCCGAGCTTCAGTCCGACCATGTGGCAGGCGGTGGCGTCCAGGGCCACCGGGTCCTTGCTCGCCACCACGCAGCCGAAATCCACGGGGATGGTGGTGTGGGGACCGAAGCCCTCGGCCGGACGGATGAGGTCGGCGATGTTGAGGTCGGCCCGGATGACCGACCATACGTCCATCATGGCCGCCGCCAAGTCGGTCATGTGCATCTGCTGGTGGGTGGTGTCCTGCACGACGCCCTTCATGTTCTTGAGGGCGCAGGTGAACACCATGCTGGCGTGGCTCTTGAAGATGGGCAGGTTGAACAAGTGCTCGGCTTCCAGGAGAAAGCGGGGCAGCTTGACCTTCTTGATGTCGGAGCGGGCGTCGCGTATGGGGAGGTTGATGAGGTCCTTCTCCCGCTTGATGTCGACCAGGCGGGCCCCCGCCGCCTCGGCGGCGGCCCCGATGCCGCTGACCTCGAACACGTGAAGGGAGTCGCAGCCGATGGCGGCCGCCTCCGCCACGATGACCTCTTTGGGCTTGGCCTTCTTGACCTCCTTGATGACCGCCGCCACGAACTCGGGGCTGGTGTTCACAGAGGTCTCGGCGGTCGCCGGATGCCCGGCGTTAGGCTTGAGCACCACCGTGCTGCGCGGTCTGACCAGATTGTCCACGCCGCCCAGAAGGGCGAAGACCTCAGCCACCATCTTCTCGGGATCGTCCCCCTTGGAGATGGCTACGATCGATTTGGGCATCTCGTTACCTCCGTTCCGGCGATGAGTCACCCGGTTCCAGGGCGCCTGCGGCGGGATCGGTGCTGATACGGGCCAACAGCCGGGCGAACATGTTGGCCGATCCTTTGAGGGTGCTGTTGGTGTCGAGGCCCTCCAGGTAGCTCAGGTCTTCCCACCAGATCCAGGCGAACAACTCGGCCACGATCAGGTCGGTGTCGATGTCGGCGCGGATGCTGCCCTGGGCCTTGCCCTCCTCGATGAGGTCGGCGTACCAGCGGAGCATCTCCACCCGGCGCCGGACCACATGGTCGCGGACCCGGTCTCGGGGGATCCAGGAGATGAACTGGAACATAGGGGCGTTGAATCCCTCTATGTCTTTGGAGAAGATGCGGGCGTGGGAGGTGCCCATCTCGCGCAGGCGGTCGATGACGTTCGGCGCCTGGGAGGAGTTGAGCCAGGCGAACACCCGCTGGATGAGGGCGTCGTGGGCGGCGATGAGGATGTCCTCCCGGCTTGCGAAGTGCCTGTAGAGAGCGGCGTTGGAGATGCCGACCGCCTCGGCGATGCGGGACATGCTGGCCCCGGCCAGGCCGTGCTCGGCCACCAGTCGCAGGGTGGCCTGGACGATCTGGGCTCTGCGCTCGACCCCGGGCAGGCGGACGGTGCCGTTGTCGGAGAAGGCGGTCATTCGGCCTCGATGATGGTGGCGATGCCCTGCCCGCCCCCGATGCACATGGTGGCCAGGCCATAGCGGCCCCCGGCCCGGCGCAAAGCATAGAGCAGCGTGGTAAGGATGCGGGCGCCGGAAGCGCCGATGGGGTGCCCGAGGGCGATGGCGCCTCCGTACAGGTTGGTCTTGCTCAGGTCCAGCCCGAGCAGGCGGGCCACGGCTAGAGCCTGAGCGGCGAAGGCCTCGTTGGCCTCCACGACGTCCATCTGCTCCACGGTCATGCCGGTCTTCTCCATCACTCTCAGGGTGGCATGGTAGGGCCCCATCCCCATAATAGATGGGTCGAGGGCGGCGGAGGCGTAGCCGACGACTCGGGCGAGAGGCTTGAGGCCGCGTCGCTCGGCATACTCGCGCGAGGCGACCACCAGGGCGGCCGCCGCGTCGTTCACGCCGGAGGCGTTGCCGGCGGTGACGCAGCCATCGGCTTTGAACGCGGGCTTCAACCGGGCCAGACCTTCGGCGGTGGTCTCGGGCCGGGGGTGCTCCTCCGTGTCGAACAGGAGGGGGTCGCCCTTCTTCTGAGGGATGGGCACCGGCACCACCTCGTCTTTAAAGATACCCGCTTCCATGGCCGCGGCGGCCCGGCGCTGGCTCTCGAGGGCGAAGGCGTCTTGGTCCTCCCGGGAGACGCCGTACTTGGCGGCCACGTTCTCGGCGGTGATCCCCATGTGGTAGCCGTACACCCCGCAGTTGAGACCGTCCCGGAGGAGGTGGTCCTCCAAGGTCCCGTCGCCCATGCGGTAGCCGGTGCGGGCTTTGCCCAGAAGATAGGGGGCGAGGGACATGTTCTCCATGCCGCCGGCGACGATCACATCGGCGTCGCCGCAGGTGATGGCCTGGGCGGCCAGGTGCACGGTCTTCATGCCCGAACCGCAGAGCTTGTTGACGGTAAGGGCCGGCACGTGCTCCGGAATCCCGGCGTCCAAGGCGGCCAGGCGGCCGGGATTCTGCCCCTGGCCGGCTCCCAGCACGTTGCCCATCATGACCTCCTGCACGTCCTCGGGGGCCAGTCCGGCCCGGCGGACGGCCTCGGTGATCACGATCCCACCGAGCCGGGACGCGGGGATCTCGGCCAGGCTGCCCAGGAAGCGGCCGGTGGCCGTTCGGCACGCGCTGAGGATGACGACGTCTCCAGACACCACGATCTCCTTCTTGCCCGCCAAAGCCCACCTGCCCGGTGAGCGAAGGCGGCGCAACTCTGGTTGGTTAACGAACACCAACTTATCCGCGGCCTCACTATGGCGTGTGGAGGCTGCGGTTGTCAAGAGGCGCTCGGCGAGGGAAGAGGGGGATTGACAACCGGGGGGACGGGGCGGGATAGTGGATGCGCGGCATGTTAGTTATCGGTAACCAACGCGCGCCCGTGCGCGCCGGATGGCCACACAGGAGGTTTGCATGAAAGTCAAGAAGATCGTCGACCTCAGCCAGCCCTTCGGGCACAACACCCCACTCTGGCCCTACTTCCCCGACATCAAGATCGAACGCTTCCACTACCACGCCAAGTCGGGCGTTTTCACCCAGTGGCTGTGGCATCCCATGCACATCGCCACCCATGCGGACTCGCCCATACACGTGATCGCGGGCGAGTGGTCGACCGAGCAGATCCCGCTGGACTACTACTTCGGCACCGGGGTGATCGTCGACGTTGGCCCCAAAGGCAAGTTCGAGTTCATCACCGCCGAGGACCTGGAAAAGGCGACGCCCAAGATCGAGAAGGGTGACATCGTCATCATCCACTGCCACATGCACGCCCAGTTCGGCGACAACAAGGACTACTTCGCCCGCTCGCCCGGCCTGGTGCCGAGCGCGGCCGAATGGCTGGTGGAGAAGGGCGTGAAGGCGGTGGGCGTGGACCAGCAGGCGCTCGACCACCCGCTGGCCACCGCCATCGGCTACCACGGGCCCGGTCCTCTTCTGCCCGATGTCTGTGCCGAGTACGAGGAGTACACCGGTCGCTCGGTCAAGGAGGACTTCCCCTCGTGGGAGCCCTGCCACAACATCCTGCTGGGCAACCATGTGATGGGCTTCGAGAACGTCGGCGGTGACATCGACGAAGTCCTTGGCCAACGCTGCATCATCGCCGGTTTCCCCATCCGCTGGGTGGGCGGTGACGGCTCGATGGTGAGGTTGGTCGCCATCATCGAGGAGGAGTGACCGGGTAGCCAAGGCCGGCGAAGGCGGGCGGCGGGGGGCGGCGGGGCGGCGGGTGGCCGCCCGCCCCGCCGCCCGCCCGGCCCGCGGAGTGCACTCCGCGGGCCGGGCCCCGGGGGCGTATCATGCACGCATGGGGGGGCCGCCGCCGTCTG
>CAYNPL010000023.1:0-34930 GCA_964399135.1 uncultured Gaiellales bacterium
CTGGGCATCCCTGACGATCTGCTCATAGTGATCGGGATAGGGCTGGGCTACGCCGACCCGGAAGGTCCGGAAGACCGGTTCCGCAGCGAGCGGCGCCCTCTGAGCGAAGTGGTCCGATTCGTGGGAATGTAGAGGGGCGCCGGCGGGGACCGCGCGGCGCCGCGGAAAAAACAGGGGGGAAGCAGTGTCGAGACTTCTGGGCAAGGTGGTGGTTGTCACCGGCGCCGCCTCGGGCATCGGACTGGCCGCCGTGAAGGCGTTCGCCCGTGAGGGAGCGGACGTGCTGGCCGTGGACGTCCAGGGGGGCGCGCTGGAAGCCGCCGTGGCCGGCATCGGCCAAGCCGAGGGCGAGGGCGCTCCGGCCGGCCGGGTGGTGCCCTTCGTGGCCGACGTCACCGACGAGGCCGCGGTCGCCGCCGCCATGCGTAAGGCCGCCGCCGAGTTCGGCGGCCTCGACATCGTCATCGCCAACGCCGGCATCTTCGGCCGGCATGCTTTCATCAAGGACTGTCCGCTGGATTCGTTCGACCGGGTGATGCGGGTCAACGTCACCGGCGTGGTGGCGACTATCAAGCACGCCATCCCCTATCTGATCGAGCGGGGAGGCGGAGCCATCATCATAACCTCGTCGGTGGGCGCGGTGCTGGGCAACCCCGGCAGCGTGGCCTACGCGGCCAGCAAGCATGCCCTTACCGCGGTGATGAAAGTGGCGGCGGTCGAACTGGCCCCCTACAAGATCCGGGTGAACACGGTCAATCCCGGCTTGGTCGACACCCCCATGATCCACGCCATCGAAGCCGACCTGGCCCCGGGAGACCGGGACAAGGGCAGAGCCATCCTGCAGGATGCTACTCTGCTCAAGCGGTATGTCTCTCCCGCCGAGGTGGCTGAGCTGATGCTCTTTCTGGCCGCGGACACGGGCGGCTTCTGCACCGGGGGGATGTACATGATCGACGGGGGCATGCAGTATTGCCTCCAGCACGATTGACGGATCCGGCGACAGGGGGAGGGCGAAGCGCAGATGACGGTCGACGCGGCTTTGGACCACGAGAGGCTCCTCAGCCTCTACCGCTGCATGGTCCGCATCCGTTCCTTCGAGGAACACGCTCACAAGGCCTTCCTCAAAGGCGGCATGCCCGGCTTCCTGCACCTTTACAGCGGTGAGGAGGCGATCGCCGCCGGGGTCATGGACGTCCTCGAGGACAAGGACTACATCGTCACCAGCCACCGGGGCCACGGCCACCTGCTCGCCCGGGGCGGTGATCCCAAGAGGATGTTCGCCGAGCTCTACGGGCGGGTGGACGGCTACTGCCGGGGCAAGGGCGGCTCCATGCATATCGCCGACATGTCGCACGGGATGCTGGGTGCCAACGGCATAGTGGGAGCGGCGGTCAACATCGGGACGGGAGCAGCTTTCGCCGCTAAGTACCGGGGCGAAGACCGGGTCGCGGTCTCCTTCTTCGGCGACGGCTCCACCAACAGAGGCACCTTCCATGAAGCCCTCAACTTGGCCGCCATCTGGGAGCTGCCCGCCGTCTACGTGTGCGAGAACAACCACTACGGCGTGGCCAACGCCCAAGCCGACCATATGAAGCTCAAGGACATCGCCGCCCGCGCCGCCGCCTACGGCTTCCCTGGTGTGGTGGTCGACGGCAATGACGTTCTGGCCGTACGCAACGTGGCCGCCCAAGCGGTGGCACGGGCGCGGGCGGGCGGAGGTCCCACCCTGATCGAGGCTAAGACCTGGCGGCACTGGGGCCACTTCATCGGCGACATGGCCAAGTATCGCGACCCCGCCGAACACGAGGCCTGGCTCAAGCGCGACCCCATCCCCACCTTCGCCCGGGTGCTGCGGGACAGGGGCGCCGCCACCGAAATCGAGTTGGAGGCCGTCCGCGCGCAGGCGGAGGCCGAAATGGATGAGGCCCTGGAGTTCGGCAGGTCCAGCCCCTTCCCCGACAAGTCGGAGCTCACCGCCGGGGTGTATGCGGGAGGCCGGCCGTGAGGACCCTCAGCTACATGCAGGCGGTGGCCGAGGCCCTCACCCTGGAGATGCGCCGCGATCCCGACATCTACATCGCTGGTGAGGACGTGGGCAAGTTCGGCGGCTCCTTCGGGGTGACCGGCCCCGTGTACAAGGAGTTCGGGCCCGCCCGGGTCCTCGACACCCCCATCTCCGAGACGGCCATCATCGGCCACGCGGTGGGAGCGGCCGCGGCCGGGCTGCGGCCGGTGGTGGAGATACTCTTCATAGACTTCCTGCCCATCGCCGGCGACGAGCTCTTCAACCAGGCGGCCAAGATCCACTACATGTTCGGCGGCCAAGTCAGCTGCCCCCTGGTGGTGCGGACCGCGATCGGAGCCGGCATCGGCGCCGCCGCCCACCACTCTCAGAGTCTGGAGGCTCTGGTCTGCCACGTCCCGGGTCTCAAGACCATCGCCCCCGCCACCCCGGCCGACGCCAAGGGCCTGCTGATCTCGGCCATCCGCGACGACGACCCCGTGGTCTTTCTCGAGCACAAAATGCTCTACGCCTCCAAGGGGGAAGTGCCGGAGGGCGACTACACCATCCCCATCGGCCGGGCCGACGTCAAGCGAGAAGGCAGCGACGTCACTCTCGTCTGCTACTCGGCCATGGTGCGGCAGTGCCTGGCCGCGGCGGATGAGTTGCAGCGGGAGGGGGTGAGTGCCGAGGTCCTCGACCTGCGCACCCTCATCCCCCTCGACAAGCAGGCTGTCCTTGCTTCGGTGGCCAAGACCGGACGGGCGGTGATCGTACACGAGGCCTGCCTCACCGGCGGCTTCGGCGGCGAGATAGCGGCGGTGCTGGCCGACGAGGGGTTCGCCTCTCTCAAGGCCCCGGTCAAGCGGGTGGCCGGTCCTGACACCCCGGTGCCCTTCTCCCCCGCGCTCGAAGCCGAGTTCATCGTGAGCGCCGGCAAGATCGCGGCGGCGGTGAGGGACCTGTTCTGACGTGCAGTGGCTGTTGACGAGGCCGCGCGGGCCGCAGGCCGCGCGCGGCCGCCCTGGGGAGGACGACAGATGGCGGAGACGATCGGTATGCCCAAGCTGGGCCTGACGATGGAGACCGGCGCCGTGGGGGCCTGGCTGGTGAGCGAGGGCGACGAGGTCAAAGCCGGCCAGGTGATCGCTGAGATCGTCACTGAGAAGATCACCTACGAGCTGGAGACCGAGACGGCCGGGGTGGTGTTGGAGATCCTGCTCGACGAGGAGGTGGAGGTGCCCGTGGGTACCCCCATCATCGTCATCGGGCGGCTCGGCGCGACCGTCGGCTAGAGAACGTCCATCCTCGCGCAGGCCGCAGGGAGCAACACGGATGGAACCCGCCGCTTTCGACCCTCTATCCTACCCGCTTGACCCGGCCTGGTTCGAGCGGCCCTCCGGCATCCACGGGGTCTCCCACACCCGGCGGGTGCTGGTCCACGCCCATGAGATCGCCGTGGCCCGCGATCTGGACTCCGACTGGTTCGACTCCCTGGTGTTGGCCGCCGCCTGGCATGACATCGGCCGCACCCACGACGGCCGGGAGCCGGAACACGGGGTGGGCGGAGCGGCCAAGGTGCTGCGACTGGGGCTGGGCGCCGGGGTCGACCGCCAGATCCTGACCCGGGCCCTCTTCGCCGTGGAGTGGCATTGCCGGCCCGACCGACTGGCGGTGGAACGGGCGGCGTCCTTGGCGCCGAGCGGTCACAAGCCCGAAGTGGGGACCATGCTCCGGGTCCTGTGGGTGCTCAAGGATGCTGATGGACTGGACCGGGTGCGTATCGGCGACCTGGACGTGACGCAGCTGCGCTATCCGGTGTCGCAGGGGCTGGTGGAGCGGGCCCGCCACCTGCTGGAGGAGATCCCCTAGCCGGGACAGGGCCGCCCAAGAGACAAGACCACAAGAAGACGAGAAAGGGGCGCAGACATGATCGAGGCAGAGCCGCAGGCATCCGCGCAGTCGCCGCGAGATATCGTGCTGGCCTTCTACGAGGCGGCCCTCAACGAGAAGGATGTCGAGAAGGCCAAGCGGTATCTGGGCGATACCTACATCCAGCACAACCCCAGAGTCCAGGACGGCGTCGAAGGGCTGGTGCGGTTCATCGAGTTCCGCCGAGACCGCTACCCGCAGGCGCGTAACGAGGTCAAACGGGTGATCGCGGAAGGCGACCTGGTGGTCCTGCACGTCCATTCGGTGGTCATACCCGGCACGCCGGGCCGAATGATCGTCGACATCTTCCGGGTGGCCGACGGTAAGGTGGTCGAGCACTGGGACGTCATCCAGGAGATCCCGCTGGACCTGTTCCCGCCCCTCAACGACAACGGGCTGTTCTAGAAACGAGGCGGCGGGCAGGGCCTCAGAAGACGACGCGGCAGGGGACCCCGGCCTGGGCGAAAGAGGCGGCCAAGGCCTGCGCGGTCCCGCGGAAGTAGGCCTCAGAGCGACAGTCGTCCAGACCGTGCCGGCGGTAGACCCAGGCCCCGTAGTCGTAGTTCATGCGGTCGATCAGCACGCGGTCGGTCTTGCCGGCCAGCAGGCGCGGCAGCCCCTCGGCCCCGGGCAACAGAGGGGCGATCATGACGAAGGTCCTCACGCCGGCGTCGTGCAGCCGTCCCAGGGCGACCAGACGGTCGGTTATCGACGGGGCCAGAGGTTCAAAGAGCCTGCGCACGCCGTCATCGGCGGTAGTGATGCTGAGCCCGACCTCGACGTCATCCCCCGCCGCGAAGACGTCGATGTCGCGGACCACCAGCGGGGAACGCGTCTGCACCACCAGCGGCCAGCCGGCCGACGCGATGATGCGGGCGCATTCCCTGCTGAGCCGGTATCGCCTCTCCAGGGGTTGGTAGGGGTCGCACACTCCGCTGAGCCACACCGCACCCGGCCGTTTCCTGGCGATTTCCACCGCCAGCGATTCGGGGGCGTTCACCTTCACATCGACGAAAGCACCCCAGGGTTCCTTGTGACCGGAGAACCTCTTCATGAAGCGGGCGTAGCAATAGCTGCAGGAGTGGGCGCAGCCTACATAGGGGTTGACCGCGTAGTCATAGACCCTGGATGGGGAGAGCACAGATCCGGCCCGTATCTCCCTGACGATCACGCCGCGCTCCGCCGCCCCCTCTATTCGGCCAGGTGTATGCCCGCCCGCTGGATGTTGAAATGGGTGAGCGACGACTGGGCGGTGGCCCCGTGCCGGTGCACCTCGCCGGCGGCGATGAAGACCGCCGTGCCCGGCCGGATGAGGCGCTCCTCGTCCTTCGTGGCCACTATCCCTTCTCCCTCGGTGACGAAGATGATCTGCTCGGAGTCGTGCGTGTGCCAGTTCAGCATCGCCCCGGGGGCGAAGGTGTTGAGCGCGGCGGCCCAGCCCCCTGCTTCTCCCGGATCCAGCAGGCGCACCGCCGTCACCGGGCCCGCTTGCACGATGGGATCGTCTTCCGGCCCCCGCACGAGCGGGGAGACCCCGCCGGCCTCGACGACTATCATCCCTTCCTCCTTCGCACCTTGACGGCGGCTTCGTCCTCCAGGGGTCGGATGATCGCATCCACCCCTTGCTCCCCCAGTCCGGCTTCGAGCGCCCGCTCCAGTTCGGCCTTGGTGGCCTCCCCCACCGCCAGCGGCACCGCGAACTCCTCGCCCAGGTCCAGAGCCAGATTGATGTCCTTGTAGGCGAGCGAGATCTTGAAGCCCGGCGCGAAGTCGTCCGCGAAGATAGTCTTGGGGAACTGGCGCACGGCCCAGTTGTCGGCCGTGCTGATTACGAGCAGCTCCTGCAGGGCCAGCGGGTCGATGCCCGCCTTGGCGGCCAGCACGAAACCCTCGGCGCTGACCGCCGTGCAGGCCAGGCCGATCATGTTGTTCACCAACTTGGCCACGTTGCCGCAGCCCACATCGCCCAAGTGGAAGATCCTGTTGGCCATCGGCTCGAGCACGGCGCGCACCTGTTCGAGGGCCTGAGCCGGGCCCCCCACCATGATGGTGAGCGTCCCCGCCTCCGCTCCCCGGGTGCCGCCGCTCACGGGCGCGTCGAGTACGGCCACCCCCGAAGTCGCGGCCTCCGCCGCGATCCGCCTGATCACGGCGGGGGAGTTGGTGCTCATGTCGACATAGACGTCACCGGGCCGCCACCCGGCCCTGACACCGCCGGGGCCGAGGACCACCTCTTCCACGATCTGCGGGGTGGGCAGACAGGTGATGACCGCCCGGCAGGCCTCGGCCACGGCCTGCGGCGTGGCCGCCCACTCCGCCCCTTCTTCGACGAGGGGCGCCGCCGCGCAGGCATCGGCGTCGTGGACCACCAGGCCGTGACCGGCGCCGGCGATGCGCCGGGCCATGCGCACGCCCATCTGACCCACCCCGATGAAGCCGACCTTGGAGACCGTCGCGTGCGTGCCGCTCGAGGTCTCGGCCCCGCTCATGGTTCCAGTGCCATCATCCGGCATTCTTCCCGCACCCGGGCCTCCCGCTCACAGAACTTCTCTCTGCCTTCCAGGTACGCGGGCAGGTCCCAGACCATCTCCTCCAGGCTCTTGACGATCACCGGGATCTTGTCCCAGGGGATGGAGATGAGGATCCATCCGGAGGGGAAGACCTCTTTGCCCCGGGAGCCGAAGGACATTCCTGTGACTATGTGGTTGACCTTGCCGGTGAGGTAGGGGTAGGCGAATATCCACGAGCAGCTGAGGACGGGGGTCTTCTTGCTCTCCCACAGCTCGCCGGTGGAATAGCTCATGGCCCTCAAGACGATCTCGGCCTGCGACGGCGTGGCCAACAGCACGAGGAGGTCGGGTTCGAAGGTGAGAGCCTCGAGGACCGAGAAGGCGGCGTAGTTGACGGTGCCCTTGGCGAGCATCGGCACATGCTGGTAGATGCGCTGGTTGGCGCGGGCTTCCTGAAAGATCTCGAACTTCTCCCCCAGAAGGCCGGCCTCGGCGAACACAGGCGCCTCTTGCATGCCCAGCACGATCGTCCCGAAGCAGTCCTCTTCCTCCTTGGAAAAATAGAAGGGGGTGCCCCGTCTTTGCGCCTCCCGCACCATCTCACAGAAGGCTAGCCGTTTGTCAAGCCGCTCGATCCCCTCGGGCCGGGTGAAGGTGAACTTGACCCCTACGGGAGCATGTTCGAACTCGAACCTGCGGAAAACCGAGAGGTCGGTCTGAAGCTCTCTCATGATGCCCCGGCCTACTTCAGCTCGAGGGAACCGCCCTCGGCATGCACATGGAACTCCTTCTCCCACACGGTTTCCGCCTTGTCCTTGCCCGAGCGCACCCGCAGGGTCACCGTGTCCCCGTCCTTCACGTTGCGGGCCAAGGCGTAGCAGTAGTAGGTAGGTTCAGCGTCCTTCTCCCACTGCTGAAAGCTGAGGGCCGCCCCCGGGCTGGGTGCGGGCTGGCCCCCCACCGTGCACTCCGCCGCCAGGTCCTTGCCCCATTTCTCGCCGGGGTCGGGCCGCACCGCGAAGCGGATCTCGACCGGAGTGATGGCCGCCCCTTCCGGGTCGAGCGGGTTGGCAAGATGCTCGAGTTCGGGCCATTTGGCCAGGTCTCCCATGACGGGTCACCTCCATAAGGTGTACGTTTCCTACATCATGCTACCGCGTACTACTGGGGCCCGAAACCAGGAAGCCGGCTGCGGCGTCGGAGCGGGACCGCACCCCGCTGACGACGCGGACGCCGGCGGGGGCGAACGGGCACCACGGAAGGGAGACGGGCCATGAAGAAGACGGCGAGGTTGGCTGCGGTCCTGCTCGTGGGCGTCCCCCTCATCCTCACCGGTTGCGGACCGCTGTCCTGCGCTGAATCGTCCTCACCGGAGACCACCGTTAGCACCGCCGACACCACGGTCTCCACTTCCTCCACCACAGCCGCCGTGTCCACTACCACGACGGCTCCACCGGCCACAGCAGCGCCCACCACGACGGCGCCCACCACGACGACGGTTCGGCCCACCACCACGACCACCCTCAGTGCGCTCGGTGCCTATCGGGTCGCGATGCGGACCTGGAAGAACGCGCATGCGACCGAGCTGGAGGCCGGCTACACAGCGATGACCCATCTCGGTGACCCCAACCACCCCACTCCCGCCGAGATCCAGGCCGCCAGAGACCTCGACACCGCCATGACCGCGATGATCGCGGACTTGGCGGCGATACAGGCACCCTCGGTGCTGGCAGGGGCTCACGCCGGCTACCTCGCCTCGCTCACCAAGATGGGCGCGGGTGTACACGACCTGGCCCTGGCCCTGGAGGAAGGCAAGGCCTTACGCGCCTACGCGGCGATGACCGCCATCGCCGTGGCCTGGGGCGAAGGGGCGCCTTACCGGGCCACCCTGGAAGCGGCACTCGGCTTCTCGATCTCGGGGGCCTAGGCCCGCGCCCGTGACCGGGTGGCCCGGCGGCAGTCTCGGTGCCCGCGCCCGTGACCGCCGGGGCCCAGGTTTGTTAAAGTTGGACCTTCGGCGCGAGTGGGTGCCGGGTTGCGTAGTCCCGGGGTGGCACAAGGGAATTTGATGAGGTATTGGCGTGTGCCCCTGGACCTGGAGACCATCGCGGTCGCCAGGGGCCGGGTGGTGGTGATCAAGGAGCGCTGCAAAGGCTGCCGGCTGTGCGTGAAGTACTGCCCGCGCGACGTGCTCCGCATGTCGGAGACCTTCAACGCCAGAGGGTATTATTACCCGGAGGCCGAAGAAGAGCAGAACTGCGTGAACTGCCATTTCTGCGAGGTCCTCTGTCCGGACTTCGCTATCTTTTCCCTCGAGGCGGAGCCAGAGAGTTGAACGGCTCCCCGGCCGGGTCTGCTCCGGTCCAGGACTCCGACCCCAGAGTTAGCAGCAGGAGGCTGGTTTGGTAAGGGGAGCCGTGCTGACCGGCACGTACTTCATGAACGGCGACGAGGCCTGTGCCGAGGGCGCCCTCGCGGCCGGTTGCCGCTTCTTCGCCGGCTACCCCATCACCCCCGCCACTGAGGTGGCCGAGCGCATGGCTGAGCGACTGCCCGAGGTCGGCGGCATCTACATCCAGATGGAGGACGAGATCGCCTCCATGGCCGCCCTTCTGGGGGCGAGTTGGGGTGGGGTCAAAGCCATGACCAGCACCTCGGGCCCCGGCTTCTCGCTGATGATGGAGAACATCAGCCTCGGTCTCTGCACCGAGACGCCCTGCGTGGTGTGCAACGTGCAGCGGGCCGGGCCCAGCACGGGCCTACCCACTCTGGTGGGGCAGATGGACATGATGCAGGCCCGCTGGGGCGCTCACGGCCACCACGAGATCATCGCTCTCTCGCCGGCATCGCCGCAAGAGATGTTCGACTTCACCGTCTGGGCCTTCAACCTGTCCGAGCAGTACCGGCTGCCGGTGCTCATCATGGCCGATGAGGTGGTGGGCCACATGACCGAACGGGTGGTCATACCGGCGGCCGACCGCATCGAAGTGGTCGATCGCAAGAAGCCGACCCATCCGCCCAGCACCTACCTGCCGTTCAGGCCCGACTCCGACGGAGTCGCTCCCATGGCGACGGCAGGCGAAGGCTACCGGCTGCATGTCTCCGGGCTCACCCACGACGAGCGCGGTTACCCCATCATGGACGAGACCGCCCAGGCGGAGATGCTGGACCGGCTGGTGCAGAAGATCCGCCTGAACGTGGACAAGATCGTTAGATGCCAGACCTTCATGCTCGACGATGCCGACGTGGCCGTGGTGGCCTACGGTATCAGCGTGCGCTCGGCCAAGCGCGCGGTGGCCGAGGCTCGAACCCGCGGGATAAGGGCCGGCCTCCTCAAGCTCGACACCGTCTGGCCCTTCCCCGAGGAGATCATCCGCGAACTGGCCGGTAGGGTCCGCCTGCTGGTGATGCCCGAGATCAACTACGGGCAGATCGTCTTGGAGTTGGAGCGATGCGCCCGCAGCCTCTGTCCAGTGCGACTCGTGCCCCACGCGGGCGGCGCGATCATCAGGCCGGAGAGGATACTGGAGGCGCTGGAGCCGGCCGCCGCAGCCACCCGCGCCACCGCCAAGGGAGCGCCATGATGGCCGGCCCACCAGCCGAATCCAGCCCTCAAGTCCAGCCCCATCCTCACGACGGGCTCCTGCGGACCGACCGCCTCCCCCACATCTGGTGTCCGGGCTGCGGCATCGGCACCGTCTTCGGCTGCGTGTTGTCGGCCATTCAGAGGTCCGGAGTGCCCCTGGATGACATCGCCATGGTCTCGGGCATCGGCTGCACGGGGAGGATGGCCGGCTATCTCAACCTCGATTCTTTCCACACCACCCATGGCCGGGCCATCCCCTTCGCCACCGGCCTCAAACTGGCGCGGCCGGAAGGCACAGTGCTGGTGGCCTCCGGTGACGGCGACCTCTTCGCCATCGGCGGCAACCACTTCATCCACGCGGCCCGCCGCAACATGGACCTCACCGTCATCTGTGTCAACAACCTCAACTACGGTATGACCGGCGGCCAGGTGGCTCCCTCCACTCCCTACGGGGCCAAGACCACCACCACCCCGGTAGGTAATATCGAAGAGCCGTTCAACTTCTGCTCGCTGGCGGCGGAGTGCGGAGCGACCTACGTAGCCCGCTGGACTTCCCTGCATGTGCGCTGGATCACCGATTCGCTGGTGGAGGCCATGAACAAGAAGGGGTTCTCCTTCGTCGAGATCCTCGCTCCCTGCCCCACCACCTTCGGGCGGCGCAACCGCTTAGGCGGCGGCGCCGATCTGGCCCAGTTCTTCCATGAACGTTCGGTGGTCCGCAATGGGGTCGACCCCCGTGAAGCCGTGCTCGACTTCGACAAGCACTTGGTGGTGGGCAAGTTCGTCGATGTCGAGCGGCCGAGTTTCCTGGACAACTACGAGCTGGTCCGCCGGCGTGAGGTAGGCGAGTGGCCTCCTCGTGAAGAACGGGCGGCCACGCCGGCCGGTCCGTCGGGCGGCTGAGCCATGGGCGCCCTCAGCGAGAAAGAGATCCTCATAGCCGGCTTCGGCGGCCAGGGCATCGTGCTCACCGGCAGCATCCTGGGCAAGGCCGCCACCATCCACGACCGCAAACACGCCACGATGATTCAGGCCTATGGACCGGAGGCGCGAGGCGGCGCCTGTTCTTCCCAAGTGATCATCAGCGAGGAGGAGATCCTCTACCCCTACGTGGAGCGGCCGCACGTACTCATCGCCATGAGCCAAGAAGGCTTCGACAAGAACATCGGGGCCCTGCCCTCGGAGGGGCTGCTCCTCTGGGACACCGACCTGGTGGACACCGGGGAGCTGGACCCCTCGCTCGCCGCCTACACCATCCCCGCCACCCGCTTCGCGGAGAAGCTCGGCAATAAGATGATGGCTAACATCGTGATGTTGGGGTTCTTCTCGGCCCTCAGCGATTTCGTGGGCGCGGAATCACTGCGCGAGGCCGTCCTCAGCTCGGTGCCGCCCAAGACCAAGGACGCCAACGCCGCCGCTTTCGACCGGGGCCGGGAGTACGGGGAGGCCATCCGGCGAAGCCGGGCCAAGTTGGAGACCGCGGCCGGAGTCCGGCCCGGCGGCGGGGCGGAGACCGGCGCGGAGAGTCGATGACGGAGACGGTCGCGACCAAGGATCCGCAGAGGGGGGTGTTGCTCCTCGGCTCGGGCTACGGCGCCCTCAAGGTTGCGGAAGACATGGCCCAGGCCGGCATTCCGGTGGTTTGGGTGACCAGGGCCCGGCATTTCTTGGAGCTTCCTCAGGGCGCGCAGCGGGTTCCCGGGTGGCCGGACGACCTGGATTTCCAGTTCCGCCCCCTCTACCTGCGGGTGACCCGCCACCCCCTGGTGACTCCTTTGACCCGGGCCCGGGTCGAATCCCTCGCCGAAGCGGGGGAGAGCTGCCGGGTGGTGGTGGAGCAGCAGCCGGTCTACATCGACTACGACCTCTGCACGGGCTGCAGCCGTTGCGTGGAGGTGTGCCCGCTCGACCGCTTAGGCCGCCTGCCGCTATCCCGCACCCCGGCCTACTGCCCGTCCCGAGCCCTGGAACTAGACAAACGGATCCTCGCCGCCTGCCGCCTCAACTGCCCGTTGGGCATCAACGTCCAGGGCTACCTGGCTCTGACGGCGGTGGGCCGTTTCGAGGAGGCTCTGGACCTCATCAAGGAGGACAACCCGCTGCCAGGTGTGTGCGGCCGGGTGTGCCACCATCCCTGCGAGACCGCCTGCCGCCGTAGTGAACTCGACGAGCCGGTGGCCATCTGCGATGTCAAGCGTTTCCTCGCGGACTACGTAGCCGGACGCAGGGCCGGCGGGAGAGCGGAGCAGGACGGCGTGGTCGCGGGCGGCGGCGTGGTCGCGGGCGCCGGGGTGCCCCACCATCATCGGGTGGCCATCATCGGCTCCGGCCCGGCAGGACTCACCGCTGCCCACTACCTCGCGCGCGAGGGCCTGCAGCCCACGATCTTCGAGGCCCTGCCCGAGCCGGGAGGAATGCTGCGCTGGGGCATCCCCTCCTACCGACTGCCGCGCGCGGTCCTGGATGCCGAGATCGGCGATATCCTCGCCCTGGGAGTTGAGCTTCGCTGTGGCACCCGGGTGGGGGTCGACATCACTCTGGAGGAGGTCGCCGCCGAGTTCGACGCCGTCCTGGTGGCGGTCGGCGCGCAGCGGAGCGCCGTACTCGCCGTGCCCGGCTCCGCTGCCTGCGGCTGCCACGGTGCCATCGAGTTCTTGCGCGCCTGCAACCGGGGCGAGGCTCCCGCTTTGGGCCGACGGGTGGCCGTGGTCGGCGGCGGCAACTCGGCCATCGACGCCGCTCGGACCGCGCTCCGGCTGGGGGCGGAGGTGACTCTCTTCTACCGCCGGGCCTGCGAGGACATGCCCGCCGACGCGGCAGAGGTGGCAGCGGCCGAGGCCGAGGGAGTCCGTTTGGAGTTCCACGTCACACCCACCCACGTGCTCACCGAGGGTGACGCGGTCAGCGGTCTCGAGCTGATCCGGATGGAGCCGGGAGAGCAAGACGAGACCTGTCGGCGGATACCGGTGCCGATACCCGGGTCGGAGTTCTCGATCCCGGTGGACACCGTGATCTACGCCATCGGTCAGAACCCCGAACCGGATTTCCTCTGTGGACTGGAGGGGTGGCGGAGCGACCGGGGCACCCTGGCCGTGGATGGCGGCCTCAGAACCGGCCACGCCAAGATCTGGGCTGCGGGCGACGTGGTCACCGGTCCGGCCACAGTCGTCGCCTCCATGGCTCACGGCAAGATCGCCGCCAAGCAGATCGCTCAACATCTCACCGGCCGGGTCGCCGCCATCGCCGACCTGCCGCCGGCCCCGCGCGGGAACGGCGACTACACGCCCATCTCCGACGACCTGCCTCAGCTCTCCCGACAGGAGATGGCCTTGCGCCGGCCCCCGGTGCGCAGCCGGGACTTCGAGGAGGTCGGCCTGGGCCTGACCCTGGACCAGGCCATGGCCGAGGCCAGGCGCTGCCTGCAGTGCAGCGCCTGCTGCGAGTGCCGCAGTTGCGAGGAGGCATGCGCCGAGGTGGGGGCCATCGACCACTTTCGAGAACCGAGACGCCTGGAGTTCATCAGCCCGGCCGTTATCGTCGTCGACGACCAGGAGATGCCGCCCGGGCGACACGACGAGCTGCCCGGTCTCCTTCGCCTGGGCGAGTTCAACCAGGATATCATGACCATGATGGTGGCCGGCAGCGCCAGCGCCGGCCGGGCTCTCGCGTTGGCAAAGCCCCTCCGGAGCGTGACGGCCCCCGAGCCTCCCCCAACCAGGAGCCTATCTCAGGGCACGCGGCTGGGCATCTTCCTTTGTACCTGCAACGGCACCATGGCTCCCGCCCCCGTGCTGGCCCGCATCCTGGAGATGGCGGCCCGGGTACCGGAGATGGCCCACACCCAGCTGGTCTTCTCCGCCTGCCACCCCCGGGGTTCGGCCCAGATAGCCGATGCCGTTCTCAAGCATGAGCTTGACCGGGTGATCCTGGCCTCTTGCGCCTGCTGCCCCCTCGAGTTCCAGTGCATCTCCTGCAACGACCAGCGCAACCGCACCCGCATCCACCTGTTCGACGAGCACGGCCTCGACCGCTCCATGTTCGAGATGATCAACCTGCGTGACCACCTTTCCGGTGACCACTTCACCGAGGCCGATCTGATCCGACGGGCCCAGGACCTCTTTCGCGGCGCCCTCATCCGCATGCGCTACCTAGGCCCGCTTCGCCAGGGAGTCACCGAGATCGGCAAGGACGTGCTCATCCTAGGGGCTTCGGAGATCGGGGTGAGCGCCGCCCTCAACCTTGACCTGCAGGGGTTCCGGGTGCGCCTGGTGCACCGGTGCGGAACGGCGGAGAGGCCGGCCGCAGCGGCCGCGAGGCCGCCGGGGCCCGAGACCATGGCCGCGCTGGACGCCGCCGTGACCGGCGGCGGCATCGACCACGTCCCCGAGGCCATCATCGACGAGGTGTCCGGTCACATCGGGGACTTCCGGGTCAGGGCATCGGTCGACGGAAAGCCGCTCGTCTGGCACGCCGACATCGTTTGCCTCACCGACGAGAACGTGCTGTCCCTGGCCATCCCCGAAGACCTGGCCGGGCTCAAGAAGTTCTACCGCTACAACTTCGCCTTCTTCCACAGTCCTCAACCCGGCCTGTACCGGGTGCTGCCGCGCACCCTCGCCCGGGTGAGTGAGTTCGAGGCGGGGGCCGCCCTGGCCGCCCAGGTGGCCCGCGGTTCGGCCGAGGTCTTCCTTAAGGACCACGAGCTCAGCCCCCGGGTCGATCCCGACCGCTGCCGGGGCTGCGGCCGCTGCGTGGAGATCTGCCCCTTCGACGCCGTGCATCTCCGCCCCGACGGCAGCGGCGCTTACACCGCCGAGGTCCTGCGTTACAACTGCGTGGGCTGCGGCGGCTGCGTGGGACTGTGCCCGGTGACCGCCATGGACATGCCCTACTTCTCCAACCGGCTGCTGGAAGAGACGCTGGCCGATGCTCTACAGGGGGACCGCTGATGCGGGCCCCGGCCGCACAGACCGCGCCGCTAGAGCGTACCGAGGCCGCTCCGCAGGAGCGGCCCACCCGCCTGCTGGCCATCTGCTGCAACTGGAGTCCCTTCGCCTGTCTCAACGCGGCCGGCCAGGCTCACCTGGAGATGCCGCCTGAGTACGCCTTCATGCGGGTGATGTGCATCGGTCGCATCAACCAGGCCCTCATCCTGCGGGCCTTCGAGTATGGCGCCGACGGCGTGATCCTGCTGGAGTGCAAGGACGAAGACTGCCGCTACGGTCCGGGGCCGGAAGTGGGGCACTCGAACGTGGACAAGGTGCGCCGGCTGCTGCACCTGCTCGGCATCGGCCAGTCCCGCCTGGTCGAGCGGAGCTTTCAAGCCCACGAGAAGGAGGAACTGGTCAAGTCCCTCTGGGAGTTCTCCGCCCAGATCAAGGCCTTGGGCCCCAACCCGGCCAAGCCGCCCCAGCAGGACGCGCGGGAGCACGAAGTGCCGCAGCACGAGACGCGGGAGCACGCGCTCGCGGCCCGACCACAGCCGCATCGGGAGCCCGCATGAAGCTCGACGATCCCCGGGTCAAAGGTCTCATCCAACAGAACGCCCTCTCCCTCTGCATCGAGTGCGGCAAGTGCTCGGCTTCCTGCCCACGCATGCTCACGGGCAAGGAGTACTCCCCCCGCATCCTCGCCCACAAACTCATCGCCGAACCCGGCAGCGAGGCCTACATCGAGAACTCGGTCTGGGAGTGCCTCACCTGCGGCCTCTGCGAGGAGCGTTGCCCCTCCGGGGTCGACATCAGCGCGTTCATCCTGGAGATGCGCACTCTCCTGGCCGGGACCAAAGGCCTCAAGGGTTACCGGTCCCACGACGGGGCGCTCCACTCTTGGATGCGCCTCATGACTTCGCCCGACCTGGAGCAGAACCGTCTGTCCTGGGTGGGGCCGGAGCTCAAGGTGGCCCGTTCCGGCCCGGTGGCCTTCTTCGCAGGCTGCGCCCCTTACTTCGACGTGTTCTTCTCAGGAATCGAGGTGGACACCCTCTCCATCGCCCGGGACTCCGTCCGTCTGCTCAACTTTCTGGACGTGGTGCCCGTCCTCCTGGAGAACGAGCGCTGCTGCGGCCACGATCTGCTCTGGACGGGAGACCGGGAGAACTTCGAGGCCCTCTGCCGCCTCAACTACCGGGAGTTCCGCGCCGCCGGCGTGGAAGAGATCGTGGTCTCCTGCCCCGAGTGCTATCAGGTGCTGGGTGGGTTCATGCCCAAGGTGGTGCCGGAGATGGACATCAAAGTCACCCTGCTTGCCGACCTGCTCTTGCGGGAGATCTCCAAGGGGGGCGTGAGCTTCCGGCCCTTCGAGCGGAACGTCACCTACCAGGACCCCTGCCGGCTGGGCCGGGCGCCCGGCGGCGTCGAGACGCCCCGGGCCCTGCTGGACCTCGTGCCCGGTCTGACCTTGACAGAGATGAAGAACTCCGGCCGCAGCGCCGTCTGTTGCGGCAACAACGGTTTCATCAACTGCGACGCCTATTCCAAGCGGATCCAGATCGAGCGGCTGAACGAGGCCAAGGCCACCCGCTCCGACCTGCTGATCACCGCCTGCCCCAAGTGCATGATCCATCTCACCTGCGCCATGCGCGATCCCTATCGGGAGGGCTCGCTCGCGATGGAGATCCGGGATCTGTCCGGCATACTGGCCGACCACATCGAATGGTCCAAGGGGGAAGACGCGACCGGCCGCAGGTCGCGCTGAAAGGAAGCCGATGAAGGAGACGATGGATAACGGAACTGAAAGCCGCATCGGCGTCTATGTCTGCCACTGCGGGTCCAACATCGCGGGCGTGGTGGACTGCGAGGCCGTGGCCGCCTACGGGGAGACCCTGCCCGGGGTGGTGGTGTCGCGCCACGACGGCTACCTCTGCTCCGAGCCGGGGCAGAACCGCATTAAGGCCGACATCGCGGAGCTGGGTATTGACCGGGTGGTGGTGGCTTCTTGCTCACCCCGCCTGCACGAACCCACCTTCCGCGCCTGTCTGGCCGAAGCCGGGCTCAACCCCTACCTCCTGGAGATGGCCAACCTGAGGGAGCAGTGCTCCTGGGTGCACTCTCACGAGCCCGAAGCGGCCACCCAGAAGTCCAAGGACCTGGTGCGGGCCGCCGTGGCCCGGGCCCGCTACCTGGGCGTGCGCGAGGAGATGCGGGTGCCGGTGGAGCCGGCCACGCTGGTGGTGGGCGGCGGGGTAGCGGGCATCCAAGCCGCGCTCGACCTGGCCGACTCCGGCTACAAAGTGGTCTTAGTGGAGAAGGCGCCGAGCATCGGGGGGGTGATGGCGTGGTTGGACAAGACCTATCCCACCATGGACTGCTCGATATGAATACTCGGGCCTAAGATGGCGGATGCCGGTCGGCATCCAAATATCGCGCTCCTGAGTCAAGCCGAGATCAAGTCCGTCAGCGGGTACGTGGGCAACTTCGAGGTCCGGATCCTCAAGAAGGCCCGCTATGTGGTAGAGGGTGAGTGCACCGCCTGTGGCGACTGCGCCAAGGTCTGTCCCGTCCTGGTGCCCAACGAGTTCAACATGGGTCTCGACTCCCGCCGGGCCATCTACCAGCCCTTCCCTCAGGCCATTCCTTCGGCCTATGTCATGGACATCGAGAACTGCCTGGGCCACGACCCTATGGTCTGCGGCAAGTGCGTGGAGGCCTGCAAGAAGAAGTGCATCGACTTCAACATGTCCGACGAGGAGATCACGGTCAAGGTGGGGACCATCATCGTGGCCACCGGTATGGAGTTGTACGACCCCACTCAGCTGGACGAGTACGGATACACCCGCCACGAGAACGTGCTCACCTCGGCCGAGTTCGAGCGGCTGATAAACGCGGGCGGGCCCAGCCAGGGGCGGGTCATCCGCATGACCGACCGCAAGCCTCCCAAGTCGGTCGCCTTCATCCAGTGCGTGGGCTCACGTTCGCAGCGGCGAGGCGAGCCCTACTGCTCCAACATCTGTTGCATGAACACGGTCAAGAGCACCCTGATGCTCAAGGACCACGACCCCGACCTCGACGTCAAGGTCTTCTACGTCGACATCCGCGCTTTCGGCAAGGGGTTCGAAGACCTGTTCCGCCGCAGCAAGGGCGCCGGCGTGCGCTACATCCGGGGGCTCCCCGGCTCGGTGCAGGAAGACCCCGAGACCCGGGACCTCATCCTCACGGTGGAGAACACCGCCACCAACCGACTGGAGCAGCACCGGGCCGAGATGGTGGTGCTGGCCGTGGGGGTCAAGCCGCCGGAAGATATGAAGGTCATCCAGGAGATGCTGGCCCTGCAGAGGAACTCCGACGGCTTCTACCTTGAGGCTCATCCTAAGCTTCAGCCTGTGGACTCGGCCACCCGGGGCATCTTCTTCGCCGGCTGCGCCGAAGGGCCCAAAGACATCAAGGACTCGGTGACCCAGGCCTCGGCGGCCGCAGCCCGAGCCATCCGCCTCATGAACCCCGGACAACTGACGGTGGAGGCCATCACCGCCGAGGTCATCCCCCATCTGTGCACCTCCTGCGGCATCTGCGCCAAGGTGTGCCCGTTCGGGGCCATCACCGTGGACAAGCGGGCCAAGACTCCGGCGCTGGTGACCACGGCCGCCTGCGCCGGTTGCGGCACCTGCGTGGCCGAGTGCCCCCAGGACGCCATCGTCCAGCACCACTTCACCGACGAGCAGCTGGAGGCACAGATCGATGCCATCCTGGCGGAGGACCCGCAGCGGCAGATCCCCGTCTTCGCCTGCAACTGGTGCTCCTACGCCGGGGCCGATTTCGCCGGGGTGTCGCGCTTCCAGTATCCGCCCAACGCCCGCCTCGTCCGCACTATGTGCTCGGGGCGGGTGTCGGAGAGGTTCGTGTGGCGGGCCTTCGAGAAGGGGGCCCCGGTGGTGCTCGTCTCGGGCTGCCATTTCGGTGACTGCCACTACCTCAATGCGAACCACTGGACCGACCGCCGGATCAAGCGCATGCGCAAGAAGATGGAGAGGCTGGGCCTGCGCCCGGAACGACTGCAGCTGGAGTGGATTAGCGCGGCCGAGGGATTGCGGTTCAAGGAGGTCATGGAAACCATGGAGCGCCTCCGCCAGGAGGTCAGCCCGGAGGAAGTGGCAGAGACGCAGCGCATCCTGGCCGGCCGGGGGGCGGCCGAGGACGAGGTCGAGACCGGCACCGAGGAAGACGCGGAGACACGGTAGCTGACTATTTGAGGCGGCCGGGCGAAGGCGCAACGCGCCCCGCATCGCCGCAGGCCCGGGCCCGCACGGGGCCCGGGCCGGATCAGTCCCCGGCCGGCGCCTGCTCGCCCTTGCCTGGTCCCACCAGCGACATACCCACGCCGATCACACACAACACCGTGAAGATGAGGAAGGTCAGCTGGATGCTGGTGAGCAGCGCCGGGTAGTCCGCCCCCGTGATGACCTTCCGGCCCACCAGCACCGCGAGCATCAGCGCCGCCACCCCGGTGCTAAGGCTCATGCCGGCCTGCCGCACCGCGGCGATGGTGGCCGAGGCCACGCCCAGCAGGCGCCTGTCCACGCTCCCCATCACGACATGTGTGGCCGGCGTCGAGAAGAGGGCGAAGCCGAAGCCCAGCACGATCAGCGCCAGGATGATGTACCAGTAGGGGGTGGTCTCGCCCAGGAAGACCAGCGCGAACAGGCCGGCCACGCACAGAATCATGCCGGTGGTGGCCACATAGCGCGCCGGGACCCGGTCCGCCAGCCGCCCGGCTACCGGCGACATGACCGCCTGGACGAAGGTGCCGCAGACGAGGACCAGGCCGGCGGTCTGAGCGTTCAAGCCCCGTATGTACTGCAGATAGAGACTCATGAGGAAGATCATGGCCGAGGTGGCGGCGTAGTTGACCAGCACCGCCCCGTTGGTGAAGGCGAACACCCGGTTGTTCCGCAAGAGAGAGACGGGCAGCAAGGGATCGGCGGCCCGCGACTCCCACCAGACGAAGCCGGCGAGCCCGGCGAGGCTCAGCGGCACGAGTACCAGCCCCCCTGTGCCGGGTAGCCAGGAGAACCCGAGCAGCAAGGACGTGAGCGACACCGCGTAGATGATCGACCCGGCCAGGTCGAAGGGGGCCTTCTTCGCCTCCTTCCACTCCAGGTGGCGCAGTTTCCAGACAGGAAGTATCACGTCCAGCAGAGCGAACGCGCCCACGATCAAGAAGAGAGCGCGCCAGCCCAGGTTGTGGACGATGAGCCCGCCCAGGATGGGGCCCGCCGTCAGCCCCAGGTAGACGCCGCCGATGTTCAATCCAAGGGCCTTTCCTCGTGACTCCACCGGATAGGCCAGGATGACCAGCGCCGTGGAGGTGACGGACCCGATCGCTAACGAGACGCCGGTCAGAGCCCGCATCCCCAAGAGGAACCAGGCCGACGGAGCGAAGGCGCTGGCGAACAGAGCCACCGTGAAGAGAACCATGCTGAAGATGAAGAAGCGGACGCGCCCATACGTGTCGGCCAGGCGACCGACCGGCAGGAGGATCGCGCCCGAGACCAGGATCATGGACATCGAGATCCAGCTAAGCATGACCGTCGACGCTTGGAACTCCTCGCCGATGAGAGGCAGGGCGATGTTGACCGACGAGGCCATGAAGGTGACGAGAAAGCCGCCCAGGGTGGCGATGAGTAGGATCATGCCCTGGTCCGACGCCGACGGTCGGGGTTTCCGAGGTTGTTGTGATCGCATGGCCCCCAGGCTACACCCTCCAGGCCTGATGGAGCATGCGGCCGGCGGCCGGGCCCAGGGCGCCGGCCGCGCCGGGATGATAGATTCGAGAAGTCACACAGAAGACGTGATTCTTCCAAGGGGGGCCGTCATGGGCAGAGTGCAGGACAAAGTCGCCATCGTCACCGGTGGTTCGACCGGGTTGGGCAAGGCGACCGCGGAGTTGCTGGCTGCAGAGGGGGCCAAGGTCGTCATCGCCGACATCCAGGACTCTCTGGGCGCCGCGGTGGCTGAAGGCATCAAGGCGGGGGGAGGGAACGCCCAGTATCTGCACATGGACGTGACCTCCGAGGCCCAGGTCCAGGCGGTTATGGGCACGGTCTTCGCCACCTACGGCCGCCTCGACATCCTCGTCAACAACGCCGGCATCACTGGGGCACCCAAACCCACCCATGAGATCACAGTGGAGGAATGGGACCAGATCCTCAACGTCGACGCCAAGGGGGTGTTCTTGTGCACCAAGCACGCCGTCCCCTACCTCAAGCGGAGCGGCGGCGGCAGCATCGTCAACATCTCCTCGGTGTACGGCATCGTGGGCGGCATGGACGTGCCCCCGCCTTTCCTCTATCACGCGGCCAAGGGCGCCGTGCGGGTGATGAGCAAGTCGGACGCCATCTGCTACGCGGCCGACAAGATCCGGGTCAATTCCGTCCATCCCGGCTGGCTGTGGACGCCCATGCTGGAGAACGTGGGGCTCAACTCCACCGAAGGCCCGGAGAAGTTCCACGCCCGCATCCTCAGCCGCCTACCTTTGGGCCACTACGGCGAGCCGGTCGACGTGGCATACGGCGTGCTGTACCTGGCTTCGGACGAGTCAAAGTTCGTGACGGGCACCGAACTGGTGATTGACGGGGGGTACTGCGCCTGGTAGGGGCGAGGAATCTGCGCCCTCTATCGCGGGATGACCCAAGGGGTGCCGCCGCCCGGACCCTGCAGATTGTGGATCATCTGCAGTCCCTGGAGCTTGCCTGAATGGAAGCGGAGCATCTGGACGGTGACGGCGACCGCGGGCATCTCGATCAGGACGTGGCGACCCGTGAACATCTTGGGATCCAGCGTACGACGGTGCATCTCGATCATGGTGGCCGGTACAAAGCATGATTCGGTCGTGCTGGGGACCACGTAGGGAGAGACGAACCCGGGGACGACCCCAATGGCGACCACCACCCCTTGGTCTTCGTCGGCGGCGACCACGCGGGCATGGGGGTCACTCGGTCTCCCCGGCCACAGCCCGGCCGGGATGCTCACCTTCTCGGTCGACGCGCGCTCTCGCAGCTTCCCCTCCATAAGGAGGTCGAGATAATAGGGGTCCTCCAAGACGATGCCGCCCGCCTCCATTAGCACGCAATCCGGCGAGGACTCCGGCGCCGGCCGGGTGGGGTCGAAGATTGCTTTCCCCAACTCGAGCAACTCTTGCCGCGTCGCCTTCCCCCCAGGGGGGATGGGCGAGGTCCAGCCCACGGGGGAGGCGCCCATCTCGTCAGGGAGCATGATGAAGCCGGCTTCCCCCCGGCACCGGTTGTTGTACATCTCGAGCTCCGTGATCCTGCCTTCCTGCGCTTTGAGCCGCGCACAGAAGACCGTCGAACTCCCGCCCTCGTCGACGTTCGCGGTGACGACGACCTGGCCCGCTTCCGGGTCGACGATGGTCAGACCCCGCTGTTTGACCCCAGTCACAGTCCGCCACGCGCTCATCATGTTGAGCGAAGCAGCCACCGAGTTCTCAGTCGCGGCGTAGCGATCTGCCAGCGGCAGCTTCCATGGATCGCGGGCCACCATCGATTCGAACAGCAGATCCGCCAATTCCCTCATCGTCTGTCTCCTTCTAGGACTCTTCTCGAACAATCCGACCTGCTGCGTTGGGAAGCCACCGTCTCCGCCGCCATGGACCCCGAAGTGAAGGCGAAAGCAAGGGTGGTGCCGGGAAGACCCCACTCAGTCACCCACCCGCTGCTGTCGTCGCCGGAGGCGTACAGCCCGGCGATCGGTCGGCCGTCACGGCCGCTCACCCCCATCCGCTCGTTCACCTTCACCCCCCCGCAGTCCCGTGGCAGAAACGCACCCCCAGGATGGCGTGGTAGGGCGGGGTACGCAGGGGCAGGAGGAACGCAGGCTCCTTGACGAAATCGCCGTCGCGGCCGCGGTCGCAGTGGCCGTTGTAGCGTTCGACGGTGGCGGTGAGGGCGCCGGCGTCCACCCCTATCTGCCGTGCCAGCTCCAACCAGGAGTCGGCCGTGGCCGTCACCCTCCTCCTCCAGGCGGCCTCCGCCGCGAGGTCTTCGTCGAGAGTGCGTTCCCGCCACTCGGTGACCGCGGCGGGAGAGGCCAGGACTTCAGAGGGCTCAGCGCCGCCTAGACCCAGCATCACCACGGCCAGCCAAGCGTTGCCGCCCGGCCGGGGCGTCTTTTCAACGACCGTGACCTTGGGGACGCCCAGTTGCCGGGCCCGGGCGGCGGCAGCCAGGCCCGAACCCCCGCCCCCGATGATCACCAGGTCGCAGTAGGCGTCTTGGGCCATGCTCAGCGGTTCACCATGCTATCCGGCAGGAAGTGCACCAGCTGGGGGACGAGCGCGACCAGGAAGGCCATGATCACCAGGGGGATGATGTACGGCGCCGCACCCCTGAAGACGGCCCCCAACTTGACTCCTTTGAACAGTCCGGCGATGGCCATACAGATCATGCCGTATGGGGGAGTGAGACCGCCGATGCCCAACATGATGGTGAGCAGCACGCCGTACTGCAGCGGGCTCATGCCGACGGCACCGATCATGGGGAAGAACAGGGGGACGGTGAGAAGCGTGATCGAGCCCGGGTCCATGAACATCCCCAGTAGGAAATAGACGCCGATCATGAGCGCTGTGAAGACCAGGATCGAATCGGTCATCCCCCCGACGGACTCGGCCATCGCCTGGGGCAGGCCGGTGAAGGCGAGGAACACGTTGAAGATGATCGCTCCCACGATCATGAGTCCAACCGCCCCCATGACCTTGCCCGCCTCGAAGAAGGCCTCCTTGAAGGCCTTCCAGGTGAGACTGCGCTTGACCAGGGCAATGACCAGCATGATGAAGCAACCCACCGCTCCGGCCTCGGTGGGGGTGAAGATCCCCGCGTAGATGCCGCCCAGGATCGCCAGGATGGCGAACAGGAACGGCCACATCTTGGCCAGGCCCCGCCAACGCTCCCCCCACGTGTGCTTCTCCGCCCCGGGAGCGAGCTTGGGGTTGATGCGGCAGGTGACCCACAGGGTAAGGAGGTAGAGGGCGGTGAGCATCAGACCGGGTATGACCGCGGCGATGAAGAGCGCTCCGATGGATGTCTGGGTCAGCGAACCGAATATGATCAGAGAGCCGCTGGGCGGGATCATCGTCGCCAGGATGCTCGCCCCCACGATGGTCCCCAGAGAGAGGCTGTCCGCGTAGCCGTATCTGCGCATGACCGGCAGAGTCATGGGGGTGAAGGTGACCGCGGCGGTGAGGGGGTCGCCCACACAGGCCCCGAAGGCGCAGTTCGAGAGGATGCAGGCGTAACCCAGGCCCCCCCTCATGTGGCCCACCCAGCTTCGCGACCCCTCGTAGAAACTGGGGGCTACGTTGGCCACCAGGGCCAAGAACCCCATGAAGGTGAAGAGGGGGAAGACCGACCATACATACGAGGTCATGGTGTGGAAGGGGCTGGTGCCGAGCACCGACAGGGCGCTCCCCAGGTCCCGGAAGAGGGCGATTCCGCCCACGCCCACCAAGAGGAAGGCCATGGTAATGGGCATGCCGATATACACCAAGACGAGGAACACCACCAGACCGATGGCACCGATGAGCTCGGGGCTCATCGTCCGGCCGTTCTGAGGGCCAAGAAAAACCGCACGATGCGCGCCACGATGGCGACCGCGCACAGAAGCCAACCGAAACCAACCACGAAGTAGAAGGGGTAGAGGGGGACCCGCAGGATATCGGTGGTGGCGCCGGACCCCGAGACCTTGTAGCCCTGCTTGAAGGTCCAGATATAGGCCAGAGTGACCACCAGGAGGGAGAGTACATAGGTGCCGATCTGGAAACCGGCCTTGACTCGGGGGGAAAGGCGACGCACGATCACGTCGACCGCGATGTGGCGGTCGATCATGAAGTCATATGGACCCGACATGAACACCAGGGTGACCACAATCAGTCCCGAGACCTCCACCACCCCCAGCATGGGGTAGCCGAAGACGTAGCGACCGACCACATGGGCGACGGTCAGCAGCATCAGGCCCACCACCAGAGACATGCCGAGGATCTGGCAGGTGCGCAGGATGCGGTCGACCACCTGGAGAGGCTTGGGAAGGGCCTTTCTCTGCCGGTCCTCCTCCTCGGGGTCCGCCATAAGCATCGGCTCAAGTTCTTCGTCAGCCATTCTTTCGTCTCACTGAGTAGTCGGTCTACACGCCGCTCCCGGCTGCAAGAGAGAAGCGCGGGCGCCACACACCCGGCGGGGGGAGGCGGCCGCCCCCACACTGGGTCTACTGGATCAGGCCCCACTCCTTCATGATCGACTCGGGGTAGTCGGTAGGATAGACGCCGTAGGCGAACTGCTTGGCGTAGGTCTGCACGTCGGCGAGCATCTCCCCGCCGGGTGCGCCGGCGGTCGTGGCGGCACCGACCCACATATCCCAGACCGGGGCGACGGTGGTCCTCCACGCCTGCAATTCGGCATCCGGAAGCACGTAGATGCCCTCGGTCCCGGCAGCCTTGTACTGCTCGTCGAGCTTCGCCCGGGCCGCCTGGTCGTTCTCGTCCATCATGTAGCCCTGGACTTCCATGAAGGCCTTCATACCTTCTCCGGCGATAAGCTCCTGAAGATCGGCGGGGAGCTCGTTCCAAGCGTCGACGTTCATGACCACGGCCTCGAACCCGATCCCGAACATGCCGACTTCGGTGGAGTGATTGATCACCTGGTTGAAGCCGGCGCCGTAGATGAACTCGTACTCGCCGACCATGCCTTCGACGATACCTTTGGCGAGAGCGTCAAAACCCTCGGCGGGGTTGATCTGCTCGGGGGTGGCCCCCAGGGCCTTCAAAGCCTCGGCCACATACTGCCCGCTGTGGGATTCCAGCACTACGCCCTTAATGTCGTCAGCGGTCTTGATCTGCTTCTTGGTGGTGTGGATCTGGCCCGGGCCCATGGGCATGAAGCCCAGGAACTTGACGTTGGCCTTGGTGAACTCCTCTTCGAGCTGAGGGTATTCCTTGATCATCTCGGTCGCGGTGAGGCCGGCTGCGCGCGAGGATGGATAGTCGAACAGCAGCGGCAGCATCACCACCTCGTTGAGCGGAAAGCGACCGGCGTACAGGCCGAGGAAGGCGTCACCCATGTCGGCCACCCCGTTCGCCACGCCATCGAGCAGTTCGGGCGGAGGCAGCACCGCACCGTCGGGCTGGAAGGTGATCTGGAGACGGCCTCCGCTCTTCTCCCCGATCCACTTGCCCCAGTTGAGCAGCAGATCGTTGTAGGTCTGAGAGGTCGACTGGAGCCCTGTGGCCCAAGTCAGTTCGTACACTTCACCCGGCGCAGACGTGGCCGCGGTGGTGTCGCTGCTCGCGGCACCGGTGGTGGTCGTTTCACCGGCCGGCGCGGTGGTGGTGGTCGTCTCCTCGCCCTCGCAGGCCGTCAGGCCCACCACAAGCACCACAAGCGCGAGGCAGAAGATGATTTTCCAGGCTTTCACGTTGATCGCACCCCCCTTGATGGGATACACGCGTTAGATAGAGCGCTCGCTCTCTCGCAGGTCTTGATGCCTACCGGTGCCAGTGATCCCCAGACGTACCCCCTTTTGCCGCGTCCCCTTGCCGCGCCGCTTCGGCCCCGCTACCCGACGCGGTCCCCCCCATCGTACAAGTCCGCTTGCTTTGTGTCAACATTTCTTAACGCAGTTCCGTATTGTATATTCAGCTGGCCGTGGTCACCATCGGGTCCGCGAAAACCTGGATCAGACCTCGAGGGCGGGCGGCAATGCGTCAGACCCGGCGGTCAACTCCTTGATGAGAGGCTCATACCTGGCGACTCGGGAGTCGATGTCGACCTCCCCCCCCAATGCGGCCATCAGAGCCAAGAAGACGAACAGATGCGCCCGCAGGAGATCGGCGCTGCTGAACTTGTCGTCCCAGGACGCCCTCATGCTGGTGCTGCGGTGCGCGCCGTACAGGCTGTAGACCAGGAGTTCATCCCGTACCGCGGGCATCGTCGATCCCGCCGCCCGGGCCGCGCGGACGTCCCGCAGTGGGTTGACGATGATCGCGTCCCAGGTCTCGGCCAGCCTGTGCAGCGTCTCGGGGTCCTGCTGCTCTTCGGAACGGATGGCTCCGGCCAGAACGGCGCTCAACCGGTGCCAGCGAAGATCGCTGGTGAGTCCCCGTAGGACGTTCTCCACCGGGTCGCCGGGAGCCCGTCCGGCCGGGTCGGCCGGCTCCAGGGGAAGCGGCGCCGCCGCCTTGAAGCAGGCTGCCAGCAGCTCCAGCTTGCTGGGAAAATGACGGTAGAAGACGTGCGGGTTCGTCCCCAGCTTCTGGATGATGGCCAGGACGTGCGTCCCCTTGTAGCCCTTGCTGACGAACTCCTCGGTCGCAACCTCGATGATGGCCTGCCGCATGCGTTCGTTCTCCTGCCTCTCGAGATCGACGTCGCTTTCGCGGGCTCGAGCGAGGTCATCGGCCAACGCCAGCCTTATCTCGGGCAGGGACAGACCGGATTCCTTCAGCTCGCCTATTCTCTGCAGCATACGCACATGGTGCTCGCCGTACAGCGAGCGGCCGGTAGCCGTCTTCTGAGGATGCGGCAAGAGACCCTGGCGGATATAGAAGTAGATGGTGGTACGGGCGACCCCCGACTTCTTTTCGAGCATGGAGGTTGTGAGCGCTTCGGCGATGTCCACTCCTTTCGGCCGCCTGCCATGCTATCGAAGGATGTCGATTAAGTCAACGTTTCGTGTCAACGTTACATAAAGCATATCGCCGGCAGTTCACGGTTCTCGGCTCTGCGCGCGCTCCCGCAGCACCGCCTCCGCCTCCTCCAGGGAAGCGAAGCCGTACTCGGCCATGGTGTGCCCCAAGACCACCTCGGCCGGGTTCACGCCGTCGGCGGCCAAGGCCAGGTAGCGGGCCTCCAGGAGCTGGAGGGTCTTCAAGCTGTAGGTGGCCAGTTCGCCCCGGTTGTAGGTCTCGAACGAGGTCACGAACGTGCCGTCCTCGTAGGCACGGATCGGCCGGCCCCGGGCGGCCAAGAAGGGGTACTTGGCCGCTGCCTCCTCCATCCAGCGCACAGAGAGGTCGCTCAAGCGCTCGACCACGCGGGCGGTGGGAGCGTCCAACTGAGGTAAGACCGCCCCCATGCCCCGGCATTCGCAGGGCGAGGTGCTCTGCATCATGCGGGCGTATTTCTCGGTCATCAGGTTGCGCCCGGAGGCCTGGGCCTGTCTCAGATCGTCCAGGTAGCTGTCGGCGGTGGCCTGGTCCCAGGACAGGAGCTGGCTCCGCCGCATGATCTCAAAGGTCGTGCGGTCTTGCTGGCAGGGCGCCGGCCCGTCGAGCCCGCGCACCCCCTGGAACATCTCCCACTCGAGGTCAAGGATCTCCCGCACTGTGCCCTCGTCGATCTCGGGTCTGACAGCCATGGCGCTCCCGCCTCCTCTCTTCGCTATTCCACCATCACCGGCAGGCCGCGCAGCGGCTCGTTCTCGACCTTGGCCTGCACCGCGTAGGCGTGGTCCAGGAGGAAGTCGCTCGTCGAATCGCTCAGCCCCTCGATGGTGAGGTGTGCCACCACGAGGGCGCTTGTCTCTTCGATGATTCGCCGCCGCCGGGCGAACACCGAGGGACCGGCTGGTGCTCCCGGACCAGACGCGACCGGCCCGGCCTCCCGGCACAGCTCCTCTAGCGCCTGGTGGCACTCCCGGCCCAACACAGGCAAGTCCCGCATGCCCCGGTGCATCCACTTATAGAAGGGGCGGTACCTTTTGTTGAGCAGGTACACCAGGGAGACAACGGCTTCGATGAACCGGTCCAGGGCGACGTGGGCGGCCACCAGCTCCCCCCTAGCGACGCACCGCCCATAGTTGTACTGGCCGGCCTGGCCGGCGGTGGCGCAGCGGGCGGCCACCTTCTTGAGGAGCACGTCTCTGGGATAGAAAGCCAGCAACCCCTCTCGGAAGGCGGTGAACTCCCCCAGAGGGTCCACGAACACCCGGCCGTTGGTGGCTGTGGCCAGATAGGTCTCGGGCGGGGCCCGCCACTCGGCCAGAGTCACGGGGACGTGGTCGTAACGCACAAAGCGACGGTAGAAGTCGGTGATCTCGAAAACACCCGTCCTCTTGCCGGCATGAGGACTCTCCACCCGGCGCGGGAACCCGGCGAACTCCCCCGGCAGCGCATCGTAGTGCGCCTGCAGCTCGGCCCCGATCTCGGTGTAGTCGGCCGCCGTCAGCCACAGGCAGAATGCGGGTCCCCAGTCATGGTCTCGCGACAGCTCGTCGTCGAATCCGAAGCATTCCGAGCCCTCGCCCACCAGACCGGCGGCGATGCGCTCCTGATAGGCCGGGAAGCACTCCGCCACCAGGGGGTGGCCCACTTCCTCGTAATAGCGTTGGGCGAGGTCCAGGCCCTTCATCGCCGCCCTATCCAGCCGTCCGCAACCGGGCACGGGTCCGCTCCAACCCGTTCCTGGTGCGGGCCACGTCGGGATGGTCCGGCCCCAGCAGCCGCTCCATCGCAGCGAGCGCTCGAGCAAAGTCGGACTCGGCCGCGGCGTAGTCGCCGTTCAGGAACTCGGCGGCGGCCAGGTTGTTCAGCCCGGCCAGATAGAGCACCGATTGTGTGTCACCGGAATCCTCGTACAGCGCGAGAGCCTGCCGCAGCAGATCAACCGCCTTTCCCTGCCGCCCGGTGGCCAACGCCACCGACGCCAGGTTGTTGAGGGTCGTCGCGTAGGTGGCGTTCCGCTTGCCGCTCCGCTCCAGAGCGGCCAGGGCCTTGCGATGCAGGCGCTCGGCTTCCTCATAGCGCATGCGGTCCTGGTACACCAGACCCAGGTTGTTGAGCGCGCTCAGGTACACGAAGTGCTCCGTGCCCACCTCGCTCTCATAGATCCCGATGGCCTCGGCGAAGAGGGACTCGGCCGTGTCGTAGTCCCCTTTGAGGCGGTAGGTGCCGGCGAGGTTGTTGATACAGGTGGCGTAATCGGGATTCTGCTTGCCCCGGGCCCCGGCCTCGATGGCGGCCGCCTGGCGGAAGACGGCTTCAGATTCGCCCAGCTCTTTGAGCGTCCTGAGCAGCGAACCCAATTCGTTCAGGGCTGCCACGTAGGCCGCCGACTCGGCCCCTTGCTCGGTCCGGGTCAGCTCCGCCTGCTCCCGCAGGAGCGGCAGGATCGCCCGCAGCCTGTGCTCTGCCTGCAGGGCGGCGATCTCGCCCTGCACTTCTTCGAGTCTCTCGCTCATGGCCCCGCTCCCTCGGTGGAGGACCGCCTCATTGTACTGGACGCCCCTGGGTATACTGGCGGGTTGTGGAGGAGCCCTCGTCCATCACCGGGGTCATCGCGGCGGAAGGGGGGCGGGTGACGTTCGCCCGCTTCGCAGAGATCGCCCTGACCCACCCTACCCTGGGCTACTACAGCCGGGCCGAGCGGTTGCTGGGCCCGGGAGGTGACTTCAGCACGGCCCCCGCCCTCTCCCCCTTCTTCTGCCGGACGCTGGCCCGTTTGATAACCGAGTTGGTGCAGTCGGGGCTGGACGCCGACGCGGAAACCGGACCGGCGGCGGGGCAGGCCGGGACCGCAGCATCCGCGCCGCGAGGAGCCGGAGGTCTGAGCGTGGTCGAACTGGGCGGCGGAGAAGGCCACCTCGCCGCCGCCGTGCTCCGGCGCTGGCAGCACGAACGCCCCGAGTGGCGGGACCGGGTCGCCTACCGCATCGTCGAGGTGGGCTCCGGTCTCCGCCGAAGGCAGGCCGCCGCGGTCCGCGCTCTGGTCGCGGCGGGCTGGGAGGTGGCGTGGGGCGGCGACTTGGAGGAGGCCTGCGCCGGGACCCGGCCGCTGGTGATCTTCGGGAACGAGTTCCTCGACGCGCTGCCGGTGCATTCGGTGGATGTGCGCGGACGAGTGCTCCTCGAAGCCTACGTCGAAGCCGCACCTGCGGGGCTTCGCCAGACCTGGTCCGACATATCCCCGGCGGCGGCGGCCGAAATCGAACTACTCTTCGGCATCTCCGACCCCGTGCGGTTACAGCCGTTGACCCAAGACGGCGTCCTGGAGGTCCGCCCCGCGCTCAAGGACCTCTTCGGGCAGGTCGGCCACCTGATGCCGGCCGGCAGCTTCGTCACCGTCGACTACGGCGAGTGGCACCGAGGCCTATCCTGTCCCGCCGAAGCCACCCTGTCCTTCGCGGCGGCCGAGTGCTCCCTGCAAGCGCGTGCGACCCGGCGGCGCACTGTCCGCGGGTACTTCAAACACGGCTTGACGCCGGCGGTGCTGGCCCGGCCGGGCAGGCAGGACCTCACCGCCGACCTCGACTTCGCCGCCCTGGACCTCCACGGGGGCCGGGCGGGCTTCGAGACCGTGGTCTTCACCACCCTGTCCGCCTTCCTGCGAGGAGGGGGCGCGGAGAAAGAACTGCGATCCCTGCGCTCCGCGTTGGAGTCGGGAGAGATTCGCTCGCTGGAGTCCCCCCCGCCCGTTATCGGCGGGGCGGGGGCCGGTCGTTCCCCGGACGCCTCTTCCCCGGCCACTCCGTCCCCGGCCGACCCCTTGGAGGCCGACCGGCAGGCCACCGTCCTGGAGCACCTCCTGGACGAGCGCGACCTGGGCGGCGCCCTCAAGGTGATGGTGCAGGTGCGGGGGTAGACCGGGCCCCGGCTCAGCGCAATCTCATCTAGGCGGAGCAGCCTGCCTCGGGCTAGAATCCGTGTTCATGAGCGACCCGCATCTTTGAGAGAGGAGCCCCCGGATGCCCGTCAACCTCTCCATCAAGAACGTGCCCGACGACGTCGCCCGCGGGCTGCGCAATCGAGCCGCGGTCAACCAACGCACGTTGAACGAGGAACTGCTCGAGATCCTCAAGCAGGCGGCCAAAGACCAGTCCGCCGTCACCATCGACGCGCTCCTCGCCAAGGCGCAGAGCAAGAAGCCGGCCCTGGAAGAGAAGGCGTCGATCGTGCTGGCCGCCCAAGAGGCGGAACACGAGAAGGCCGCGCAGCGCTTCGAGGACCTGCTGTCCCGTCCCGATCCGCCCGCCTCCACCGGCCGCTCCGGCAGCTGACGGACCCAGGGGCGGCGCGACCAAGACCCCGCGCCGGTCGGCGGCACTGGAACTCCGACAGCGTTATACTCTCTATCAGATTACGGGCAAGCGGCCGGAGAGGGGTGCTTGTGGAACTACGCGAGATAAGGGTGGACGATTCGGTCGTGGGCCTGACTCTTGCTTACGACCTCACAGAGATCACCCCAGGGGTCGCCAAGGGAGCCGTGTTGCGCCGCGGCCATGTCATCACCCCGGGCGACCTGGAGACGCTGAGGGATATCGGCAAGTCGCACATCGTGATACTCAACCTCGGTCCCGATGACGTCCACGAGGACGACGCCGCCGAGCGACTGGGCCGCCTTCTGGGCGGCGAGGGGATCGAGGTCCGCCTGCCCGGCGAGGCGTGGGCCGATCTCGTCGCCACCAGGAACGGCCTTCTGAAGGTGGACGATGCCCGCCTACTGCGGATGAACCTCCTCGATGACCTGCTCCTGGCCACGCGCCACAACAACTCTCCCGTCAGGCAGGGGGACGTAGTCGCCAAGGTGAAGGTGCGGGGGCTATCGGTGCAGCGGGCGGTCTTGGAGGAGGCGGAACTCCTGGCCGCAGGCGATACCAGAGTGGTGAGGATCCTCTTGTACCGGCCGGCCGGCGCGGCGGCTGTGATCACGGGGCGAGAGATCTTTGAGGGCCGCAAGAAGGATGCTTTCGAGCCTCTTCTCCGCGGACGCCTGAAAGAATACGGAAGCGACCTTGCCCGCGTGGAGATCGTCCCCGACGACATCGAACACATCGGCCGGGCCATCGACGCCGCGCTCGCCTGCGGCGTGGACGTGGTGTTCGTGACCGGGGGCGGCTCTCCCGACGACTCCACGGGCGCAGCGATAGCCCGCGTCGCCGACGAGGTCGTGGTGTGGGGGGTGCCGGTGTCGCCCGGAGCCATGACGGTGCTGGCCTACGCTGGAACGGTTCCCATCTTGGGTGTTCCCGGAGGACTGCTGGCGCGGCCCCGCGGCTTCTTCGACCTGATCCTCCCCAGACTGCTGGCCCGGGAACGGCTGACCAAAGAAGACGTGGCGCCGTACGGTCACGGCGGGCTTTGCCTGGGCTGCCCCACCTGCGTGTTCCCTGCCTGCCCGTTCGGTTGCTAGCAGGCCTTCATTCCTAAGGCCGATGCCGGCCCGCTAGATGCATCCGGCATCTAGGAGCAAGCACTTGACATTTGTGGTCAGAGGCGGTTTTATATAGATGCAAACACCATTTATGTAGGTTTTGATGATATTTGTCGACGAAGACCTTTGTAACGGTTGCGGTCTGTGCATCGACGCCTGCAAGCAGGGAGCCGTGTCAGTGCAGGCGGGCGTGGCGACGGTCGATGCCGAGCTCTGCACCTCGTGTAACCGGTGCGCGGCCGTGTGCTTGACGGGAGCGATCCGGACGGCGGAGATCGTCCCGGCGGTCCCGGCGCCTGCAGCGGCCGCGCCCGCTCTGTCATCCCAGCCCTCCCAGGCCCCCGCCGGCCGGCCGAGTGCGCCCACCCTCCTATTCAGCCCGTCCGCCGATCCGCTCCGGACCGGCATATGTCCCGCCCCGGCCCCGCAGACGCCCTCCAGGCTCGCGCTGGCCGAGAAGATGCTTTCGGCACTGGCCGGCCTGCTCGCCTTCGCGATCGAGCGCAGAGAGAGAACCACCCGTTCGGCGGGCGGGTGCGGCGACCGGGCTGCGGGCAGAGGAGCTCGCGGAGCCGGACACGGGAGACGAGGCGGGTCGGGCAAAGGACGCAGAAGAACACGTCACGAAGATCGGTGCCACGCCGGTGGCAGGATGGACACCTGAAAGAAGGAGTGGAAGATGAAGATCGCCGTCACAGCAGCCGGACCTGACCTGTCGAGCGCTCTCGATCCCCGTTTCGGAAGGGCGCGCTATCTACTGCTCGTGGACACCCCGTTCCGCACAGTGCAGTCGGTGGAGAACCACCTCGGCCGGGACGCTGCCGAGGGAGCCGGAGTCCAGGCCGCCCAGAGTGTGATAGACCGAGGAGCCCAAGCCGTCATCACCGGGAACTGCGGCCCCAAAGCCTTCCGTGCCCTGGCGGCCGCAAGCATCCCGGTGTATCTGGCCCCGGAAGGCACGGTGGCCGAGACCATCGATAGGTTCGACCGGGGGCAGCTCTCGCCGGCGAAAGCGGCGAATGTGGACGGCCATTGGTAGACCAGACGACGAGCAACATAAAGACACAACCAAGAGAGGAGGCGATCATGCCTGGAGGAGACCGGACCGGACCCCTCGGCCAAGGCCCACTGACGGGAGGCGGCCGAGGCTACTGCGCAGGTTACGGAGTCCGAGGTGCCTGGGAAGGGCCCGGGTTTGCCCGGGGTGGCTTCCCGGTCGCCGGCTGGGGCTGCGGCGGCCGCGGATACCGCCATCGTTACTACGCGACCGGTATCCCCTTCTCGGCCTACGGTCCCGAACCGGAGTCACTGCTCGGCGCCGACCAGGAGGTCTCGCTGCTCAAGACCGAGGCCGAGCGGCTTCGCGCGATGCTTGACCGCATCGAGCAGCGTCTGGAGCGGCTGACCGACAGAGATACATGAAGATAGTCGTAGCCAGCGGCAAGGGAGGGACGGGTAAGACCACCCTCTCTGTCAACCTCGCGGTATCGCTGGCGGGCGAGAGGCGGGTCGGGGGGCGCCCCCACGCACAAGAGGAGCCCCCCACCCACCGCGAGCCGCGCCACGTCGTACATCGCGGTAACGGTACCGTCGTTTCCGGCGAACTGGGGGCGGGGCCCGATGGGCCGCGACGTCCGACGCGGATGCGGAAGCCGACGTTGGCGTCGGAAACGGGCACGGAGGCAGACGCGCACGGCGCACGCGTCCCGCGTCACCCGCGACGCGGGCGCGAAAGCCGCCGTCGACGCGGA
>CAYNPL010000023.1:34940-42037 GCA_964399135.1 uncultured Gaiellales bacterium
TCGGGCTCCTCGACTGCGACGTCGAGGAGCCCGACTGCCACCTCTATCTGAAGCCCCCGTTCGAGGCTTCCACGCCGGTCGGCACCCCGGTACCCTTGGTCGATGCCGACGCGTGCACGGCCTGCGGGCTGTGTGCCCGGGCGTGCGAGTTCCACGCCCTGCTCGCTCTCCCCGGGCGTCCCCTGCTGCTGCCCGAGCTTTGTCATGGCTGCGGGGTCTGCGCCTTCATCTGCCCCGAAGAAGCCATTTCCGAGAGCACGCGTGAGATCGGGGCGGTGGGCGGCGGCACTGTGAACGGCCTCTATTTCCGCTGGGGCAGGCTCAATGTGGGTGAAGCTCGGTCTACCCCGCTGATCAGGGCCGTAAAGGACGTCTCCTCCGTGCCTCTGCTCGATGTCGTGATCATCGACGCGCCCCCGGGGGTGTCTTGTCCTGCGATCGAGGCGATGAGGGGCGCGGACTTCGCCGTGCTGGTGACCGAACCGACTCCCTTCGGTCTCCATGATCTGGGACTGGCGCTGCAGGCCGTCCGCGAGCTCGGGCTTCCCCACGGCGTGGTCGTCAACCGGGCGGGCATAGGCGACGACCGCGTGCAACAGGCCTGCGCCGAGCAGGGTGTCGCCATCCTATCGGAGATACCCGAAGACCGTCGCGTCGCCGAGGCGGGCTCGCGCGGTGAGGTGTTGGCGGCCTCCGACCCGGCCTTCGCCGCCGGGCTGCGGGACCTGGCCCGGGAGATCCTTTCCCGCGCCGCGGTCGCGGCGGACCGCACGGCCACGCTCTCCGCGGCTGTTTCGGGCCCGGATGTCCAGGCGGTGAGGCTGTGAGCGCCCCGGCAGCCGCGACCCCGCCCAAGACCAGGCAGCTGGTGGTCGTTAGCGGCAAGGGAGGCACCGGCAAGACCAGCCTGGTGGCGGCTTTCGCCTCGCTCGCCGAGGACGTGGTCCTGGCCGACTGCGATGTCGATGCGGCCGATCTCTCGCTGGTCCTCGCTCCAAGACTCCGGCACCAGGAGGTCTTCCGGTCCGGGCTGGCCGCGCGCATACTGCCTGACCGCTGCAGCGGTTGCGGGGAGTGCGCCGCCCGCTGCCGCTTTGGAGCCATCACTGCGGCCTCACCGGCGGGGCCTGTCGCCGGTGACCCCACCTACCTGGTCGATCCCCTGGCCTGCGAGGGGTGCGGGCTCTGTTCTCACGTCTGTACCTGTCACGCCGTGGAGTTGTTCGAGGCGGAGCGCGGTGAGTGGTTCGTCTCGGACACGCGCAGCGGCCCGCTGGTCCACGCCCGGCTCGGCGTGGGCGGAGAGAACTCGGGCAGACTGGTGACTCTGGTAAGAGAACGGGCTCAAGAGATCGCCCGCGACCAGGCGGCCGAACTGGTGCTGATCGACGGCCCTCCGGGCATCGGCTGTCCGGTGATCGCCTCCGTCACCGGCACCGACCTGGTCCTCGCCGTGACGGAGGCCACCGTCTCAGGCTCACACGACCTGGCCCGGCTCGCCGAACTGGTCAGGGGCTTCGGTCTGCCCCTGGTGGTGTGCATCAACAAGCACGACCTCAACCCGGACATGGCCGGACGGATAAGGACAGCCTGTGCCGCCCAGGGAGTGCCGGTGGTCGGTGAGTTGGACTACGACCTGGCCGTGGTGCGCGCTCAGATAGAGGGAAGGAGCGTCGTGGAACACGGCGACAGCGCCGTGGCAGGCCAGATACGCAAGATGTGGAACGTGATCGACCAGATGCTGAGGAGTGTTGAGACATGAGAACGGATTGCTCGCAACCCCGGAATGAACGCACCCAGGCCATCAATGAGCGCATGGCTCGCATCAAACACAAGATCGTCGTGCTCTCCGGCAAGGGCGGGGTGGGCAAGAGCACGGTGGCGGTCAACCTCGCTACGGCCCTGGCGCTCGAAGGCAAGTCCGTGGGACTTCTCGACATCGACCTGCACGGGCCGACCGTGCCCCAGCTTCTCGGGCTGCGGGGCGCTCGCCCCGCCGTGGAGGACGACATCCTGATCCCGGTGGAGGTGGGTCCGAACCTCAAAGTCATGTCCATCGGCTTTCTGCTCGGAGAGCAGGAGGATGCCGTCGTCTGGCGCGGCCCCATGAAGGCGGTGGCCATCGAGCAGTTCCTGGGTGAAGTGGACTGGGGGAAGCTCGACTACCTTGTCATCGACTCCCCGCCCGGCACGGGAGACGAACCGCTGGCTGTGTGCCAGGCCATCGGCCGCATGGATGGCGCTGTGATCGTGACCACACCCCAAGAGACCGCTCTCAGCAACGTGCGCCGTTCGGTGAAGTTCTGCGCCATGCTCGACCTTCCCGTCCTGGGAGTCATCGAGAACATGGCCGGTTTCGTCTGCCCCCACTGTGGAGAGGTCACTCACGTCTTCAGCAGAGGTGGCGGCGGGGTCATGGCGGATAAGGCCGGTGTCCCTCTGCTGGCCAGCGTCCCGCTCGATCCAGCCATCGTCGAGGCGGGCGACGCCGGTCGGAGCTTCATCTACCACCATTCCCACAGCCCGGCCGCTCAGGAGTTCGCGAAGGCTGTGGTGCCGATCCTCGCGCTTGAAGGGAGCAACGGCGGTGGCGACACGACGGTGGCCCCGCCGGCTGCGGCCGTGGCTGCTGCTGCCGCGACCGCCGCCACCGGTGCCCGGCCGGCCGCAACGGTGACCGCCGGACTCGACCCGGTGACCCGCTTCGCCGTCCCCACCAGCGGCGGATTGCTCTGTCCCCACTTCGGCCACTGCGAGGAGTTCACGTTGATCGATGTGGAGATGACGGCTAAGCGCATCGTGGAGACCACCAAGGTCGCGGCGCCGGAGCACGAACCCGGCCTGCTCCCCTCGTGGCTGGCCGGCCAAGGCGCTCAGGTCGTCATCGCCGGGGGTATGGGCTCGCGCGCCCAGCAATTGTTCGCCGACCAGGGCGTCACCGTGGTCACGGGCGCCCAGGCGGCTGAGCCGACGGTCATCGTCGAACAGTACCTGGCCGGTGCGCTGGTCAGGGGAGACAACGTATGCGACCACTGATCCCGCACGGACCGGCCGAGCCGCCCCGGCTCTATCTCGATCCCGTGCTGGAGCACTTCCTGCGTCCCCGCAACGTGGGCGAGATCGAGCATCCCGACGGGGTGGGCAGCGTGGGCGATCCGGAGTGTGGCGACGTCTTCAAGGTGTGGATCAGGGTGGAGGGTGAGCACATCACCGAGCTGAAGTACAAAGTGCTGGGATGCCCCGCCGCCATCGCCACCTGCAGTATGATGAGTGAGTTGGCAACCGGGATGACGGTAGAGGAGGCGTACGCACTGAGCGACCTCGATATCAGCCGCGCGCTGGGCGGGCTGTCCGAGGCCAAGGAGCATTGTTCAGGCCACGCCGCGGCGGCTCTGCACGCGGCCATAGAGGACTTCATGTTCAGACGAACGCCGGACTGAGGATGCGCACCGATGGTGGATCCTGATATGAGCGGCCCCAGGGGCCGCGGAAGACGAGGTGCCGGAGCGCGCGGCGGCGGCCAGGCCGGGCCGGGTCCTGGCTGTGGGCCCGCCGGCGGGCCGGGTGGAGGCGGCGGCCGCTATCGGAGGTCGGTGCTCGAGGCGGCCATCCTATCCGCTCTTGCCGAGGCCACCTCTCACGGCTATGACCTCGTGGAACAGATCGACGCCTTGGCCTCCGACTTGGTGTGCATCGACGCCGGGAGCATGTACCGGCTCCTGCGGGGAATGGAACAAGAAGGCCTGGTGAGCTCCACCTGGGAGATGCCGGAGTCCGGTCCCAGCCGGCGGGTCTACGTCGTCACCGAGCAGGGCCTGGAAGCGCTTGAGCTGATGGCCCAGGCGCTCTCCCAGCGCGCCGCCTCCATGCAGCGGCTGGCCGACCACGCGCGGCAGGCCGTCGCCAAGTCGCACGCGGAGGCCAAGTCTGAGCCCGGCACTCGCTAGGTCGGGCGCGCAGAGAACCGGTCGGAAGCACTGTCTAGCGGCCCCCGGCTCCTTCGAGACGACCCGGCACAACAGCCGTGCTAGGGCCCGAAGGTGATGCCGCGGCCGTCGCCCGAAGTGGATCCGTCCAGGTGGTCCAGCAACACGGTATCGGCGTCGATCGCGAAGGGCCCGGTCGGCGGCATGAAGGGGTGGGCCGCGTCTGCCGTGTAGCGCTGGACCTTGGACACCCGCACCTCATCGTAAGCGCCCAAGGCGGTGCTATCGGGGTCCGGATACGTCTCGTGGGCGCCGATGCTGAACCACCCCCCGTACAACGTGCCGTCGCTCCAGTCGGCCTGCGGGTAGTCGAAGTAGGGCGCCGCCGCCTCCAGCCTGCCGTCGATGTACAGACGCAGACCCACGGGGCCGTTGTCGGCCGCTATGTGGTAGCGACGGCCGACTTCCAGCCTGGTCGGGTTCTGAGGGTCGTACGCGTAGCACCGGATACCTCCACCAGGACCCGATCCGTCGTACCGGTTCACCCAGAAGCGCACCCGCCCGTCGTCGTTCAGCTCGATCCGCATGATGGGCGCCCGACATGCTCGGGGCGCCGCGTAGCCGAGCGTATATTCGGCGATGATGCCCGCCCGAAGCACGCTGGGTGTGAAGAACAGCTCGTAGGTGAACGGAGAGCCGGTGATGGACTCCATCCCCGCCCAGGCGATGTAGTCGCCCCTCGAGTCGGCGATGGCTTGGTCGGCGAAGGGCCCGGGGGTGTTGTCCACCGTGATCGGCGCCAACTCCACCGGCGGGCTGTCGGTGAAGCGGTCATTGGCTATCACCCGCAGCCGCACTCCCTCCTTGCGCCCGCGGATGGCGGAGCCCTCGCGGGCGCCGTTGGCTTCGTAGCCGTAGGCGGCATCGGCGAACCGGATGGAGCAGGGGCTTGGCAGCCTCGTGTCCCAGTCGATGGCGTACCAGTTGTCGCCCCCCTTATCGGGTGGGGCATGGTGCAGTCTGGTGAACGTGTACCCGAGCGGCGACCAGTAGGTCCCCCCCCGTGCCCGCGGTGCCCCACTCCAGCCGCACTCCCATCCGATCCAGGTCGCGGGGGCCGTTCATGTCGTCCACCTTCACATAGACCCGGACCGTCCCCCGGTAGGCGCCGGCATCCGGGGCGGGGACTATGAGGGTGTCGGAGACCTGGGGCGCTGATTCGACGGGGTGATCCTTCAAGATGCCCTGGCTGTAGAAGACGGCCTGCAGACCGGTGTGGTCGAGCCGGGACGCCGGGTACCGGTCCACGAGCGCGTGATACAGCTCATGGACGTCAGCCGGAAAGTCGTGCCTGAGCACGTCCACCAGCATGGCCAGCGTACCCCCGAACGGTGCTGCGGCGGAGTTGGAGAGCATGTCGTCGTCGGTGTCTCCCAGAGGCCCCACCGGCCGAGCGATCGAGTGCGCGGGCACCTTGGCGGGAGGTGAAGCGCTCGTCCATTCCCAGTCGCAGCAGAGCGGCGTCTCGGTGCCGTCGTAGAGATCCCAGAGGGCCTTGGCCACAGAATGGGCTATGCGGGCGTCATCCTTGTCGCTGGAGGTGCCCAGACCGACATCGACGTTGCGCTCGTAGGTCACCCCCCCGATGGCGCCGCGGTCCCAATCCATCATGAGCGCAGCGAAGAACTCGGCGAACCCTTCCTTGAGCGCGCTCCAGGCGCCGCCTTCACTATCGATGCCGTAGGTGTTGTCCTTCTCGGTGTACCACTTGCCCTTGGAGACCTCATAGAAGGTGAAGCCTCCGTGCGAATAAGCCGCATAGGCGTTACAGGTCGGGGGGATGTCGGAGAGGGCGTAGTGGACCGAGTGCCCATACTCATGATAGGTGGTCGCGGGATCCCACTCGGTGTCTCCCTCTTTGATGTTGATGCAGGTGTAGGCGAGGCTGATCTCGAACTGGCCGCTCGCGTCCCCCGTCTCCGCCGGGTAGTCGACCCACACGTAGCTTCGGTCGTGGCCCGTCAGGCCTTGCCAGCGGTCGTGCGCCCGCCGTGCGCAATCGTAGATGAACCAGGCAACGCTGTCGTCTCCGCTCTTGTAGCAGGCAAGACCCGTCCTACTGGACTGGTTGTCGTTCCAGGTGGGCGTGGCGACGAACTCGTAGGGGTCCAACGACCAGTAGCCGTCGTAGACACCGCAAACGTCGGCGGCTTGATCCTCGGCGTAGGCGACCACACGCACGTCGGGCTCGTTCCAGGAGTCCCAGACATCGTCGTAGTCGTAGGTGAACGAAAAGTGTCCGGTCTCGGACGAGGTGCAGGTGTAGAGGTCGTCCCAGAAGGCCGTCGCATCGTCCTGCAGGACCACGCGCACCCCGCTCATGGGCCGCGCCACCCCGTTGTCGTCGTTGTAGAACAGGCGGCCCGAGATGGTGACGGAGCTGTCCGAGTGTCCATAGGCGGCCGTCACTAGGCCGGTGCTCGCGAGCTGGACCTCGCCAGCATCGTCACCTTCGGTCGTGCCCAGCACCACAGCGACGGCGCCACTGGAATGGTTCAGCTTCACCCGCCCAGACCCCGAGCCGGCGCCGGCCTTTGAGGCTATGAAGGTTCGGAAGCCCATGGGGCAGGAATCCAGGTGAAACGACCCGTCGTCGTCGGTGGTGACGCTGATATCGGTCTCTGCCACCTTGACCTGGGCTCCGCCCACACCCCGCCCGGTCCCGTCCTTCACCACCCCTTGCACGGCGATAGGCCGGTACACCACGACCGGCACCGGTTTCGAGGCCGCTTGATGCCCGGCACCGTCCTCCGTCACCACATAGGCGAGGTACTCGTTCTCCGCGACGATCTTGCCGCCACGGTCCGTGCCGTCCCAGAACAGGGTCGCTCGCGCCTGCGCGGGCACCTTCTCGGTGCGTGCCACCACGCGACCGTGCTCCTCGGCGCCGCTCTTCTCAGCTATCTCAAGATGGGCGGTGGCGACCGAGCCGGGTGCGCCGGAGGTGCCCGGCGTCAACTCGTACTCGAAGGCGACCGACATGCCTCCCCCGGCGAACAGTCGTCGCTGCTGCGGGTCGACGATCCTGGCGGTCGGCGGCCGGCTGGATGCCTCCGTCTCGTCGGACCGGCAGCCGACCGAGACCATGGCGCCCAATACCAACAGGCCGAA
>CAYNPL010000024.1:0-23083 GCA_964399135.1 uncultured Gaiellales bacterium
CCACGATGGTCGCGAACGGCGCGGATGAGCTGCGTGCCCAGTCGGGGAAGGCCCCGCTGGCGTCAGGGCCGTGGCGGATGAGGCTGAACAGCGCGGCGAAGCTCTGCCCCACCGACAGGCCCGCCGCGCCGGTGACCGCCGCCAAGACCACGGCGGCGAGCAGAGCGGCCCCCACCGCCGCCATGACCAGGCGATAGGTCCTGCGTCGATCACCGGTCAGACCCATCGACTACACCTCTGTCAGAGGCCGGGGACCGGGGCCGCGGACCGCGGAGCGTCCGCGGCCCCGGTCCGCCGAAGGCCGGTACACGCTAGGGCATGTCCGGATGGACGGCTTTGGCCAGGGCTTCGAGACCCTCCCCTATCCGGGGCCCGGGCCGGGTGATGATGACGTCGTTCACCAGGAACACCTTCCCCTCGGTCACCGCTCTGAGTTGGGCGAAGCGGGGGTCGCCGGTGAACTCCTCCACGCTCTGGTAGGCCGTGTTAGGCAGCAGGATCACGTCGGGATCGGCCGCGATCAATTGCTCTGGGGCGAACTGGTAGTAGGCCTGCGCCGCCGGGCTGCCGGGAGAGGTCATCGAGCCCACGTTCACCGCGTTGACCAGCTTCAGGAGTTCGTCGACGAAGGAGCCGGGGCCGGCGGTCCACAGGGTGTTGTCCACGGCATAGAAGACCTTGGGCGCGGAGCTCAGGGCCGACGTCTTCTCGGTCACCGCCGCGATCTGGGCCCTGAGCGACTCTACCAGGGCCGCCGCCTCTGCCGTCTTCCCGGTGGCGGCTCCGATGGTGGTGATGTTGTTGTAGATGCCCTCGAGGCTGGGCGGATTGAGGATGATGACGGCGGCTCCGGCCGCTTGAACGGGGGCGAGTGCTTCTTCGCTGCCCGCGTAGCCGATGACCAGGTCGGGGCTCAAGGCCATCACCGCTTCGGTGTTGGTCTGGAAGTCGCCGACCTTGCTGATGGCGGCCGCCTCAGCCGGGTAGTCGCAGAACGTGGTGACCCCGACCACCTTGTCACCCAGGCCCAGAGCGAACAGGATCTCGGTGCTCGCGGGGGCGGCGGAGACGATACGCATAGGTTGGGCGGCGATGGTGACACTGTTGCCGTTGTCGTCGGTCACCGTGATCGGGAACGTGCCCCCCGCGGCGGCCGTGGTCGAGGTCTCGGTGGCCTCCGACCCGCAGCCGGCGGCGAACAGCCCGGCGGCCAGCACAAGCAGGAGGGCGAGGACACTCAGGAGGGAGGTGATGCGGCGCCGCCGGGAAGGCGGCAGGTCTGGCCGCGCCGGTGTGCGGCGTGGCCTCGGACGTCCGTTCATGCGGACTCCTTTCGGTTCGACATATGGTCACGACCCGCAAGATGGTGGAGAGCAGGTAAGCTACTCCCCGGCCGGACCATGGACGGTCGAACCGAGTCGGCGCCCCGCGACATCAGGGCGGAGTCGCTCTCTCCGCGGAAAGCGTCTGCTCCTCCTCTGCAGCAGGTATCTGACTTCCGGAGTCCGCCGGCCTCGATTCGGCGGGATGCTCCGGTCACAGTGGCGGGACCGCGCCGGCTTCGCACCGGCTTCCCTCTCGGCCTGGAGATGTCGTGCGGACACCCCCCGGCCTGACTGCGGAGGCACCATACTTGCAGGGGGAACTCTACCATCGGGGGCTCGTCCCGTCCATCCAGGTATCGGAGGGGAGCCCGTTTTGGTACGCTGGTCGGGTGAAAAGCTCCATCAGCATACTGCTCTTCTTCGTTCTGAGCGGCTTCTTCCTGGCCGCACTTCTCGCCGCCATCGAACGCAGCCGCAGGCTGCTGGGGATTGCGGCGGCTACTCTGATCGTGCTCACCTGCATCATCGTGTTCGTGAAGCCGGTCCAGTTGCCCTCGTTGTCGTCATTGCGCGACGGGACGGCGAACAAGGTCTTCACGTCTCCCACATCCAGCTCCACCTCTACGCCCACCTCCACCCCCACCACCGTTCCCACCCCCACCACCCTCGCGCCCGGGCCGGCGAGCGGGGCCGGGGTGCCTTCGTTGCCGGCGACCACGCCGTCCGGGCCGCCCGGGGGCTAGGCGAGGACTCCGTGACCGGCCGGTCTGACGATATCTTCCCCATCCACGCCGAGACGGCGGCCGATCTTACCTACCGGCAGGCCGGGGTCGACATCGAGGCGGGGGAAGAAGCAGTCCGGCTGATCAAGGCCGACGCCGAGAGCACCTATATCCCGGGGGTCATGGGGTCGCTGGGGGGCTTCGCCGGCCTCTTCGAGCTGCCCAAGGGGCTGCGGGACCCGGTGCTGGTCACCGCCACCGACGGCGTGGGGACAAAGCTCCTGCTGGCGCAGGAGACAGGCCGCTTGGACACCGTGGGCATAGACCTGGTGGCCATGTCGGTGAACGATGTGCTCACCATCGGGGCCCGCCCTGTCCTCTTCCTCGACTACGTGGCCGTGGGTCGGTTGCTGCCGGCGGAGATGGCCCGCATCGTGGCCGGGGTGGCCGAGGGCTGCCGCCGGGCCGGGTGTGCCCTCGTCGGCGGCGAGATGGCGGAGATGCCGGGGCTGTATTCCCCGGGTGAGTTCGACCTGGCCGGGTTCTGTGTGGGCTTGGCCGAGCGCAAGAAGCTCATCGACGGCACCGCCGTGGAAGAGGGGGATGTCGTCCTCGGCCTGGCCTCGAGCGGCTTCCACTCGAACGGCTACTCTTTGGTGCGTAAGGTCCTCGAAGTCAGCGGGCTCGAACTGGGCGACCGGTTCCCCCACATGGAGCAGTCGATCGCCGACATCCTCTTGCGTCCCACCCGCATCTACGTCAAGAGCGTCCTGGCCCTGCTGGACAGGGGCGTCCCCATCCGCGCCATGGCCCACATCACCGGCGGGGGCATGATCGGCAACCTGTCCCGCGTCATCCCCGCGGGGCTGTCGGCGCGCCTGCACTTCAGCGACTGGAAGATCCCCCCGATGTTCAGGGCCATCCAGCACCTGGGGGACATCGCCGACGAGGAGATGTTCGCCACCTTCAACATGGGCGTGGGCTACGTGCTCGTGGTGCCGGAGCAATCGGTGCCCCTGGCCCTCCGCTTGCTGGGGGAGAGCGGCGAGGCTGTGCTGCGCCTGGGCGAGATCGCCCGGGGACAGGCCAGGGTGACCTTGGGCGGGCTGCTGTGAACGGGGACGCGGAGCGGGGAGCCGAGCAGACCGGGGTCTTCCGGCTGGCCGTGCTCGTCTCGGGAAGCGGCTCGAACCTGCAGGCCATCATCGACCGGTTGCATCACCCGGAACTGGTGGTGGTGGAGATCACTGAGGATATCGCCGAGGAGGTGTTGGCCCGAGGGCCTGCGCTGCTGGGGCCGGCGGCGACCCCAACCGCAGCCGAAGCGGCCGGCGCCGCGCCGGCCGCTTCGGGGTCCGGCGGGCCGCGCATCGAGGTGGCCCTGGTGGTGAGCGATGTGCCGGAGGCCCGCGCCCTAAGACGGGCGCGTCTGGCCGGCATCCGCACCGAGGTCCTCGCCCCGGGGGACTTCTCGAGCCGCAGCGAGCACGACCTGGCTCTGGCGGCCGTGTTGTGCGAGGCCGAGCCCGACCTGGTGGTCCTGGCCGGCTACATGCGCCTGGTGGCCCCCGCGGTGATACGGGCCTTTCCGTATCGCATCATCAACCTGCACCCGGCTCTGCTGCCGTCTTTTCCGGGGACCACCGCCATCGCCGATGCTCTCAGGTACGGCGTCAAGGTCACCGGCGTCACAGTGCACTTCGTGGACGAGGGCATGGACACCGGGCCGGTGATCGCGCAGGAAGCGGTGCGGGTGGAGGAGGGTGACACCGAGGAGACCCTGGCGGACCGCATCCACGCGGTGGAGCATCGGCTGCTTCCCCAGGTGATCACGCTCATCGCGGAGGGCAGGGTAAGACCACCCCTTACGGGGACGCGGGTGGTGCGGGTAGACTGAGGCCCGGGCGCGGAGCCGGGCGAACGACGAGGAGGAGACGGTGAAGGTCAAGCGGGCTTTGGTATCGGTGTCGGACAAGGGCGGCCTGGAGCCGTTCGTGCGGGGATTGGTGGAGCTGGGGGTGGAGGTCATCTCCACCGGCGGCACGGCCCGCCATCTCAAAGAGGCCGGACTGCCGATAACGGGCATCTCTGAGGTCACCGGCTTCCCGGAGATCATGGACGGGCGGGTCAAGACGTTGCACCCGGCCATTCACGGGGGCATCCTGGCCGACCGGGACAGGCCCAGCCACATGAAGGCCATCGCCGAGCTGGGCATCAAGCCCATCGACCTGGTGGTGGTCAACCTGTACCCGTTCGAGACGACGGTGGCCCAACGCGGAGTGACCGAGGCCGATGCCATCGAGAACATCGACATCGGCGGCCCCTGCATGGTGCGGGCCGCGGCCAAGAACTTCGGAGGCGTGGGGATCGTCACCGACCCGGCCGACTACGATGCGGTCCTGGCCGAACTGAGGGAGAACCAGGGCGAGTTGTCGCGCGAGACCCGGCGCAAGCTGGCGGCCAAGGCTTTCCATCACACCGCCCACTACGACTCGGCCATCGCCACCTGGTTCGGGGAACGGGAAGCGGATTTCCCCGAATACCTGATGTTGGACATGGTCAAGCTCAAGGACCTCCGCTACGGCGAGAACCCGCACCAGCGGGCGGCCTGGTATTCGACGGTGGGCCCGAACGGGGAACCGGTGGCCCTGCTGGAGCAGATGCACGGCCAGCAACTCTCGTTCAACAACCTGCTCGACCTCGACTCCGCCCGCCGGGTGCTGGACGAGTTCGCCTTGCCCGCCTGCGTGGTCGTCAAGCACAACAACCCCTGCGGGGTGGCGCTGGCGGAGTCGGTGGCCGTGGCCTACGAGAAAGCCTTCTCCTGCGACCCGGTCTCGGCCTTCGGCGGGGTGATCGCGGTCAACCGGGTGGTCGATGAGGCCCTGGCCCGGCAGCTGGCCACCAACTTCGTGGAGGTGCTGTGGGCCCCGGGCTACAACGCGGAGGCTCTGGAGATCCTCACGGTCAAGAAAGACATCCGCATCCTTACCGGCCAACTCACCCGCGACACCTGCGGCAGCTTCGACATGAAGCGGGTGTACGGGGGCATGCTGGTGCAGGACTGGGACTGCGAGGTCGACCAGCGCGAGAACATGCACGTGATCAGTACCCGCCATCCCACCGAGGAGGAGTGGGGCGATCTGCTCTTCGCCTGGAGGGTGGCCAAGCACACCAAATCCAACGCCATCATCCTGGTCAAGGACCTCATGACCATCGGCATCGGGGCAGGGCAGATGAGCCGGGTGGATTCGGCCAATCTAGCGGTGAGCCGGGCCCGCTTCCCGCTGGCCGGCTGCGCGGTGGCTTCGGACGCCTTCTTCCCCTTCCCGGACGCGCTGGAAGTGGCGGCCAACGCGGGCGCGACCTGCGTGATCCATCCGGGAGGCTCCATCCGTGACGACCAGTCGCTGGCGTTGGCGGAGGAGCGGGGGATGGCCATGGTGGTGACGGGGCGGCGTCACTTCAGACACTAAGCAGAGAGGGCGGGGCAGGTCTCCTTCCGGCTTTCACGCTCCGCGGCGCCAACCAGGCACTGAGTGCCTCGTCCGGGTGCTTGCGCGCTTCACGATAAGCCTCCAGGAGACCTGCCCCGCCCGGTCCGCCCAGTAACGGCGGCAACGCCGGGCCCGCTTCTAGTACTGTCGTCCCTCTCCGGCTTTCACGCTCCGCGGCGCCAACCAGGCACTGAGTGCCTCGTCCGGGTGCTTGCGCGCTTCACGATAAGCCTCCAGGAGACCTGCCCCGCCCGGTCAGGACAGTGGCCGAGGCCGGCGGCCCGGCGGTGCGACCTCAGTCTCGGGAGACGACCCCCACCACGTCGATCTCCACCAGGAACTCCGGCTTGGCCAGGCCCACCTGCATGAAAGTGCTGGCCGGCGGGTCTTCCACCAGGCGCGGGGCATACTTCTGGTAGTACTCGAGCTCGGTCTTGCGCATCTTGGGGTAATCCTCGAGGTTCTTCAGCATCATCAGGGTCTTGATGACGTTGTTCATGGAGCCGCCCGCTTCTTCCATGCACTTGCGGACCTTCTCCAGGGCGATCCACATCTGTTCCTCGAAGACGTCGGTCTCGACCTTGATGAGGTCGTCGTTCTGGCCCTGGCAGCCGGACACGAAGATCAGGTTGCCGGCGACGACCGAGTTGGCGAACTTGGGCGACTCGGGTGGGAAGTTGGGGTAGGCGAGCTTCTTACCGCCCCAGTAGGCGGGATAGAACTTGACGGACTCACTCATGCTGGGCCTCCTCGAGGTCACGGGGACGAGGCGGCGCGGTGGCCGCCTGACAACAATGGCGGAGCGGCGGGCGCTCGTCAACCTCTAGAGCATGAGCATCCGGTCGAGCAGGCCGAAGAGCAGCTCCCGGCAGGCGGCGTAGGGGGCGGCGGGGGAGAGGATCTGTTCGCGGGTGGCGATCCATCGGCCTGCGGCCTGTGCTGGGGCTGGGACGCCGCCGCTGGCGCCGCTGCCGGAGCCGGCAGCGGCGGCGTCCGCCAGTTCGTGGCCGGCGTGCTCCACGAGCAGAGCGAGCGATTCCGGGGTCTCCTCCAGGTGGAACTGCAGCCCGACCACGCGTCCCTTGTCGAGGGCGAAGGCCTGGTGCGGGCAGGCCGTGGATGACGCCACCCACACGGACTCACCCGGCAGGGCGAAGGTGTCTCCGTGCCAGTGCAGCGCCGTGAACCACTCAGGAAACCCGGTGAAGACCGGCAGCTTGCGCCCGTCCGCGGTCATGTCCACCGGGTACCAGCCGATCTCCTTGTGCCGGGCCCTGGTCACTCCGGCGCCCAAGGCCGCGGCGATGAGCTGGGCGCCCAGGCATATCCCCAGCACCCGGCCGCCCCCGGCGATCACATTGCCGATGAACGCGCGCTCGGCCGGCAGCCAGGGGTGGTCCCGGTCGTCGTGGACGCTCATGGGTCCGCCCATCACCACCAAGAGGTCGAAGTCATCCGGGCCGGGGAACTCCGGGGCACCGCGCTCCGCTCCGGCCTCAGCGAAAAGCTCCGTGCCGGTGACTGTATGGCCACGTTGCGCCGCCCACTCGGCGATGGCGCCGATCCCTTCGAAGGGGACGTGCTGTAGGTAGTGGATCCGCATGGTCCCCAGTCTACCCATGCGGGCCCCGTTCAAACCGGACTACTCGGCCTCGGGCTCCATCCAGGAACGCCGTGGCGCTGTCGGTCGTGCGGCCGGAGGGCTCTGCCGCTGGAGCCGGCGGGCATCCCGCTCGGCCTGGCGCTGCGCGCGCGCTTCGGTCACGAGCCTGCGCTCGTCCAGGTCCAGGGCCTTCTCTGTCTCCCGCACGGCCCGGGTCCGCTCCCGCGTCCTCCGCACCAGGTTCTTGTAGTAGTTGAAGTGCCAGCCCATATGGAACAGAGAGATGAGGGTCATGGCGATCCCCGCCTCCACATGCCAGAAGAGGAGGTCGATCGGTATGCGGAACGGCAGGGGGTAGTCGAGCTGGATGGCCAGGATGACCCCGAAGATACCGGTGACAAGGAAGGTCCCGAGCAGAAGCACGTTCCACACCTTGCGATGGGTGGCTATGCGTATCCGCTTGGTCTTGTAGAGGAAGAAGCTGGCCCCGTAGATAATAAAGAAGCCGAGAGCGATGGGGCTGACCAGATAGTGGGTGAAGAAGGAGACGCCGCCTTGCTCCTCGGTGGTCTCGGCGCTCATGGCGGCGACGGTGCCCGCCCCCCCGTCTCCCGCGGACGGCGGGACGGTGGTCGACGTCGTGGTCGAACCTGCGGCCTCAGCGGCCGCCAGGGTGGCGCCGCCGGTGACCGTCGCCCAGACGCTGCCATCGGAGGTGGTGGCGTCGGTAGCGGACTCGGCCACTACCGCAGCAGGGACGCCCAGGCTGAGGCAGGCGCCGCAGCCGGCGCACGGGCCCAGCGGACAGTCTCCCGTCGGCGGCTCGCCGGTGGTGGTGGTGACGACGGCCACGGTGGTCGTGGTGGTGTCGGCCGGCTTGGGCTGGGAGAGGTCGCAGATGTCATCGCCGTTGGTGTCTACATAGCGGCCGCAGGCGCCGGGATAGGGGTCGTTCACCAGGCCTTTGGGGCAGTTCTCCCAGGCCAGGGCGTTGGACGGTATGGCGAAACCGTAGACAAGGCCGAAGAGAGAGATGCTGACGAGCGCGGCCAGCGCGGCGAGCCTCTTCTTGGGTCCCTTCATGCGTTCGTTCATGCGTCGCGTCCTTGCGTCGGGGTGGCACTGGATTGTATCGTACCCACGGGGGTATAAAGCACACATAAGAGTCGCGCGGCGCCCGGAGCCCGGGGCAGGGGGGCGGGAGCAGGCTGGGCGAGCAGGCGGCGCGGCCATGCGGCGCTCCCCCTTCGTTGACACCCATCTGGCCCGGGTCTACAATCGACCCTCCACAGGGGCCGTTAGCTCAGTTGGTAGAGCACCGGACTTTTAATCCGAGGGTCGATGGTTCGAGTCCATCACGGCTCATTAGAAAAGCCCAGATTTGCTGGGCTTTTTGTTTGCCCCAAAGCCGAAGGCGTGTCGGGCCGGGCTGAGGCGGGCCGACATGTACACGGAATGTACAGTCGACATCGACATCGACATTGTAGCCTGCTGGAGACCGCGGCAGGTTGGCCATGAACGGCACAGGGGCGTCTGCCCCGCCGCTTTTTGTGAGGCACGCGCCGGCGGAAAGAGTGCGTGAGTAACACAGCACTCTTTTCTCATGGCCGGATTGACGACGCCATACTTCGCGTGTTGTCCGGAGCCCGTGATAGTCTTGTCGCATGGGCAAGATCCTCTCAGAACCGGTAGCCGGCGAACACGGCATCTTCAATTTGAACGGGCGTGAGCCCTCTGTTGCCGCGAAACTCGATATCCATCGGCGGGTCATGGCGACCCACTCTTTCTCAACGAAGCACCGTGTCGTGCTGGGCGATGCTCGCAATCTTCGAGGGGTCAAGGATGAGAGCGTGCACCTGGTCGTCACCTCACCGCCGTATTTCGATTTGGTCGTGTACGAGGAGGATGACGCCCAGCTCGGGCACCTTCACGACTACGAGAGTTTCCTCGATCAGCTGGATCAAGTCTGGCGTGAGTGCTTCAGAACACTTATTCCTGGTGGCCGGCTTTGCATTGTGGTGGGTGACGTTTGCCGGTCGCGACGGAAGTTCGGCAAGCACGAAATCATCCCACTACATGCCGACATTCTCGTGCGATGCCGGACCCTGGGCTATGAGGATCTGGCGACAGTGTTTTGGTACAAGATCGCAAACGCAACCACAGAAGTCGCGGGCGCTGGTGCGATGCTCGGAAAACCTTATGAGCCGAACGGGGTTGTGAAGAATGACGTTGAATACGTGCTCCGGCTTAGGAAGCCCGGGCCCTATCGGAAGCCGACGGCGATACAGCGAGCCGCGAGCCTGATGACTCCGGACGAATACGACGCGGCCATGCGGCAGGTATGGAGCGATATTCCGGGCGCGCCTCACTCCAATGGCCACCCGGCCCCGTTCCCGCCAGCGCTTGCGGCTAGGCTCATTCGCATGTCTAGCTACATCGAAGATACGGTTCTTGACCCTTTTGTTGGGACCGGTACGACGGTGCAAGCCGCCGCGATGACCAATCGGAGCAGCATCGGTTATGAGATAGCGGAAAGGTATTGGCGACAAGCACAGAAGAAGCTAAGTCAGCTCGAGCTCGGTAGTGAAGTCGTGTTTGAACGCGAGACCTAATCAGCGTGACGACCTACAAACTTCTTGAAGCCTTCCGCATGCTGTTCGATGGAACGCGTTACCTCCATCGCAGCTCCACCCAAGGCGACCGCATCGCCTACCAGCTCTACGAGGACCTTTTCGAAGTGAGAAAGTCCGAGCAATTGCATTCCCGGATTGAGGTCCACGAGTCGGTTCTCAACATCGCGAATCGCCGGCAAGGAGTGAAGGCCCGACGCGGTGACGGGACTTTTGGCGAGCTCATCCCGAACGTCGTTGCGGTTGTCGAGCCCGGGTTCGTCGTTGCTCGGGGGCCGATCGCAACGGTGGAGATCGGAGTCGAGGTCAAGATTCTTCAGAAGGCAATGATTAAGCAGATCGACCGGGTGCGTTCGGACCTTGTGGGCCAAGTCGAGCAATTCCGGCGGGGGGCGGGGGACCCGATCTGCGTCGGCATTGTTGGGATCAATCAAGCCGCGTACTGCATGAGCTACGAAGGTGACCGGCAGTTTTTGACGGACGGGAGACGATACGCGCATCCCCGATCCGAGGCGGCCGCGGCCGAACGTGTGTTGCGTGCAGAGGCCGCTCCGAAGTTCGATGAGTTCCTGATCCTGCGTTATCGTGCCACGAATGAGGAGCCCTACCCGTTCGAGTGGGTTGATTACTCACAGTCGTTCAACGAGTACGGGGCGATCCTCACCCGCATCAGTCGCGAGTACGACAAGCGATTCCCGCGGGCGACGTAGCGCCCACTCTGGTCATTCGGCGCCTCGTCGTACTTGTTGTGGCTGCCGCGCGGGTCATGTTGGTCCGGAGGATGCCGAGGACTTGGTGCGCATCGCGGTTTGAACTTCGAGTCGTTGCCTGACGGTTGGGGGTGCGATGTCGTCGGGACCAAACCCAAACCGCGAAGTCAGCGTCTCGATCAGCGGCTGGATCAACGTGGAAGCCATGGGCCCAGGCCGCGTCGCATGCGCTCCCCCCCTCACTACTCCTCGACCATGTAGCACTCACCCGATCCCGCCGCCAGGGCCGGATGGTCGGCCAGCCACCCCTCCGGGTCCCTCAGGATGGCCTCCACTGTCCGCGTGATGCGGGGGATGTCGGGTGCGTAGTGGCCCGTGGAGTCCCGGTCGGTCTCCCAGTCCGGAGGCGTGTAGCCCAGGGCGTTCATGTGGTCCGTGTCGTTGTCGCCGCGCATCCGGATGAGCGCGGGCAGGGTGTCGATGGGGATGTTGGTCTTCACGTTCTCCTTGATGGCGGCGGCGATCTTCTGGAACCGGAGTGCCAGCTTCGCGGGGCCTTTCTGGTAGAGGAGCCCCAGCAGGATGCAGCGCTGGCGGCCCATGCGCACGTAGTCGTTGCTGTCGCGCCGGTTGCGGGCGAAGGCCAGGGCCTCCAGACCGTTCAGGTGGTTGACGCCGGCCTCAAAGACGTAGCTGGTCTTCCCTTCGCCCTTGGCGAGGGGGTAGTAGGTGATGTGCATCGTCTTCTTGAGGCGGATGTCCACGCCGCCGAAGGCGTCGACCAGGTCGGCAAGGCCCAGCATGTTGACCACCACGTAGTAGTCGATGGGTATCCCCAGTATCAGCTCGGCCGTCTCCCGGATGGCCTCGGCGCCCGGATCACCCCCGTCCGGGGCGATCTCGGGATGCTCGCGAGCCTCACCGTACAGACCGTTGAGTATCTCGGGGAAGTCCGACATCCCGAGGGCCTCCGCCGTCTTGGCCCCCAGAGGGGTCCGCTTGATGTTGCGGGGTATCCCGAACAGGGCCACTCTGCCCGTGGTCATGTCCAGCGACGCGACGTTGATCGAGTCCGCCCGGGCGCCTTCGCGCCCGTACCCCTCGTCCAGGCCGACGAGGAGGACGGTGATCCGCTGGTCGTCGCCGGAGGGCAGAAAGACGGTCGTGGTCGTGGTCTCGCTGGTGGTCGTGGTCCTGCTGGTGGTCGCGGTAGCCGAGGTGGAGGGGGCCGGAGGGACGGTCGTCGTGGAGACCTCGGTCACGGCGGTGGTCGGGGAGGTGGGCACGGTTGTGGGTGTATCCCCATCGGCAAAGACCGAGGTCAGCAGATCGTGCGATACCAACGCGTAGTAGCCGGCCGCCACATGGGGCGCCACGGTCAGCGCGACGAGCAGCGCCAACCCCCCTATCACCGCGGCCATGCCGGCGCGCGAGGGGCGCCTGGGCTCGAGGGCCCCCACCTTGGGAGTGATCCAGGCGTCGATCACCGCTATCGTTCGTACGAGCAGGACGGCGAGGTTTGCGGCGAACAGGCCGAGCAAGATCTTCGGCTGCACCATCCAGGAGAGGACGGCATCCGTACCTCGGGAGAGAAGCACCACCCCGGTGAGGGTCGCGACGACGAAGATGCCGAGCAGGATGAAGCCCCGACGCTTGGCCCCGGCCGCGAGCTGGCCCGTACCCGGGATCACGGCGGAACAGAGCGCCCGCAGGAGGCGGGCGGGGTAGCTATCCTGACGGGGCGGATGCTTCAAACCGGCCGGCTCCCCTGCGAAATGCGCACCAGGAACATGATAGACGATGGTTCGAGCCCGTCGCGGCTCGTTGCGGGAGCCCCGCGGTCGTGCGGCCCGCGCGCAGGCGCGGCCCACGCGCGGGCGCCCAGCCGGTCGCGCCGCCTACACATGCGCCCGCACTCGTCCGCCCGTCCGCGCCGCGCCCGCCCGCCGGGGGCTATGTCTCGCTCCTGCCCTCGCCTCTCTCTCGCACCAACTCCAAGCCCAGCCTGAGCCCCGCGATGTTGTTCGCGGCCACCTGTTCCGGCTGCAGCCGTCTGGCCGCCTCCGCGAACGCCTCCGGCCCGTAGAGGCGCTCGGCCCCCAGCACCGCCCCCACCCCCACCGCCGCCAGGGCCAGGCGGTGGACCTTCCTTGCCGCGTCCTGCAGCGGCAGGTAGGTCACCTGGGCCGGAGTGTCGATCGGGCCCAGGTCTTGCTCGATGAAGACCCGGGTGGTGGGCGGGAAGGCCGGCAACCTCTTCTTGAGGTGGGAGAGCCCGTCGGACGAAAGGATCAGCACGACATCGGGAACATCGACCCCGGTGTAGACGATGGGGTCGGGGGACACGATGACCTCGGCGGCCGAGTGCCCCGTCCTCACCGTCACCGGGTAGTCGTCCTTCTGGGTGGCGTGGAGGCCGCTCAAGAGGGCCCCGGCTCCGAGCACGGTGGCGATGGAGCGGATTTTGAGCCCGGCCGACCCCGAGATCAGGAGGCGGCACGGCTTGGCCAGCGCACTGCGCGCCACGGGTTCGAACCCGCGCGGGGCCGGGGCGCCGCCTGGGGCCGGGGCCTCTTGCGCGGCTGAGGTCCCGGCCCCGCCCGCAGCCGGGGCGCCGCTCGCGGCCGCTGCGGCACCGCCTCGGCCGCGGTGGTAGAGCTCGCGGTACGCGCGGCCGAACTCGGGGCGGTCGCTCTCGCAATGGATGCCCGCCGGCATGGCGAGAGCGGTCATGAGCGGCCCCATTGACTCGCGGTTGAGCGCGTTCCGCCCGGCGTAGTAGGCGACGCAGGGGCTCCAGATGTCCACCAGCGCGAAGCCCTCGGTGGCCATGGCCCGGGCCACGAGCTCGGGCGCATCCTCGGCGTAGACGGTGGTCCTGGCCAGGAACGAAGGACGCGACGGCGCCAGGGTGGCCATGATGTCCAGCGGCACCTCCAGGTTGCCCAGTGGAGTGGTGGAGGTGATACCCTCCAAGGGGGTCGTCACCGACTGCTGCCCTCCGGTCATGCCGTAGTTGAAGTTGTTGGCCACGATCACGCAGATGCCGATGTTGCGGCGGGCCGCCGCCAGCAGATGCCCTCCGCCTATGCCGGTCCCCCCGTCGCCCATCACCACGATGACCGTCAGGTCCGGGTTGGCCAGCTTGATGCCTGTCGCGTAGGTGACGGAGCGGCCGTGGAGCCCGTGGAAGGCGCTGACGGCGAAGTGCCGGTCGGTCAGACCGATACAGCCGATGTCGGTGACCATCACCACCTGCTCCGGCGGCTTACCCAGACTGCGCAGTCCGTAGTCGATGAGGCTGGAGGTCTTGGCGTGTCCACAGCCGGGGCAGAACAGCCAGGGCAGGCTCTCCTGGCGGACGTAGGAGGGACTCGGGGGACCCGGATCGAGTGGCGGGCGGGGAGAGTTCATACCGCCGCCCTCATGCCAGTCCTCCCGCTTCCAGTATCTCCGCGGGCGAGAGCAGCTCGGTGTTCATCTTGGTGACCGGGACGACGGCCCGAGTGCCCGCCAGCTTCCTGACCTCCTCCACGTACTGGCCCAGGTTCATCTCCGGCACCACCACCCGGTCCACTCCGGCCAGCGCTTCCCTGATGACCGCCTCCGGCACCGGGAACAGGGTCTTGAGCACGAGTTGAGAGACCCGGGCGCCCCGCCGCCTGGCCTCGGCCACCGCTTCCCGGGCGGAACGGGCCACCACGCCGTAGGAAACGACCAGGGTGGCCGCGCCCTCCTCCAGGTCGGTCTCGCAGCGGGTGATCTCGTCCACATGGTTCTCGATCTTGCGCCGCAGGTGCTCGACCACTCTCCCGATGGTCTCGGGATCGCCGGTGGCGACGCCCCGTTCGTCATGCGAGCTGGTGGTGTAGAGGACCACGTGGGGGCCGCCGTAGGGGCTAATGGGCGCTACGGCGTCCGGGGGCTCGGTGACATGGGGCACGTAGGCTTCGCCGGCGGCGGCGAAACGGCGCGCCACCACCGCGGGGGCTTCCCGGCGCGCCTGGTTGAGGTCGAAGCGCTCCCGGGTGAGCCCCACCTCCTTCTGGGAGGCCAGGATGACCGGCGTGCGGAAGCGCTCCGCCAGGTTGAAGGCCTCGATGGTGAGGGTGTAGCACTCGTGCACGTTCTCCGGCGAGAGCACGATCAAGGGGAGTCCTCCCGAGGTCCCCCAGCGCATGAACTCTATGTCCCCGTCGGCGCCCATGGTGGCCGACCCCGTGGCCGGGCCTTGGCGTTGCACGTTGACGATCACCAGCGGCGTCTCGCCCATGATGGCCAGCCCCAGATTCTCGGAGTAGAGGCTCATGCCCGGGCCCGAGGTGGCCGTCATGGCCTTGAGGCCGGTCATGGCCGCTCCGATGCACATGCCGATGGAGGCCAACTCGTCTTCGGCCTGGATCACGATGCCGCCCGCTCGCGGCAGCTCGCGGGCGAGACCGGTGAGGATGGAGGTGGCCGGCGTGATGGGATAGCCGGCGAAGAAGCCGCAGCCGGCGTCGACCGCCGCCATCACCACGGCGTCGTTGCCCTCGATGAACAGGGTGAGCGGGGTCTCGGATGGGGCGTCCGGGGGCATCGGAGGGGGCGTTGTGGGAGGCATCTCAGGCCGTCCTAGCCGGCCGCGAGCCGCTCGATGAGGGCCGGGACCACCTGGTATAGGTCGCCGACGATGCCGTAGTCGGCCAACTGGAAGATGGGCGCGTCCTTGTCTTTGTTGATGGCCACGATCACCCGCGCTCCGCTGATGCCGACGGTGTGTTGGATCTGGCCCGACACCCCTACCGCCACGTAAAGGTCGGGCTTGGTCTTGACCCCCGAGAGCCCGATGAGCCGCTCTTCCGACAGCCAGCCGAAGTCGCTGATGCCCCGGCTGCACCCCAGTTCGGCCCGGAGGGCTTCCGCCAGGCGCTGGGCCAGGGCGAGGTCCTCCTGCTTGGCGATGCCGCGGCCCACTCCCACTATGCGCGCGGCCGCGTCCAAGCTGACCGACTCGGCCTTCTTGGGCCGCCTGTCCACGGTCCTGACCTTCGAGGGGGTCAGGGCGAGAGAGGGGGTGACCACGGTGCCGGGGGCACCCGCCGCCCCCACCTGGAAGGTCTTCGGCATGACCGCGAAGACCTTGACCGGCGTATCGATGACCTCCCTGGCTATGGTGGCTCCGCCGAAGGCATAGCGCTCGGCCACCAGCTCACCGTCCACCACCTCCAAGGCGTTCGCGTCGGTGACGCAACCCGCCCCCAGCTTCTGGGCCAGGCGCGGGGCCAGCTCCTTGCCGCGCCGGGTTGACCCCAGGAGCACGCAGACCGCCTCCGCCTGCTGGGCTATCTGCCGCAGGGCCTCGGCCGTGACGTCCACGGGCAGGCCCTCCAGGGCCGGGTCCTCGCCCGCGTACACCCTGCCCGCGCCGAACCCGGCCAACCGGCCGGCGGTCTCGCGGGCGCCCGGGCCCAAGGCGGCCGCCGCCAGCCCCAGCCCCAGCATCTGGGCCAGCTCCCTGCCTTTGGAAATGAGCTCCAAGGCGGTCTGCTCCCGGTCGCAGTAGACGAGGACGTCGGCCATGGCTACCTCTCCAACACCCCTTCCTTGGCCAGGACGCCGGCGAGGGCCTCCACCTGCTCGGCCACCTCTCCCTCGAAGAACACGTGCTTGCGGTCTTGCGCGTCGGCGAGGTTGGAGATGATGGTCTTCTGCCGGGCCAGCGCCCCTTCGTCGAGTCCCAGGTCGGTGGCGGTCACCTGGACAACCGGCTTGGTCCGGGCCTTGATGATCTGCATCAGGGGCACCAGACGCGGTTCGTTGATCTCGCTCACCACCGTGACGGCCACCGGGAACGGCGCTTCCAGCACCTCGATCTCGTTCTCGATGACCCGCTCCACCTGGACGCCGGATCCCGTGGCCGTGATCCTGCGCGCGTAGCCGATCTGCGGGATCTGCAGGAGCTCGGCCACGCGCGGCCCCACCTGGCCGGAGTAGTTGTCGGTGGACCCTTCTCCGAACAGGACGAGGTCCAGGGAGGGGAGCCGCCGGAGCGCGGCCGCCAGCGCCGCCGCGACCGCGGCTTGGTCGCAGTCGGCCAGGGCGGGGTCGGTAACGATGAAGGCCTCGTCCGCCCCCATGGCGAGCGCCTCCTTGATGGTCTCGGCCACCTTGGCGTTGGCTTCGGCTACGGTCACCGCCGTGATCTTCCCCGGCCCCGAGGCGTCCCGCAGCTGGATGGCCGCCTCCAGGGCGTTCTTCTCAAGGTCCCCCACCTTGTAGGGGATGGCCTCGAGCACGGGCCTGCGGTCCTTGATGCGTACCTGCTCCAGGTCCAGGTTCGTCTTTACACAGACGGCGATGTCCAAGCTCAGTCCTTGAACGGGTTGGCGGCGTCGCCCCACAGGTCGCGGGCGATGATACCCCGCATGATGTTGAGACCGCCCTCGGCGCCCACTTCGTAGGACATGACTCCCCGCAGCAGCATCTCCAAGGGGGTGTCTTTCGTGTAGCCGAAGGCGCCGTGGTAGATCATGCCGTGGCGGGCGACGTCGTGCCCGAGCGTGGGGCTGAGGCACTTGCAGGTGGCGACCACGGTGTTGATGTCTTTGCGGGAGAAGGTGCCGGGGTTCTGGGACTCATACCCGATCATCCAGGCCCCCCGCAGGAGGTTGAGTTTGAGCATGTCGAGCTGCATCCAGTCGTTCACCATCTCGAAGGAGATGCCCTCGTTCTTGATGAGCGGCCTTCCGAACGTCTTCCGCTGGGTGCAGTATTCGGCGCTGATCTCGAGCGCCCGCTCGGCCGCTCCCAGACAGGCCGCGGCCACCAGGATGCGGGCGCAGTTGAAGCCGTGCATGACGTGGTTGAACCCGCGGCCCTCTTCGCCCAGCAGGCAGTAGTCGGGGACCTCGACGTCCCGGTAGAGCCAGCCTCCGGTGGAGAGTCCCATGCGGCCCATGTCGTCGAACACCCGGGAGGTGATGCCGGGCAGGTGGCTGGGGATCCACAGGAAGGTCAGCCCGCGGTAGCCGGCGGCCGGGTCGGTGACCACCAGCGAGCAGTGCCCGCTCGGCGCCCCCAGGCGTTCGCACTCTTTCGGCCCGGAGACGTAGACTTTCTCCCCGTTGACGACGTACACATCGCCCTTTTTGACGGCGCGGGTCTTGATCTGGGCCAGGTCGGACCCGCCTCCCGGCTCGGTGGTGTTGATGCCGGCGAACGCCTTGCCGGCCGCCACCGCCGGCAGCACCTCCTGCTTCAGCCGCTCGGTGCCGAACAGGTTGACGATGTACGACCAGCCGATGGTGAGCAGGGTGTAGACCGGCACCGACATCGACAGTTCACCCCGGGCGATCTCATGGATGGCGATCATCCCGTAGATGAGCTCTTCCCCCGGGACCGCGCAGCCCCCGTACTCCTCGGGTATGGTCACCCCGAAGACCCCCAGATCGGCCAGCCCTTGGGTGATGTCCGCGGGGATGCCGTTCTCCTCGCGATCGATGCTGCGGGATCGGGGCTCGAGGTTCTTGGTCACCCACTCCCGGAGCATCTGCCTGAAGAGCTCCTGCTCGGTGCTGTACCTGAAGTCCATGGAGTGTTCTCCCTGTTCTGGTGGTGGCTACGCACGCGGCCGCACGCGCGGGCTCTTTGACCGCATACTAGCAGTCGAGCGGCAAAACCTGTCACAATCAGACGAACTAATCAGGCCGCTGAGGCACTGACAGAAGCTGACAGACGAAGGGAGAGCCATGAGCGCGGTGAACGACCTTCCTGGAGCCCGCCAGTTCACGCCCACCAAGTTGAATCTGCGGACCCCGGTCCCCTCCGACATCGAGATAGCGCAGGAAGTAGAACTCAAGCCCATCTCTCTCATCGCCGAGGAGTTGGGCCTTCTGCCGGATGAGGTCGAGTTCTACGGTCCCTACAAGGCTAAGGTGAAGCTGGAGGTGGTCGACCGCCTCAAGGATGTGCCGGACGGCATCTACGTGGATGTGACCGCCATCACACCCACGCCTCTGGGTGAGGGCAAGAGCACGACCATGATGGGGCTGAGCCAGGCGCTGGGGGCCCATCTGGGCAAGCGCGTCTTGACCTGCATCCGCCAGCCCAGCCAGGGACCGACCTTCGGCATCAAGGGAGGCGCCGCCGGCGGCGGCTACAGCCAGGTGGTGCCGATGGAGGATTTCAACCTGCACCTCACCGGCGACATCCACGCCATCACCGCCGCCAACAACCTGCTGGCGGCCGCCATCGACGCCCGCATCCTCCACGAGTCCGGCCTCACCGACGAGGAGCTGTTCAACCTGCTCTGCCCGCCGAACAAGCAAGGCAAGCGCAGGTTCTCACCGTCGATGCTCCGGCGCCTCAAGAAGCTGGGGATCGACAAGACCGACCCGGACCAGCTCACGGCCGAAGAGCGCAGCAGGTTCGCCAGGCTGGACATCGACCCCCAGGCCATCACCTTCCGCCGGGTGGTAGATACCAATGATCGCTTCCTGCGCACGATCACCATCGGTCAGGGGCCGGAAGAGAAGGGCATGACCCGTCAGACCGGCTTCGACATCACTGTGGCTTCAGAGATCATGGCGATCCTGGCTCTCACCACCGACCTGGCCGACATGCGGGAGCGGTTCGGCCGCATGGTGATCGGCACCAACAAGGCCGGGGAGGCGGTGACGGCCGAGGATCTGGGAGTGGCGGGCGCCATGACCGTGTTGATGAAGGACGCCATCAAGCCCACCTTGATGCAGAGCCTCGAAGGTACGGCCGTCCTTGTCCACGCCGGACCCTTCGCCAACATCGCCCACGGCAACAGCTCCATCGTCGCCGACCGTATCGCTCTCAAGCTGGCGGACTACGTCATCACAGAATCCGGCTTTGGGGCGGACATGGGGATGGAGAAGTTCTTCGACATCAAGTGCCGCGCCTCCGGGCTGGTCCCCAACGTCGTCGTCCTGGTCGCCACCGTGCGGGCCCTCAAGATGCACGGGGGCGGACCCAAGGTGGTCGCCGGTAAGCCGCTCGACCACGCCTACACCCATGAGAACCTGGATCTGCTGCGGGCCGGTCTGGCCAACCTGCAGCACCACATCAAGAGCGCCCTCCGCTTCGGCGTCCCGGTGGTGGTAGCGGTGAACTCGTTCGCCACCGACACCCCGGCCGAGATCGACCTGGTGCGTGAAGGGGCGCTGGCGGCAGGGGCAGAGGATTCCGTGGTCGCCACCCACTGGATGCACGGGGGGGCGGGAGCGGTCGAGCTGGCCAAGGCGGTCATCAAAGCCGCCGAGAAGCCCAGCGATTTCCACTTCCTCTATCCGCTGGAGGCCTCCATCAAGGAGAAGATCGAGGCCATCTGCACGCAGATCTACGGGGCGGACGGAGTGGATTACCTGCCCCAAGCGGAGGCCAAGATCGAGCTCTACACCCGCTTGGGTTTCGACAAACTGCCGATGTGCATGGCCAAGACACACCTGAGCCTGAGCCACGACCCCAACTTGAAGGGCGTGCCCACCGGTTTCCGCATCCCCATCAGCGACGTCCGCGCCTCCGTGGGCGCCGGCTTCCTCTACCCGCTGGTGGGCGAGATGCGCACCATGCCCGGTCTGCCGGCCCGGCCTGTTTTCTACGACGTCGACCTGGATATGGAGACCGGGCGGGTGGTCGGGCTGTTCTAGCCCTCCGCCGCCCGGCCACACGGAAGTCGCTAAGAGCATAAGGGGAACCATGAGACGGTACGGCGAGAACAACCGGATGGGCATCGAAGGCAAGGTGGCGGTGGTGACCGGGGCGGCCTCGGGCATCGGGAGGGGGACCGCCATCGTGTTCGCCCGCGAAGGGGCGAAGGTGGTGGTCACCGACGGGGTAAACCTGGAGGGCGGGCACGAGACCGTCCGCCTCATCAGGGAGGCCGGGGGCGAAGCCACCTTCGTCGAGTGCGACGTGACCGCTGAAGCCCAGGTGGAGGCTATGGTGGCCCGGGCGGTCGAGCTCTACGGCTCCCTGGACTTCGCTTACAACAACGCCGGCGTGGGTCCGGACGGAGTGCGCATCCCCATAGAACCCATCATCGAGTCGTCCACCGACCTGTGGCTCAAGCACCTGGACGTCAACCTCACCGGCGTCTACTTCTGCCTCAAGTACGAGATGAGGCAGATGGCCGCGCAGGGTGGGGGCGCGATAGTCAACTGCTCGTCGGCCCAGGCCTTCCGCCAGATCCCAGGCTTCGCCGCCTACGGCTCCACCAAGACCGGCCTGGTGGCTCTCACCAAGGTGGCGGCACTGGAGGGCGCCCGAGCGGGCATCCGGGTGAACTGCGTGTGTCCCGGACCTATCGCCCACACCATGCTCTCCGACAACATCACCTCCTCGATGGAGGGCATGAGGGAGCGCATGATCGAAGGGGTGCCGCTGCGCCGCATGGGCGACCCTCAGGACGACATGGGGGAGGCCGTCCTCTGGCTGTGCTCGGACGCGGCCTCCTTCATCACCGGGGCCATCCTGCCTGTGGATGGGGGTCTGGCGATCTAGGGATGAGGACTCGGGAGGTGCCACGCCGTGGGGTACAGCGAGGTCTACAGACGTTCGCTGGAGGACCGCGCCGGGTTCTGGGCTGAAGCAGCCCGGGCGGTCCACTGGGACGCGCCCTGGCGCACCGTCCTGGATGACCGGGAAGCCCCGTTCTACCGGTGGTTCTCGGGGGCACGGCTGAACACCTGCTTCAACTGCGTGGACCGTCACGTCCTGGCGGGGCGGGGCGGGCAGACGGCAGTCATCTACGACAGCCCCATCACGGGGGCCTCGGCCCGCCTCACCTATCGTGAGCTCCAGGACCAGGCGGCCCGGTTCGCCGGGGTGCTGAGGGGGCTGGGGGTCCAGAGAGGCGACCGGGTCGTCATCTACATGCCCATGATCCCGGAGACCGTGGTGGCCATGCTGGCCTGCGCCCGCATCGGAGCGGTGCATGTGGTGGTCTTCGGGGGGTTCGCGGCTCCTGAGTTGGCCGCCAGGATCGCCGACAGCCGCCCGCGTGTGGTGGTCTCCGCCTCCTGCGGCGTTGAGCCCAGCGGGACCATCCCCTACAAGCCGCTGCTGGACCACGCCCTCGAGTTGGTCGACGCGCAGCCTCAAGCGTGCGTGATCTTCCAGCGTCCGCAGGTGGCGGCAAGTCTGCTGCCGGGGCGGGACCACGACTGGTCGGCGGTCATGGAGGCGGCGGACCCGGCGGAGTGCGTGAGCGTCGAGGCCACCGACCCCCTCTATATCCTCCACACCTCAGGCACCACGGGCAGGCCGAAAGGAGTGGTCCGGGACAACGGCGGACACGCGGTGGCGCTCAGATGGTCGATGAAGGCCATCTACGACATCGATCCCGGCCAGGTGTTCTGGGCCGCCTCCGACGTGGGCTGGGTGGTGGGCCACTCGTACATCGTGTACGGGCCGCTTCTGGCCGGGGCGACGACGGTGGTGTTCGAGGGCAAGCCGGTGGGGACGCCGGATGCCGGGGTGTTCTGGCGGGTCATCGAAGAGCACGGGGTGAAGGCCCTCTTCGCCGCCCCCACCGCCCTGCGGGCGATCAAACGGGAGGACCCGGAAGGCGTCCATCGGAAGAAGCACGACCTCAGCAGTCTCGCCACGCTGTTCGTGGCCGGCGAGCGGCTGGACCCCGACACCTTCCACTGGGCGGAAGATCTGCTCAAGGTGCCCGTGATCGACCACTGGTGGCAGACGGAGACCGGCTGGGCCATCTGCGGCAACTGCATGGGTGTCGAGCCGCTGCCTGTGAAGGCCGGTTCGTGCACCCGGCCGATCCCGGGGTTCGACCTGCACGTCCTCGACGAGCAGGGCCGGTCCCAGCCGCCACCGGCGGAGGGTCTGCTGGCCCTCAAGCTGCCGCTGCCGCCCGGTTGTCTCACCACCCTGTGGCAGGACGACGAGGGCTTCCTGGACGGCTACCTCCGCGACCATCCCGGCTACTACGTCACCGGCGACGGCGGGTACATCGACGCCGACGGCTACGTGTTCGTCATGGGCAGGGTGGACGACGTCATCAACGTCGCCGGCCATCGTCTCTCCACCGGGCGCATGGAGGAAGTCCTCGCCCAGCATCCCGACGTGGCCGAGTGCGCCGTGGTGGGCGTGGCCGACCGGCTGAAAGGGCAGGTACCCGTGGGCTTGGTGGTGTTGAAAACGGGCCGCCGGCGAGACTCCGGCGAGCTGGCGGGTGAACTGGTGGCGATGGTGCGGCAGCAGATCGGCCCGGTTGCGGCCTTCAAGCAGGCCGTGGTCGTCTCCCGCCTGCCCAAGACGAGATCAGGGAAGGTCCTGCGCAGCACCATCCGACGGATCGCCGACGGCGAGAGCTATCCGGTGCCCGCCACTCTCGATGATCCCAGGGCCCTCGACGAGGTCAAGAGGGTCTTTCGGGCGGCAGAATGAGGCGCCGGAAGACGACCTCTGCCGCTATCTGTGGCTGGCCTCGCAGCCGAGTTGTCGGGATATCAGCGAAGCCAGGGCAGGGTCTATTTGGACATCCCCGGTGGTCCGTCCCGGGGCACCTTTTCTCGTCTCCAGTATTCGGGCCATCTGGACCAACCAGCCGACAGCGCTGTCCAGAG
>CAYNPL010000024.1:23093-41916 GCA_964399135.1 uncultured Gaiellales bacterium
TGGGACTTTGCCCGTATCGATGACGAGATCGAAGAGGCTGGCCTCATCGACCCGGGCGCCGTACCACGACGCGACGAAGGCCGATCGGGCCTTGTCCCTTTCTCTCACCAGGGCCTCGGCTTCGCCCTTCGGGATGCTCTGCTGCTCCATGAACCACTTGACCCTCGCGCCAAACGGGGCTTGGATCCGTACGTTGAGCACGTCGGCGAAACCGCCCAACACGGCAAAGCTGCCTCTCCCCAAGATGACGACGTCGCCGTGGTGTGCGAGCGCGAGACTGACCTGAGGCAACAGGTCGATGATTGGCTTCAGTTCCGGTCGTTCCTGCCCGCTGCGGACACGGTCCAGGCGGAAACTGGAGGTGGAATCGTACTCCTCCTCGAACCGGGAGTAGCCGTACTCTTCCATCACCGCTACGGCCACGCTCTTGTCCGCGAAGTGGTAGCCCAGTTCTTGCGCCGCCTTCTCGGCTATATAGGTCCCCCCGCTTCCCGCCTCCCTGGAAATCGTGATCACGGCCATTGATTCCGACCTCCTTCGGTCCCGCTCCGGCGCACATTCCCTGGGTGGAGCCGTCTGCCAAGCCTGCCGCGACCCCCCCGGCCACCTAGTATTATGTAGGCCCGCGCTGTCGAAGGTCTAGCGGCCCTCGGCGATGGCGGTCACACGGCAAGGAGATACCCCGAGTGGAAGCGTCTGAATCGCGGCAGATAAGGATCCTGCTGGTGGACGATCACCCCCTGGTCCGCCGGGCCCTGCGCGACATCCTGGAGAAGGAGCCGGATCTCTGCGTGGTGGGGGAGGCCGGCGACGGGCGGGAGGCCATAGACTTGACGGCTGAACTCCTGCCCGACGTCATCATCATGGACATCAGCATGCCCGTCCTCAACGGGGTGGAAGCCACCAAGCAGATCAAAGCGGCCCACCCCCTCAGCTCGGTGCTGATCCTTACCGTGCACACGGATGTAGAAACCATCTTCAGCATCCTGCAGGCCGGTGCCAGTGGATACCTGGTCAAGTCGATCTTCGGCCCGGAGGTGGTCCATACCATCCGCGCCGTCATGGACGGCGACATGGTGCTGTCCCGGGAGGTATCCCAGGAGGTGGTCAAGTACGCCCTGCAGCACGGGACCAAACCGGTCAAGCAGGCCCCCCAGGAGGGGATCTCGGCCAAGGGCATGGAGGTCCTCACCTTGGCCGCCAAGGGTCTGTCCAACAAGGAGATAGGCGCCGCCCTGGGCATCAGCGAGGCCACGGTCAAGAGCTACTTCGTGGATGTGTTCCAGAAGCTCAACGTGCGCTCTCGGACCGAGGCCATCTTCGTCAGCCTCAAGTCGGGCCTTCTCAGCCTGGACGACTTAGGCTGAGGCCGCGTAAGGTATCGAGGCCCAGACCCGGGTGCCCCTGCCGGGACGCGACTCGATCTCCAACTCGCCACCGATGGAGAGCACCCTCTGCTCCATTCCGATGACGCCCAGTTTGCTCTGTTTCGCGAACGCTCCCAGCCTGTCCGGCGGCTGGAAGCCGACCCCGTCGTCCTCCACCTCCAGCAGTAGACGGCCCTCTTCGAATTCCAGCCTGACGGTGCCGCGCTTCGCGCGGGCGTGGCGCTGAATGTTGTTGATGGCCTCCTGCACCACTCGGAACGCGGTGACTTCAGACAAGCTGGACATCTTCTGCTCAGGGCCCACGATGGTCACGTCCAGGCGGCATCCGTTCTGGGCGTTGCTGTTGTTGATCAGCCATCTGACCCCGGAGACCAGGCCGAAATTGTCCAGGATGCTCGGCCTCAGGTTCATGCTCAGCCGTCTGAGGTCGTCCATGGTCTGCAGCACTTCCTGCTTGATCCACAGATTGCCCTTGACCTGATCCGGCTCCGTTCCGGCGAGGGCCAGAGTCTCCGATTTGTTGGCGATCACCATCAGGGTCTGCAGGGTCTCGTCGTGCAGCTCCTGGGCGATACGCCGGCGCTCGGCCTCCTGGGTCTCGACCAGCTTGGCGATGTAGGCCTGCCTCTCCCGCTCCCGCTCAGAGAAGTGCTTCTTCTCGCTCTCCCGCCAGCGCCGTTCTCCGTTGACGATGGCGACCACCAGCACGGGCAGGAGAAGCAAGGCTAAGTTGACCAGCACGGCACTGTTGCGCCAGGACAGCAGGGTGGGCAACACCCACACGAGCGAGATGCACCAGGCGAAGATGCCTCCAGGCCAGGAGAGGGTCAGCGAACCATAGATGATCGGTATGAGGAAGAGCGAGCCGAAGAGGTGGTATCTGAGCTCGACCTCCACCATCCACCACTCGAGCCGGGGATGCCAGGGGAGAAAGCCCCAGAAGCCGCGCTCCCACTGCCACTCCCGCCATGGCCACGACTGGTACAGAAGTAAGACGAGGCCGGACAGGACGACCACCACCCAGAAGTGCGGGTTCTTGACGACCCGGGAGGCCGCCGGTCTCAACCTGTCTCGCAGCGTGGTGGACATGCACCAAAAGATACTCCACTTGGGCCGTTTGTGCCCGTCCGGCGACCGCGGCATAGACGAAAGTTGACCAACCAAAGTGCTGGAAAACCGCGCAGTTTCCCCCGTAATGGAGGTTGACCTGTCGTCCATCATGCCGTACGCTAATACGACTTCGTATACGAATACGGATACGGTGGAAGAAGTCCGGACAGGGGGTGGGTGTATCGACGTATGGCGACAGGGTCTCCACGACGCGATCCAAGAGGGACTGAACATCGAGTCTATTCGAGGGGGAATAAGATGAAGAAATCAACATGGGCCGTTGTGCTTCTCGTGGTAGTGCTGGCGCTGGGCCTGACCTCGCTGCTGGCGGCCTGCGGCGAAGAAACGACCACCACCACGGCACCGCCGACGACGGCCGGGCCCACCACGACGGCGGCCCCGGAGACCACCACGACGGCTGCGCCGGAGACCACCACGACGGCTGCGGGCGTCCCCGACACGGGACAGACCTATGACCTGAAGTTCGCTTACGGTACGCCCTCGCGGGCCAGCCTGGTCGAAGCGTATCTCACGCCGTGGACGGATTCCATCACCGCCGCCACCAACGGCCGTGTGAAGATCACCCACTATCCCGAGGATTCGTTGGTGAAGTCGGAGCAGTTGTGGGATGCCCTCCTTTCCGGCACCACCGACATCGCCTTGATCGAACCGGAGTTCAACGCCGGGGTGTTCCCGATCTCGGAGTGCGGTTCGCTGCCCCAGTTGTTCCCGGATGCCGTGACGGCCGCCGAGTCTTATTGGGATGTGATCCAGGAATACGCCAAGGAAGAATGGAAAGACGTGCAGGTCCTGGGCGTCACCGTCATCGCGGCCGCTCAGTACGCGGGAAACAAAGAGGTCAAGGTGCCCGACGACATGGCCGGCATGCGGATGAGGTCCGGTGGCAAGATCGAGACCTGGATAGTTGAGGCAGTGGGCGCCACCCCGGTGGAGATCTCCACGGGCGACCTGGCGACCTCGATTGAGAGAGGAGTCGCCGACGGCGCGTTCGCGACCTACTCCCTGATGCTGAGCACAGGCCTTAAGGACGTCACGAAGTACCGCACCGAAGGCAACTATTTCTACCGGTGCTGGGTCGTCGCGATGAACAAGGACGTGTGGGAGTCCATGCCTGCCACGCTGCAGGATTCGATCATGGGCGTGAGTGGCAAGGAAGCTTCCTCCCTCTACACCACCGCGAACGAGAAAGCCACGATGGGAGCCAAGAAGGCCGTAGAGGGTTCCGACAAGGGTGCCGGCAATCCTCCCATCTACGTGCCCACGGCTGAGGAAATGACCCTGTGGCAGGAAGCCCTCCTGCCGGTCTGGGACAAGTGGATCGCGGGGCTGCCCGCCGGTACCGATGGCCAGGCGGTCATCGACGCCATTGCTGAATTCAACAAGGCAAACGCAGCGCAGTAGAGCGTAGGCGAGTGCGGCAAGCCGGCCCCGGTCGATCCGACCGGGGCCGGCTTGCGCAAATGAAAGGACACCTATGAGCGAACATGGGCAACCCGAGGGGCGAGCGGCGCTGCCCGCCTCGGGTCTCACCAGATTCGCTAGCTCGATCGAGTCGGCATACAAGCCCATCTACACCTGGCTCGGCTACGTGGGGGCCGCGGTCCTGGGCCTGCTGGTCATTGCCATGATGTACTCGGTCATCGGCCGCCGGTTCTTCGGTGCACCGTTGCCCGGCTCGGCCGACATCATCGAGATGTCGCTGCTCATCATGACCATGACCGTCATCGGGTTGGAGCACATGGGACACGAGAAGATGACGGTCGACGCCGTGGCCAACCGCTTGCCTCGACGCTTCCAGGAAGTGCTGGCACCGATCATCTACGCGATCGCCATCGTCATCCTGGGTATCGCGGTCTGGCAGTTGATCGTGTGGGGGATCAAGATCCAGGGGCGCGGCGAGACCACTCCCGGGACTCTGCAGTTGCCCAAGTATCCGTTCGCCTACCTCTGCGCCCTGGGGATCTTCACGCTGATCCCCATCTATATCGTCCGTTTCCTCAACGCTCTGGCCCGGGTGGTGAAGAGATGACCGATCTTCCCCTCTGGTTGGCCGGAATCATCGGGGCGGTCATCTTCTTCGGTCTCATGTTCCTGCGCCTCCACGTTGGTTTGACGCTCATGGTGGCCGGCTTCGTTGGTTTCTGTCTCACCCGCGGTCTGCCCGCGGCCAAGACCACCCTGGCCACCACGGTCTTCGAGGTGGCCAGCTCGCCCATCCTGGTGGTCATCCCTCTGTTCGTGGTAATGGGCGTCATCGCCGGCCAGGGGGGAGTGGTCCGGGCCGCCTTCGACACCTTCGATCGCTGGGTGGGGCATCTCCGCGGCGGCTTGGCCATGGCCACAGTGGGCTCCTGTGCCGCCTTCGGCGCAGTGTGCGGCGACAACATCGCGACCGCCGCGGTCATGAACAAGGCCGCGCTACCCCAGATGAGACGGTACGGCTATGACGACAAGCTCTCCTTCGGGTCGATAGCCGCCGGCGGCAACTTGGGGATCCTGATCCCGCCGAGCGCGGCCTTCGTGGTGTTCGGGTTCATCACCGAGACGCCCATCGGCAGCCTGTTCGCCTCCGGCATCATCCCCGGCATCGTCCTGACCCTCATGTTCATGGCGCAGATCGCCATCCAGTGCAGGCTCAAGCCCAGTCTCTCCTCTAAGCACGAACCTGCCGCCTGGAGGATCAGGTTGGCCTCGCTCAAGGGCCTCATCGGCATCGTCATCGTGTTCATACTGGTGATGGGCGGGCTCATCAGCGGCCTGTTCACGCCGACGGAGGCGGGAGCGGTGGGCACGGTGGCCGTGATACTGGTCAGCCTGTTTTACCGGCAACTGACCATCAAGGTCCTCGGGCGCTCGCTGATGGAGGCGACCAAGACCACGGCCATGATCCTGCTCCTCATCATGGGGGCGAGGTACTTCAGCTACTTCCTCACCACCACGGAGCTGGCGACGACCCTTGCCAACAGTATCGCCGATGCCTCCCTCAACAGGTACGTCGTGATCATCCTCGTGTGCATCGTGTACCTGATCCTGGGCGCCCTCATGGACATCTGGTCGGTCATGATCATCACCCTGCCCATCTTCTTTGGCATCCTCACCGACTTGGGCTTCGATCCCATGCAACTTGGGGTCATCACGGTGCTGTGCATCATGATCGGCTGCATCACGCCGCCGGTGGGAGTGGTGGTGTTCACACTCGCCGGGCAGCATCGGGACGTGCCTATGTACACCATCTTCCGGGGGGTGTGGCCCTTCGTGGCCACCATGTGCATCTTTCTTCTGATCCTCATATTCGTGCCCTGGCTGAGCACCTGGCTGCCCGGGCTGATGTGAGGGGGAGGAGCCCGCAGAGGAGGGCGGCCGCGGAGCGCGCCGCCCTGGCGGGCGCGCTCCGCGGCGCCTTTCCGCGCCGGCGTGTGTTGATTTCGGCCCGCGCATGCGGTAGGCTTATGGAACTTCGCATACGAAGTCGGATACGTATATAACGGAGGTGGGCGAGTGATCATCGACGCCAATATGCATTGGCTCCCTGAAGACCTTTTCACCGACGAGGCGCTGAGGGACTCTTTCGTCAGCTGTCTTCCGAACTCTGACGAGTGGTACGGCTGCGTCAAGCCCATACCGGGCACCGGTCTGCAGCAGATCGTGCTGGAGAAGCCGCAGGGTTACGAGAACCTTAACTACGCGGAGAACCAGTACGACATCGACACCCAGCTCAGAGACATGGATGCCGCCGGTGTCGGTGTCGGTGTGCTGCGCGTCCCCTGCTGGCAGGAGTGGATGACCCTCGATATGTGCAGGCAGGTGAACGACAGACTCTACGCCCACATCAACAAGTACCCGGGCCGGTTCTGCGCCCTGGCGGTCGCGCCCCCCTGGGGCTCGCCGGAGGCTCTCGCCGAAGTCGAGCGCTGCTTGGATGAACTGGGCTTCTCCGGAGTGCAGATGGCGGTCCACTACGGCAAACTCTATCTGGACGAGCCGGAGTTTCGGCCCTACTTCAGGGAGCTGAACAAGCTGGGCGTCCCCGTTGTGGTCCACCACACCCCTCTCCCGGTGGACTACGCTTCTCTCCTCAAGTACACCAACCAGCGCCGTCAGTACGGCCGCTGCGTGGACCAGGCCACCGGCATAGGCCGGGAGATCTTCAGCGACCTGTTCGACGAATGTCCCAACCTCAAGCTCATCCACACCATGCTGGGCGGAGGCTTCTTCGCCTTCGTGAACCTGCTCGCGCCCGAGGTGGTGGCCGTCAAGGATGAGGTCAAGCGTATGGACTACGATCCTGAGCAAGTGGCCCGCATCCGCCGCCATCTGGTGGACAACATCTACTTCGACACCTCCGGCGCCCCCCAGTGGGGCAAGGCCCAGCTCGAGTGCGCGGTTGAGGTGCTCGGCGCCGACCACATCCTGTACGGCAGCTCTTACCCGGTGCGGCGGGAGTGGTTCGTCAAGGGCATCGAGTTCGTGCAGGCTCTGGATATCCCCGAAGAGAGCAAATCCCTTATTCTGGGTGGGAACGCCGCCAGGCTCTTCAAGATAGGGGGATGACATGGCTGAGACCGATGACGCGCCTCTCTTTGACGAGTATTTCATGCTCTGGGTGCTGATCGCCCAGACGCGGGACGCCATCCTGAGGGCGCGGGAAAGGGACTACGCGCGTTACGGTATCAGCAACGAACGGCGGGCGGTGCTGTTCATCATCCAGAACAGCGGCGGAAGCGCGGCCCCCGTCGAGATCGCGCGCGACCTCTTCCGAGAGCTGAACTCGGTCACCGAGATGCTCAAGCGGATGGAAGCGGACGGACTGATCGCCCGGACCAAGGGCAAGGGCAGGTCGAAGGTGGAGGTCAGTCTGACAGAGAAGGGACTGGACGTCTTCAAGCAGTCCCTGCACAACGACACCGACAAGCGGATCTTCTCCGTGCTCACCAAGAGGGAGCGGGACACCCTGGCCACGATCCTGTTCAAGGTAAGAGGCCGGGTGCTCCAGGAGTTGGGGATCCCGGAGTGGCACCTCAACTTCCCGCTCAATCCCAACGGTGAGTAGGGCCGAACAAATCAACAAAGGAGACCAATCATGGGCCATCAACTAGGCATCCCCAAGGCGGCGCTCAACTCGCTCATCCAGTTGGTCGACCACAACGCCCAGGTGAAGCCGGGCCAAGAGGTCATCATCGGGGCACACATCGACGGTGCCTACGGGAGCGAGAACCTGGTGGATCCGGTGGCCGTCAGTTGGGTCCAGGCCATGGTCCAGTCGCGCGGAGCCAACTGCTCGGTCCTTTGGATCGACGAGATCATGAAGAAGCACGAGTGGCGCGTGCCGCCCATCCTGAAGGGCGCCATCGCCAATGCCGACCTGTTCATCAACTTCTCCATGGACCTGGCCATCGAGGAGAACGCCGAGTTCCGCAAGTACATCGAAGAGGTGAAGACCTGGTACGTCCGGATGTTCCCCGTCACCACCTCGCTCCTGATGACCGACTGGGCGCAGACCCCGCATGAACTGGTGATCATGGTCCGCCACATCAGCTCCGATCCGTTCATGAACCACATGGCCAAGTTCGTCATGACCGATCCCAACGGCACCGAGCTCGAGGGCAACATCCTCGACCCGGTAAAGCGGGAAGGTATCCCGGGCATGCCCTACAACTCCTGGCGCCGCGACGCGAGCCACTACATCCCCTGGCCCGAATGGGTGCACCCGCCGGTGAACTGCGCGAACGTCAGCGGTGTCCTATTCTTCAACTGCATGCTGCCCTATTGGGCGCGCTACATGGATCTGCCCCCGGCCTGGGAACGACCGGTGCGCGTGGATGTGAAGGACAGCCGCATGGTCAAGATCTCCGGGGGCCGGGAAGCCGATCTGATCAACCGCACCCTCAAGGAGCTCGAAGGCAAGGTCGGCGACGGCATCTGGAAGTTCGACACCTTCCATTTCGGCATCCACCCCAACGCCAAGGTCACCGAAGATCAGTGCCCCAACCACATCTACCGGCGCATAATCGACCACTCGCACACCTCCAACATGCACTGGCACCTCGGCTCGGCTCCGGCCAACGAGAAGTACAACTTCTATCCCCACGTCACCGCCGACATCCGCAACTGCACCCTCAAGATCGCCGGCGAGCTGGTCTGGGACGAGGGCTACATGATGTGCCTGCAGGATCCGAGGATCCTCGAGGTCGCGGCCAAGTATCCCGATCTCCCCGGCATCCCCGAAAGGCTGTAGGCGGACTCAAGCGACGGGCAGGAGACTAGGATGAGCAAGGACGAGAAGCGGCTGATCGCGTACGTCGGACGCAATCACGTCGACAGATTCGAGGGCGGAGGCATCTCGGTCCTCGAAGTCAGCAGGGACGGGAGCACCATCACCCCCCTTCCCGGCGGCGCCGAGGAGATGCCCATGCCCAAGAGGGCGGGGTATCTGGCCTACGCGCCCAGGGCGGGCGTCCTCTACTCGGTCGACGAGAGAAAGACCGACGGACGTGGGCCCAAGAAGCCGGCCTCGTGCGTGATGGCGTTCAAGGTGGATCAGACGTCCGGAGCGCTGACCTTCCTGAACCAGAAGCCCACGGCGGGAGCGATGCCGGCCTCCATCACCGTGGACGAAGACAAGAAGCTGCTCTTCACGGCCAACCACGGCTTCTTCGACCACGTGGTGAAGGTGATCCAGACGGCCGACGGCAGATGGGTGGAGAAGTTCGAATACGACGATTCCACGGTGGTGCAGTACGGGCTCGAGCCGGACGGCTCGATAGGCGAGATCCAGGACGTTCACGTGCTCACCGGATACGGCACCGACCCGAACGATTCCCCCCAGGGCGGAGGTCACGCCCAGGCCAGCCCGCACGCGCACATCGTGGTGATCGACCCCTCGGGGAAGTTCCTGGTGGCGTGCGAGAAGGCGGGGGAGCGGGTCTACGTGTACCGGATCGGGGGGAAGAGGCTGGAGCTCGCCTCTGTCTACCAATGTCCGGCGGGGACCGGTCCTCGACACTGCGCCTTCGACAACAAGGGCCGCATTTTCATGACGTGCGAGTTTTCCTCGGAGCTGTGGTCGTTCGCCTTCGACAGCTCCAGTGGTGTGCTCAGCTTCATCGACAAGCAGTCGACGCTCTCCGGGTTCACCGGGCGCAACGAGACGGCCACGTTGCAGGTGCACCCGAACGGCAGGTTCGTATACATGAACAACCGGGGACAGGACGACGTCGTCTGGTTCAGCATCTCTGAAGACGGCCGTCTCACCAAAGCCGGACGGGTCGAGCTGAGCAGGTCCGACGATCCCAAGGACGCGACTCGCTGCATGACGCTGTCGCCTGACGGCGCGTTCTTGCTCGTCCCCGACCGCCCGGCGGATGCGCTGCGGTCGTATGCTGTGAACGCCGCTGACGGGAGTCTGAAGGCTCTGACCGAGGTCCCCGTCCAGAACCCGGTGTTCATCCAGTTCGTAGAACTCTAGACAGCCGAACCGCTGGGCCGCCGGCCCCTTGTAGGGGCCGGCGGCCCAGCCACCAACCTCCACCAAGGGAGGATGCAGGGTCCCTCGACCGGGCCGGCGCCGCCGCGCCGGGTCAACTGAACGGGAGTAGTCGGATGGCAGAAGAGCAGGTGTTCACACAATGTACTGTGGGCGGGCCGGTGAGGGTGTACGTCAAGGACGGCGTCATCACCCGCATGAGGCCGCTTGTGTTCGACGATACCGACGCCCCGTCGTGGACCATAGAAGCCCGGGGCCGGAAGTTCTCGCCGCCCCGCAAGACCACACTGCAGAGCTACGAGGTCCCCGAGCGGCAGCGGGTGTACCAGAACCGGATCCACTACCCGCTGCGGCGGAGACACTTCGATCCCAAAGGCGACCGCAGCCCGGAGCTCCGGGGCAAGGACGAGTACGAGCGCATCTCCTGGGACGAAGCCCTGGACATCGTGGCCGGCGAGATCACCCGCATCCGCAGGGAGTACGGACCGGCGGCCATCACCGCTATGACCTCGTCTCACCACAACTGGGGCTTCCTTCACTACAAGCTGGGTCCTCTGGGCCGTTTCTTCAACATCCTAGGCTACAGCCAGTGCCTGGACAATCCCGACAGCTGGGAGGGCTGGCACTGGGGAGCCACCCACGCCTGGGGCTACTGGTGGCGTCTTGGTCACTGTGAGCAGTCGGAGCTCTTGCAGGACGCGCTCAAGCACACCGAGCAGATCGTCTTCTGGTCGGTGGACCCCAACAGCAGCTCCTACATGTACAGCGGCCAGGACAACCTCATCTGGCGAGTGTGGATGAAGGAGCTGGGCATCCAGTTCGTGGTCATCGACCCCTACGACAACTGCACCGCCAGCACCATGGGCGACAAGTGGATAGCTCCCCGCCCGGGTACCGACGCCGCTTTGGCGGAGGCCATAGCCTACGTGTGGCTGACCGAGGACACCTACGACCACTTCTTCGTGGAGAACCGCACCTACGGTTTCGAGGAGTGGAAAAAGCACATCCTAGGCCAGACCGACGGCACGCCTAAGACCCCCGGCTGGGCGGCGGCCATCTGCGACGTCCCCGCCCACACCATCACGGCTCTGGCCCGCGAGTGGGCGACCAAGAAGACCATGCTGGCGGTGGGCAGCATCTTCGGCGCCACCGGCGCCTGCCGCCAGGCCTACGCCACCGAGTGGGCCCGTCTCTGCATCTACCTGATGGCGATGCAGGGCTTCGGCAAGCCCGGGGTGAACTTCTGGGGCGGCACGGGTGGCGCCTCTCCCATCGACTACCGCTTCCGCATGTTCGGCTACTCCGACAACGGCTGGGACGCCTTCGGCACCGTGGCCAAGAACTCCTACTTCCCCGAAGGCAACCCGGTCACCCAGAAGACCTATCGCCTCCTGCTGCCGGACATCGTCATGAATCCCCCGGTGAGCTGGATCGGAGAGGGTTTCTGCGGTAATTCCATCGACCAGCAGTTCCGCCGGTTCACCTGTCCCGAGCCGGGACCGGGCGGGGCTCCCATCAAGATGATCCACCGCCACGGCGGCTCCTTCATCAGCACCATGACCCAGACCAACAAGTGGGTGCAGATGTACCAGCATCCCAACCTCGAGTTCGTGGTGATGCAGGACTGTCACTGGCAGAGCGAGACGAAGTTCGGCGACATCATCCTGCCCGCCACCACCAACTTCGAGCACTCCGACCTCTCGGAGTGGGGGGCCGCCGGCGGCTACGGCTTCAACGACTTCAACGGCAACCATCGCGTCTGCATCTACCAGCACAAGTGCATCGAGCCCCTGTGGGAGTCCAAACCCGACTACGAGATCTACACACTGCTCGCGGAGAGGCTGGGCTTCAAAGAGGAGTACACCGAGGGCAACGATTTCGAAGACTGGAACCGCATCGTCTTCGCCAAGTCCGACCTGCCCCAGTACATCACCTACGAGGAGTTCAAGAAGAAGGGCTATTTCGTCGTCCCGGCCATGCCGGCCGATGAGGAGCCCCGGGTCTCCTTCCGCTGGTTCTACGAGGGCCGCCCGTCGGACCTCTACTCAGAGAAGAGGACGCCTCCCGGGCCGCCGCAGACGGGGAGCGGCCTGGCCACCCCCAGCGGCAAGGTGGAGTTCGTGGCCCAGACCCTCATGGCTTTCGACCCCGACGATCAAGAACGGCCCCCGATGGCGCGCTACATCCCCAGTTGGGAGGGCTACGACACCAAGCCGCTGGCGGATAGGTACCCGCTCCAGCTCATCTCGCCCCACCCTCGGTTCTCCTACCATACCCACAACGACAACAAGAGCTTCTGGCTGGACGACGTCCCGCAGCACCGCGTCAAGAAGGACGGCTACCCCTGGTGGCCGGTGCGTATCCATCCGTCCGACGCCAAACCGCGCGGCATCAAAGACGGCGACATAGTCAAGTTGTTCAACGAGCGGGGGACGGTCCTCTGCGCGGCCATCGTCACCGAGCGGGTGCGTCCCGGGACGGTCCATTCCTATGAGGGGGCGGCCCGTTACGACCCTCTGGAGCCAGGAACGCCGGGTAGTCCGGACCGGGGCGGCTGCGTGAACATCCTTACCCCGTCGCGGATGGTGTCCACGAACGCGCCGGGCGAAGCCAATAATTCATGTCTGGTCGATGTTGCAAGGTGGGAGGCATAGCACACATGGCAGAGCAAGAGTTCATCAACTGCTGCATCGGGGGCATGGTGAAGGTCACCGTCAAAGACGGGGTCATCACCCGTATGCGCCCTCTGCGGCTGACCGAAGAGGACGGCGGTCACTGGACCATCGAGGCCAAGGGCAAGCGGTTCTCCGATCCGCGCAAGACCACCATCAACCCCTTCAACGTAGCCGAGCGCATGCGGGTGTACGCGGAGAACCGCATCAAGTACCCCATGAAGCGCAAGAACTTCGACCCCAACGGCGAGCGGCACCCCGAGCTCAGAGGCAAGGACGAGTACGTGCGCATCAGCTGGGACGAGGCGCTGGACCTCGTCGCCGGCGAGATCAAACGCATCCAGGGCACCTACGGCAAGGCGGCCGTCACGGCCTTCGTGTCCTCCCACCACAACTACGGGCTGCTGTACTACAAGATGGGCCCCATGCCCCGCTTCTACAACATCCTGGGCTATACCCAGCTGCTGGACAATCCCGATTCCTGGGAAGGCTGGCACTGGGGCAGTGTGCACACCTGGGGCTGGTACTGGCGCTTCGGCCAGAGCGACGCCTTCGACATGCTGGCCGAGGCTCTCAAACACACCGAACAGGTGGTCTACTGGTCGGTGGACCCGAACACCTCCGCCGGCGGCTACGGCGGCCAGGAGACCGTCATCTGGCGGGAGTGGCTGCGGGAGCTGGGCACCACAGGCATCTTCATCGACCCTTACTGCAACGCCACCGCCGCCCACATGGCCGACAAGTGGCTGGCCCCGCGGCCGGGTACCGACGCCGCCCTGGCCCAGGCCATCGCCTACCAGTGGATCGTGGACGACACCTACGACCACTGGTTCATCGAGAACCGCACCGTCCACTTCGACGAGTGGAAGGCCTACATCCTGGGCGAGAGCGACGGTGTCCCCAAGTCCCCGCAGTGGGCGGCTCCCATCTGCGATATCCCCGCCCACACCATCAAGGCGGTGGCCCAGCAGTGGGCGGCCAAGAAGACCATGCTGGCCACCGGCACCCAGTACGGGACGGCGGGAGCCTGCCGCAACTCCTACGCCACCGAGTGGTGCAGCCTCATGATCCATCTGGCCGCCATGATGGGCATCGGCAAAGACGGGGTGAACCTCTGGGGCGGCACGGCGCACGGCGCCCCGCTCGACATGAGCTTCAAGAGCGCCGGCTACTCCGACGTGGGTTGGGATGTGTTCGGCCTGGTCGCCAAGCAGCCCACCTTCCCCCACCGCAACGAGGTCACTCAGAGGGTCTACCGCATCCTGCTCCCCGAGGCCATCTTGGACGGCCATATCGAATGGCTGGGTGAAGGCTTCTGCGTGCAGTACGCCGAACAGCAGTTCAAGCCCATGCAGTATCCCGAGCCCGGTCCGAATGGGGCCGAGATCCGCATGATCCACCGCCACGGCGGCTCCTTCATCTCCACCATGACCGACACCAGCAAGTGGGTGCGCATGTACCAGTCGCCCAAGCTGGAGTTCGTGGTGATGCAGGACTGCCACTGGCAGAGCGAGACCACCTTCGGCGACGTCATCCTGCCGGCCAGCACCAACTTCGAGCACGCCGACATCTCCGAGTGGGCCCAACCCGGGGGCTACGGCAACGGCAACGTCAACTGCAACCACCGCATCCTGATGTACCAGCAGAAGTGCATCGAGCCGCTGTGGGAGTCCAAGCCTGACTATCAGATCTACTGCGAACTGGCCGAGCGCCTGGGCTTCTTGGAGGAGTACACCGAGGGCAACTCCGAAGAGGACTGGATCCGCAAGGTCTTCGACTACACCGACCTGCCCAAGCACATCACCTATGAGGAGTTCAAGAAGAAAGGCTACTTCGTGGTGCCCTCGCTGCCGGAGGACTGCAAGCCCACCGTTTCCAACAAGTGGTACTACGAAGGCCGTCCGGTGGACACCCCCGACCGCTTCAACCCGCTCCAAGGGACCGACAAGGCCACCCAGCTGGCCACCCCGAGCGGCAAGATCGAGTTCATCCGGACCAGGCTCCTCGAGCGCTTCCCCGATGACGAGGAACGGCCGCCCATGCCGCGCTACATCCCTCTATACGAGGGGCATGAGTCCGAACTGGCCAAGAAGTATCCTCTGATCATCATGACGCCGCACGCGAAGTTCTCCTATCACACCCACCAGGACAACAAGATCGAGTGGCTGAACGACATCCGGCAACACCGCATCGTCAAAGACGGCTACGCCTACTGGCCCATGCGGATGAACCCGGCCGACGCCGAAGCGCGGGGCATCAAGGACGGCGACATCGTGATGGTCTACAATGACCGGGCCCGGGTGCTGGGCGTGGCGCTGGTGACCGAACGCTGCCGCCCCGGCTTGGTTCACTCCTACCAGGCCGCGGCCAAGTACGATCCTCTGGAACCCGGCAACGCCGACAGCATCGACCGGGGCGGGTGCGTCAACCTGCTGTCGCATTCGCGCATGACCAGCAAGAACGCGTACGGCGAAGCCAACATGTCCTTTCTCGTCGAAGTCTGCAAGTGGGAGGCGTAAGAAGTGACCAGGTATGGAATGGTGATCGACGTCGACAAGTGCATAGGATGCTACAACTGCTTCCTCACCTGCCGCGACGAATACGCCGGTAACGAGTACCCCGGCTACTCCGCCGCCCAGCCTATGAGCGGCATGAACTGGATCAAGGTCATCGAGATCGAGCGGGGCCAGTATCCCCATGTCAAAGTGGACCACGTCCCGGTCACCTGCAGCCACTGCGACTCGGCCGCCTGTATCAAGCTGGACCAGACCGGCGCCGTCTACCGCCGGGCGGACGGGATCGTCCTGATCGATCCCGAGAAGGGCAAGGGCAACAAGGAGCTGGTCAAGACCTGTCCCTATCGCCGGATCGAGTGGAACGAGGAGCTCCAGGTGGCGCAGAAATGCACCATGTGCGCGCACCTGCTGGATGCGGGCGACCCTGAGCCGCGCTGCGTGGAGTCCTGCCCGTCGGGAGCCCTGGTCTTCGGTGACCTTGACGATCCCGCCAGCGCCGTGGCCAGGCTGGTGGCCGCCGGGGCCACCGAGGTCCTGCATCCCGAACACGCTATGGGCGAGAAGGTCACCTACCGGAACCTGCCCAGGAAGTTCGTGGCCGGCACCGTCGTCTACGGGGACGTAGACGAGGTGGCCAAGGACGTGGTGGTGGTCCTGACCGGGGAGGGCGCCCCTCTCACCACCAAGACCAACGGTTTCGGCGACTTCGAGTTCGAGGGTCTGGCCGCCAACACCGTCTACACGGTGAAGGTAGCGGTCCCCGGCTATCGGGAGGCGGTGCTCGAAGCCAAGACCATGAAGGACGTCTACGTCGGCGAGATCGTGTTGGAGAAGTAGGCCCGCCATGCCTGGTATCGCCTCCTACGGCGCATATATACCCTGGTCCCGGCTCAGCCGGACCGAAATCGCCCGGGCATGGGGGTCGGCGCCCCTACCCGGCGAGAGGGCGGTGGCCGGCTACGACGAGGACAGTCTGACCATGGCCGTGGCCGCGGCCCAGGACTGCCTGGCCGGGATCGACCGGACCGGGGTGGGAGGGGTGTACTTCGCCTCCACCACCGCTCCCTACAAGGAGAAGCAGAGCGCGGCGGCGATCGCCTCCGTGCTGGACCTGCCGGCCCACGCCGTCACCATGGATTTCTCGGGCTCGCTCCGCTGCGGGACGAACGCCCTCAGGGCCGCTCTCGATGCCGTCGGGGCGGGCAGTGCCGAGAGCATCCTCGTCTGCGCGGCCGACACCCGGCTGGGGTACCCGTCCGGCCCGGCCGAGATGAACTTCGGAGACGGCGCGGCGGCCCTGCTGGTGAAGCGCGACCACACCATAGCGGAGGTCAAGCGTTTCGACAGCCGCCACCACGAGATTCAGGACACCTGGCGCTCGGACAAGGACACCTACGTGCGCACGGCCGAAGACCGCTTCTCCATGGAAGCGGGGTACCTCGGGGTGACGGTGAGGAGCGTGTCAGCTGCCCTGGCCGCGCAGGGGTTGACGGCCCCGGACGTGGCTCAGGTGGCCCTCAACTCGCCCAACGCCCGCCAACTCAAGAGCCTGTGCCAGAAGCTGGGCTTCGACGAGAAGACCCAGGTCAACGACGTCCTTCACGCCTCGGTGGGCGACACCGGCTGCGCCATGGCCTTGATGAGCCTGGTCGCCGCACTGGAACGGGCGGGCAGCGGTGAGACCATCCTGTTGGCCTCCTACGGCAACGGCTGTGATGTGGCCATCTTCGAGACCACCGAGCACCTGGGCTCGCTGGGCGGACGCCGAGGGGTGCAGAAGCACCTCGCCTCCAAGAGCCTGCTGAAGAGCTATGGGCAGTACCTGCGTTGGCGCGAGCTCGTAGAACTGCAGCCGCCCGCCCGCCCTCCGCTTGAGATCCGCACGCCCTCGCCGGCGGCTCAGTGGCGGGAGGTGGCCTGGGAGATGCGGCTCACCGGCACCAGGTGTCGCGTGTGCGGCACCCCCCAGTACCCGCCGCAGCGGGTCTGCGTGACCTGCCAGAGCAAAGACGAGATGGACCCCTACTCGTTCGTCGACGTGCCGGCGAAGGTGTTCTCCTTCTCACACGACTACGTGATGCAGACGGTCGACCCGCCCGTCACCGTCACCTTCGTGGACTTCGAGGGGGGCGGCCGCATCATGTGCGACATGACCGATCGGGACCCGGCCGCCGTGGCGGTGGGTCTCCCAGTGGAGATGACCTTTCGCCGGCTGTACTACGTGGGCGGCATCTACAACTACTGGTGGAAGTGCCGGCCGGTCAGGTGCCTGCCTTCCCCTCACGAGGGATGAGCCGTGGATAGCATCAAGGACAGAGTGGCCATCGTCGGGATGGGCTGCGTCAAGTTCGGTGAGAACTGGGGGCAGAGCCTGGAGGACATGATCATCGACGCCGCCTATGAAGCCTTCGAGGACGCGGGCATCGGACCGAAGGACATCCAAGCCGCCTGGTGGGGGAGCGTGTTCGCCGGCGAATCGGGTTCCATAATGTCCACCCCGCTCAAACTGGCCTATATCCCGGTGACCCACGTGGAGAACCAGTGCGCCACCGGGTCGGAGGCCATCCGGGGCGCTGCCTATGCCGTGGCTGCCGGCGTGTACGACGTCGTGCTGGCGGTGGGAGCGGAGAAGCTCAAGGACACCGGCTACTCCGGCCTTCCGCAGACCCGCCCGGTGGCTACCTGGAGCTATAGGCTGACCACGCAGACGCCGGCGGCCGGCTTCGCCATGATGGCCACCGGCTATTTCGCCAAGTACGGCCTGGATTTCGACGAGGGCAAGCGGCTCCTGGGGCGGATCGCGGTCAAGAACCACCACAACGGTTCGCTCAACCCTAAAGCTCACTTTCAACGTGAGATAACGCTGGAGCAGGCCGTCAACGCCCCCATGATCTCCTATCCGCTCGGCCTTTTCGATGCCTGCGGGGTGAGCGACGGTGCCGCCGCCGCCATCATCACCCGGGCCGACCTGGCCAGGAACTTCCGCTCCGACCCCATCTACATCAAGGCGGCCACCATCTGCCAGGGTGGGCGGGAGGGCTGGCTCAGCCAGGTCTACGACCTCGCCCACGTGGAGGAGACCTACCGCGGCGGTATCGCCGCCTACGAAGAAGCCGGGATCAAGGACCCGCGCCGAGAGATCAGCATCGCCGAGGTGCACGACTGCTTCTCCATCACCGAGCTGACCATCATGGAAGACCTGCAGTTCAGCCCGCGGGGCCGGGTGAAGGACGACATCGAAGCGGGCACCTTCGCTCTGGAGGGCGAGCTGCCGGTGAACACCGACGGCGGGCTCAAGTGCTTCGGCCACCCCATCGGAGCAACCGGTCTGCGCATGCTCTACGAGGTGTACAAGCAGCTGCAGGGCAAAGCCGGTCCGCGCCAGGTGAAGGACCCCCGCCTGGGCCTCACTCACAACCAAGGGGGAGAACCGGGGGCGGCCACCGTCAGCGTGATCATCGCCGGCAACGAGCTGGGCTAGGGGCGCCGCGGGGGAGCCCGCCCCGTTCCGGCCCGGTTGGAAGACACAAGACCGAGGAGTCAGAGACATGGCCGAACAGGACTACGTCCACATGCCCACGCTCGAGGAGTACGCGGAGCGCTTCAAGGACTTCTTCAAGTTCAAGCGGTCCG
>CAYNPL010000025.1:0-40357 GCA_964399135.1 uncultured Gaiellales bacterium
GGGGTTTTTGTTTGCTGCCCAGGCCCAGCCTCCCTTTCTGGGGGCCGGGGTGGGGCGGGGGGGCGCAGCCGGCTGGGGGGACGCGCCGCCCGATGGCATCATCCCTCATCATGCAGTCTTTGACCATCAAGGAACTGGAAGAAGCCTCCGGCGTCCCCAGAAGCACCATCTACTACTACGTGCGGGAAGGGCTGCTCCCCCAGGCGCAGAAGGCCGCCGCCAGCCGGGCCATCTACACCGAGTCGCACCTCGACCTGCTGGGTGAGATCGCCCGCCTACAAGCCCAAGGGCTTTCGCTGCGGGCGGTCAAGGCGAGGTTGGCTCCCCGCGTGGCCGCCGCCCGCACCGATGAGGTCGATCTGGTGGCCGAGCAGAACGAGCAGACCCGGCAGACCATCCTCACCGCCGCCGCCCGCCTCTTCGCCCGCAAGGGCTACAAGCGAACGCGTATCGCCGACATCATCGCAGAGGCGGGCGTCACCCCGCCCGTCTTCTACAGCCACTTCCCCTCCAAACAGGATGTGTTCGTGGAATCCTTCGGGGTGTTCGTGGGGTGGATGCGGGGGTTCCTGGAAAGCCGGCTGGTCGACGAGCCCGACCCCGCCGCCCGCGACCTGGCCCGGGTCCACGGTTATTTCGGGGTGCAGGCGCTCAGCCCGGACCTGATGTCGCTGGTCCGCTCCGAAGCCCTGCAGGAGGATGACACCCTGCGCAGGGCGGTCGAGCGGTCCTATCGGGACATGACCGAGGACACCCTGCGGGATCTGGCCCTGATGCGGGAAGCATCCGGGATCGAGCTGCCGGCCGCCGATGAACTGATGGCGTACGGACTGCTGGGCGGGGTGGAGAACGTGGTCATGCGGTCCTCCTGGGACGATACCTACACCACGCAGGACGTGCTGTGGACGACGCTCTGCATGTTCCTGGCCGTGCAGGCCCTCTACTCCGGCCGCCTCGACCTGCGGGCCGAGCTGGAGCGCTATTCTGGCTTGGTGGCCACCCTGGCCGAGTCCCCGCCTCCGGTGCCACCCGCCGCCCGGGCGTTATGTTAGGTCCAGGGGTGGTGCTTGACGCGGTTCTCTAGGATGACTAATATCTAGAAACAGTCCTATAGTGGGAGGTGTCCACGTGCCTATCAAGCTGATGGCGGTATCCCGCCGCCGCCCCGGTCTGACCCGAGCGGACTACTTCCGCTACATCGAGCACTACCATGGGACCGTGGCCCGTCTGGAGCGCTTCAAGATCGATCGTTACATCCAGAACCACGTGATCGACGGGGCTTTCGGTGTGTTGTCCGACTCCGACCACAAGAACAAGGTGGCCGACCGGGACGGCGTGGTGGAGCTCCACTTCAGCGAGTTCCGGGACATGATCGCCACCCTGGAGCCGGAGGGGGTCACCCAGTCCCGGGCCAACCAGGACGGCAAGTTCTTCGCCGATGAGCCCACCAACATCATCGTCATGGCCGAAGAGGTCGAGCTGCCGGTCAGCAATCCGCGGCCTCAGTTCAACCCAGGGCTGGGCGAACCCGGGCAGGGCGCTCTCAAGGTGATGCAGTTCATCATGCGCAAACCGGAGGTCTTTCCCCAGGACTTCGACCGGCTTTGGCGGCAGGCTCACGACGAGGCTCTGGCCGCTTCGCCCTACGCGCAGGAGATGTTCCGCAGGATCGTGGTCAGCCGGCGGTCGCGCATCAACGACAACGACGCCGCCGCCCGGGCTCACTTCCGCATGGTCGACCCGCCGGTGTACGACATGGAAGTGTCGTTCTGGCTGGACAGCATGGAGAACGCGGGGGCGTTCCGGCAGTACTTGGAGGCCATCCAGGCCAGCCCGCTCGACTTCGCCGACTGGTCGCAGTCGTTCTTCTTGTATGTGAGGCCGGTGCGCATCATCGACGACGCCCCGCCCAAGGAATGACCAGGCGCCCGATCAGCGACGCCACACAGCGAAAGGGACAGCCATGACTCAGCAGACGGTGGTGCCCGACCTTACCAAGCCGGAATGGCGGGCGCAGAAGACCTACACTCAGAACCTGGCCGACAGCGTGATCAAGGGGATGCTTCCCCCGCTCACGCCCGAAGAAGAGGCCCGGCCCTTCGCCAAGTACTACTACGAGGAGATTAAGCGGCCGGACCCCGCCCACTACGCGGCCATGGAGCAGCCCATCGACCCGGCCCGGGCCTTCGGCCCCGAGGAGATCAACCGGCTGCTCGACGTGGAGCGGTTGGAGAAGGAGGAGATCGAGATCGGCTGGTGCAACCTGCCGAACGGGGCCGGCTTCATCGCCAACAAGAACTTCTACCCCGGTGTGACCGCCGATATGATCGACTGGTGGTTCGCCTGGCACCCGCTGGAGGACCTGCGTTACCGCATCTGGTACCCCCCGCAGCACGCGGGCATCATGCTCAGCCCCATCGACCGCGCCCGTATCCTCGACCCCTCCATCCCCAACCGGGAGAAGAACTGGGGCGTGGTCCACAACGTCACCGAGAACTGCGACTGCGGCTTCGAGAACATCGACATCGCCTTCCGCTCACCGGCCGCCATGGGCTTCGACATGGAGAGGTTCGCCAAGGTGGCGGCCACCTTCGCGGGCGGCATGGGCTGGGCCGTGGCGGTGAACAAGTGTGACGACTCCATCACCGCCCCGGCGCTCATGTGCCACATCTTCTACGACGCGCCCGGCGGCTTGATCCATCGCACCCGCTTCTGGATGGGCTACCGATTCACCGTCGACGACAAGCCCGAGCTGTCCTTGCCTCCCGGGGTGTCCGTGCCCAGCGCGGCCGTGCAGGGCTTGGCCCGCCACAACGTAAAAGAATTCACTCGGTTCGGCGATTTCCTGCCCCGCATCTACAAGGAGTTCGGCCACAGCATGTACTGCTAGCTCCCGGCTGGTGTCTGCCGTGGCGGGAGGCGGCGCCGGACGGCGCCGCCTCCCCAGGCCGGCCGCCTGGATGGGCCGAGCAGCAAGGAGGAACGGATGTTTCGCACCATCGTCATGATGGACCTGCCCATCGACGACATCGCCAACATGGAACGATGGTATTACCGCGAGCACTCGTCCGAGATCTCGCGGCGGTACGGCCCCTGGCTGGAGCGGCACGAGAGCTTCACCGCCCTCAACGCCCCCGCCGATGCGCGCGACTACGGCTTCTACAACTGGCGCATCACCGAGTGCTACTGGCGGGAGGCGCCGCAGCCGGGGCCCAAGGGAGCCTACGTGTTCACGCCCGCCCCGGTCTGGAACCCCATCGTGGCGGTGGCCACCCCGCCCCAACCCGACCACGACTTCTTCGGTTGGGACCGTTTCGCCACCGATGGGGCCTGCATCCGCTGGTACCAGATCTTCCGCTATCCCCTGGGCGTACGCCTGAAGGACGGCGAGGACTGGTACCTGAACGTCCATGCGCCCGAGGTCTGCAGGCAGCCGGGTCTGCGCCGCTTCTTCACCTATCCCGCCCTCAAGCCGCCGGTGCCCCTCCCGGGCATGTGGCATCCCGACGCCACTCCCCCCGACGAGATGCAGATGGTGCAGTGGGACCGGGTGAGCGAGATGTGGTACGACAGCTTCTCGGCCTGGCGGAACGCGGTCATCGACAATCCGCCGCAGTACACGCTCCCGGAATGGGCCACCGACCCCTTCTATCCCGAGACCACCGACCGGTTCCCCTTCTTCAAGCCGGGAGTGGACTTCGTCAGCAGCTTCATCCTGGAGCGGCCGTCAGACGAGTTCAAGCGCGACACCCGCCACTATCTGCCGTAGGAGGTGACCCATGGCTGAGGCGAAGATACGAGAACTCACCGCCGAGGAGAAGGCGAAGCCCTATTCCAAGTACTACTACCGGCCGGTGGACCCCCCCGACCCGGTCCTGCTCGAGGCCGTCCGCCCGGACCGGCCAATGGACCCGGCCCAGGCCATCTACCCGGAAGAGATCGACCGCCTGCTCGATCCGGGCTACATGGAGGTGGAGACGGGCTGGTGCAACCTGCCCAACGGAGCCGGCTACATCTGCGTCAACAACAAGATGCCGGGCGTCACCGTCGACATGCTCGACTGGTGGTTCGCCTGGCACGCCCTGGCCGGCCTGCACTACGGCATCTGGTATCCCCCCGGTCACTTCGACATCTCCATCAGCCGCAAATCGCGGGCCAGACTGCTCGACCCGGCCGTTCCCATCAAGGAGAAGATCTACGGCCGCACCGACCACGTGGTCGAAGACGTCGGCACCGGGGCGGAGGACATCTACATCTACTTCTGCCACCCGGCCGAACTCGGCTTCGACATGGACCGCTTCCATCCCCCCAACGTGGCGGCGATGTACGGTGGGTACGGCTGGGACATGCCGGTAGGAGCGAAGCCCTGGCAGGTCCGTTTCCCCGCCATCATGTGCCACTTCATCCGGGAGATCCCGGGAGGGGTGGAGTTCCGCACCCGCTTCTGGATGGGCTACACCCTCATCGACAAACGGCCCATCCTGATGTTGCCCTACGGCGTCAAGGTGCCGGAGGCGGCCGTCCAGGGTCTGGCCGAGCATAACGTGCGCGAATTCACCAACCTGCGGAACGTCCTGCCCGAGATATACACGGAGTTGGAGGGCCGGATCCCCTGAGCGGCCCGGACGGACCCGGCGCCCGCCTGCCGCGCCTCGGGGCCGCCGGCCGGGCACGCCGCCCTGAGGCGGCGGCCGTGGCTACAGGAAGTCCGCGGGGGGCGGGGCCTGCCGGCCCCGCCCCCCGTCTCGTGTCTCGGGTGGGTTGAGTTCCTGGGCCCCGGCGCGGACATGGATGGCGAGCGTGCGGGCGGCCACGGAGAGGGGACGCTCGCGGGAATAGATGAGGTGCAGTTCCCGGGTGAGATGCTCCCGCAGCGGAACGGCGGCCAGACCGTCCATGGTCCCGGGCAAGAGGAACATCTTGGGGAGCAGGGCCACCCCCAACCCCTGCCTGATGAGCGCCTTCGAGAGCTCCAGATAGTTGGCCCGGTGGGGTACTTTGGGCTCGAAGCCGGCCTGGCGACAGGCGTCGGTGAGCAGGTTGGCCATGTTGAGGGAGTGGCTGGGGAGCAGGAAGGACTCGTCGGCGAGGTCGGCCAGGGAGACCTGGGGCATGTGCGCGCAGCGGTGGTCGCTGGGCACGACCAGGACGATCTCTTCGGTCAGCAGATGGATGACCGCCGCCCGGGTGGAGCCCCAGGCGGTGATCACCGCGCAGTCCAGCTCCCCGTTGAAGACGCCCTCCTCCAGCAGCGTGTCGTCGCGCTCCACCAGGTCCAGGCGGATCTTGGGATAGGTCTTGATGAACGAGGCGAGCAGCGGGGCCAGCAGATGAGCGAACACCGTCCCGGTGGAGCCGAGGCTCACCCGGCTCGATACCATCCCTGCATGCTCGCGCACCAGGCGGGTGGCGTCGTCGGCTCGGGAGACGATGGCTTTGGCCAGGGGCAGTAGCAGCTTGCCGTCCGCTGTGCACTCCACCCGCCGGCCGTACCGTTCGAAGAGCCGCACGCCCAACTCCGTCTCCAAACGGGCGATCTGTCGGCTGATAGCCGGCTGCGAGAGGTGGGCCATCGCCGCGGCTCGGGTGAAGCTGCGTACCTCAGCCACCGCGACGAACGATCTGAGCTGGTCGAGTTCCATCAATAACCGATTGTAATGGCAAGAGGGTCTGATGCAAAGAGGGACCCGACCTCAGCGAGCGGCCGCGCGGGGGAGTATCGTTGAGACCGGACCTTCCCCTGCGCGCGTTCGCGCCGCGGGTCACCGTTCACGGTAAGCTGGGGATCGTCGGCTTCTCACATAGGGGGTAGGAACGTGTACGGCTACATGGGAACCATACTGCGCGTCGACCTCAGCAGTCGGACGGTGAGTCACGAGCCGCTCGACGAGGAGGTCGCACGCGCGTTCATCGGCGGATCCGGTTACGCCACTAAGGTCATCAACGACGAGGTTCCGGGCGACGCCGACCCGCTGGGTCCGGAGAACAAGATCGTCTTCATGACCGGCCCTCTCACCGGCACGTCGTTCCCCACCACCACCCGCTATGAGGTCTGCACCAAGTCGCCTCTCACCAACATGTGGCTGGCGGCCAGTTCGGCAGGCTGGTGGGCGCGCGACTTCAAGTTGGCCGGGTTCGACGGGCTCATCGTCGAGGGCAAGGCGGATTCCCCGGTCTACCTCTGGATCAACGACGGCAAGGTCGAGATCCGCGATGCCACGGCGTTGTGGGGCCTCGACTCCGACCAGACCCAGGAGGCCATCCGGGCCGAGTTGGGCGACGACAAGATCAAGGTGTCCTGCATCGGGCAGGCGGGAGAGAAGCAGATCCTGCTGGCCTGCGTCATGAACGACGAGCAGCGGGCCGCCGGCCGCGGGGGCGCCGGCGCCGTCATGGGTTCCAAGAACCTCAAGGCGGTGGCCGTGCGCGGCACCGGCAAGGTGGCGGTCGCCGACGAAGCCGCTCTCCGCGAGGTGGCCAAGCAGGTGCGCACGGCCATCCGCAACCACCCGGTGGTCTCCCAGTTCACCCCCTATGGGACCGCTTCGCTGCTCGAGCACTCCTGGGTCTCGGGCGATACCCCCAACAAGAACTGGGCCAAGGGCGAATGGCGCGAAGGCTGCGAGAAGCTGAACGGGCGCACCATGGCCGAGACCATCCTGGTGCCGCATCAGGCCTGCCACGGCTGCTTCATCAAGTGCGCGCGCTGGATCAAGATCGACCAGGGCCGCTTCGCCATGGAGGGCCCGGGCCCCGAATACGAGACCCTCTGCGCCTTCGGCACTATGGTGATGGTCGACGATTTGGAGGCGGTTTGCTGGGCCAACGACCTGGCCAACCGCTACGGGGTCGACACCATCTCCACCGGCTCGGCCATCGCCTTCGCCATGGAGTGCTACGAGAAGGGCATCATCACCAAGGAGGAGGCCGGGTGCGACCTCACCTGGGGGAACGCCGACGCCCTCATCGAGATGGTCGACCAGATCGGCTCGGGCCGGGGCCTGGGCGCTCTGCTCGGCCAGGGGGTAAAGAGAGCCGCCGCCGCGCTGGGTCAAGGCACGGAGGACTTCGCCGTGCACGTCAAGGGCATGGAGGTCCCCTACCACGATTCCCGCGCCTACACCTCGATGGTCCCGGTCTATGCCACCGGCACCCGAGGGGCCTGCCACATGCACGGGGCCGCGTTCGTCATGGAGATGGGCGCTCCCCGGCCCGACACCGGCATGCCGGTGGGTGAGATCGACCGCTTCAGCCGGGAAGGCAAGGCCATCCTGGCCATCCTTTCGCAGGACAAGGCCTCGGTGGTCGACTCGCTGACGCTCTGCATGATCTGTTCTGACGGCATGATCTACGCCGATATCGCGGCGGCGCTCCAGGCCGTCACCGGCGAGCCGTGGGACGCCGAGCGGGTGGGCAAGACCGGGGAGCGGATCACCAACCTGCAGCGTCTGTTTAGCCTCAAGTGCGGCATCACCGGGGCCGACGACAAGTTCCCGCGGCGCCTGTTGGAAGCGGTTCCGGACGGTAGCCACGCCGGGAAGAGGCCTGACTTCGAGTACATGCTGCAGGACTACTACCGTCAGCGGGGCTGGGACGAGCAGGGCCGGCCCACTCCCGAGAAGTTGCGCGAGCTCGGTCTGGCGTAGCCATGCGCGTGAAAGTCAGCTTTCTCGGCATCCTCAGGGACAAGGTGGGCGGGTCCGGCCTGGAGGTCGAACTGGCCGAAGGGGCCACCTTCCGGGACCTCCTGGACGGACTGGCGCCGCTGGTGGAGGACCAGCTGGGGGATTGGGCCTGGGACCGGGAAGAGCGCCGCTTCGCGCCCCGGATCATGGTGTCCCGCAGCAAGGTGGTGGGTGGATACGACGACGATACCGTGCTCAGCGACGGGGAAGAGATCCTAGTGTTCCCCCCGCTGGCCGGAGGCTGAGAGTCAGGGTCCTTCGACCCGTTGCGATGGGTAGACGAATGACGGGAGGCGCACGATGACGAGAACAGCGACGGCTGCCGTGGTCCACCAGGTGGAGGGTCCGTTCACCCTGGAGACTGTCGAGCTGGACGACCTCCACGCCGGCGAGGCCTACGTCAAGATCAAAGCGGTCGGGGCCTGCCACACCGACCTCAACATGCAGGTGGTGCTCTCCATGCCGGCGGTGGTCGGCCACGAAGGCGCCGGCATCGTGGAAGAAGTCGCTCCCGGCGTCGATTACGTGAAACCGGGCGACCGGGTGACCATCTCCTGGCCCAGCTGCGGCACCTGCCCGCAGTGCCTGGTCGGCCGCATCGACCTGTGCGAGCGCCAGTTCCCGCTCAACTTCGGAGGGCGGCGGGCGGACGGCACCCCGACCATCAAACTCAACGGGGCATGGATTCACGGCGCCTATTTCCAGCAGTCGTCGTTCTCCACCTACGTCATCGCCCCGGTCAGTTCGATGGTGCGGGTGGACGACGAGACCGTGCCCATGGAGGTTCTGGCCGCGCTGCCCTGCGGGATCATGACGGGGGCGGGGGCGGTCATCAACTCGCTGGATATAGGGGTCAAAGACGACCTGGTGGTGTTCGGGACCGGCGCCGTGGGGCTGAGCGCCGTCATGGCCGGCAGGCTGGTGGGGGCGGACCCCCTGGTGGCGATCGACATCAACCAGCAGCGCCTGGACCTGGCCCTGGAGTTGGGGGCCACCCATGTCTTCAACGCTCGCGAAGAGGAAGACCTGGCCGCCCGGCTGCGGGAGGTCCGTCCCGCCGGTTTCCGGTTCGCCATCGATACCTCGGGCAAGCAGAGCAGCATCTCGGCGGCCATCAAGTGTTTAGGCACTGGAGGCGTCTTCGGCCTGCTGGCCGTCCCCGAGCCCGAGCTGCCTGATTTCCATCACGCTTTCGAGGCGTTCCCGCGCGGCCTGCGTCTGCAGTTCATCCTGGCCGGGTCATCCACGCCCCGGCTGTTCCTACCCCAGCTCATCGGGTGGTACAAGCAGGGCCGGTTCCCGGTCGACCGCTTGGTCAAGAAGTTCGAATTCGCCCAGATCAATGAGGCGTTCGCGGCTTCGCACGAGGGGCACGCCATCAAGCCGATCCTCATGATGCCGTAGGGCGTCGACTGTACTCCGCGTCTCGTAGCTGGCTGGACAGGGAAAGGTGGTTCCGCAGGTGGAAGGATTGAAGCAGGCGCTCATCGCTGTGGTGGGCGAGGAGAACGTCCTCGACGACCCGACGGTCCTCGCATCGTACGCGGGGGACGAGAGTTTCGTCCTTCCCCTCAAGCCCAAGCTGGTGGTCAGGCCCGGCGGCGAAGCCGAGGTGCAGAGCTTGGTGCGCTGGGCCAACGAGACGGGCACCGCGCTGGTGCCGGTCAGCTCGGGACCGCCCCACTTCTACGGCGACACCGTGCCCGCCGTCCCCGGTGCCGTCATCGTCGACCTCAGCCGTATGGACAAGATCCTCCGGATCGACCGCCGTAACCGCATGGTAGTGGTCGAACCGGGCGTCACCTACGGGCGGCTCCAGCCCGAGCTGGCCAAGCAGGGGATGCGGGTGACCCCGCCCCTCTACCCCCGGGCCAACAAGTCGGTCATCGGCAGCCTGCTGGAGCGGCAGCCCACCCTCGTTACCCGCTACAACTACGCGCTGCCCGAACCGCTCCGCAACTGCGGGGTGATCTGGGGTGAGGGCACCCGGTTCTTCACGGGCGAGGCCGGTTGGGGCCCGCCGGACCTAGAGGGCCAGTGGGCGGCCGGCGGGCGCCAGGTCGATCCCAAGGGGCCGGCCCAGACCGACTTCTACCGGCTGCTCACCGGCGCCCAGGGCACCCTGGGCATCGTGACCTGGGCCTCCATCAAGTGCGAACTGCTGGCCGAGCCCCGCAAACTCCTGTTCGTGACCGCCTCCACCCTGGACGACTTGATCGACCTCACCTACCGCATCGTCCGTATCCGGGTGGCGGACGAGATCTTCATCGTGAACGCCGCCTACTTGGCCGCGCTGGTGGGCACCGACGCTGCGGACGTCGCCGCCCTGCGCGAGTCCCTGCCGGCCTGGACCCTGGTCGTGGGCGTGGGCGGCCGGGCCCTGTTCCCCCAGGAGCGGATGGCCGTCGCCGAGAAGGACGTGGCCGAGGCCGTCGCCGCCCAGGGCAAGCCGCTGCTCTCGGCCATCCCGGGGCTGGCCACCTCCCGAGTGGAGGCCGCGGTGTACGGGCTCTACGATGCGACGGCGGCCGCCGACGGCGCCGCCCACTGGAAGCTCCGCTACAAGGGCCGGGTGGCCGACATCTTCTTCCACACGCCGCTTGACAAGGCTCCCGGCTTCTTGACCACCATGCTCGAGGCGGTGGCGGCTCATGCCTATCCGGCGGGCGATGTGGGCGTCTATCTGCAGCCCCAGCACCAGGGCGTGGCCTACCACTGTGAGTTCAGCCTCCCTTATTCCGGCGACGATGCTGGGGACTCCGCCAAGACGCGGGCCCTCTTCACGGATGCCGGCAGGCGGTTGATCGACTCGGGGGCCTATTTCTCCCGCCCCTACGGCGAGTGGGCCGATCCGGTGTACAACCGGGACGCCGCTACGCGTGACGCCTTGCGCACGGTCAAGCAGATCCTGGACCCCAACGACGTGCTCAACCCCAACAAGCTCTGCTTCTGAGGCGCGGAGAAGAGGAGTAGCCACGATGGCACTTGAAGATTATCGGGCGGTCGCGATGCGGTGCAACCGCTGCTCATACTGCAAATGGATCCCGCAGGACCGCATCAAGAGCTGGGAGTTCGCCAAGGGCTGTCCCAGCGTGGACTACCGGCACTTCCACGCCTTCTCGGGCGGCGGCCGCATGGTCGCCCTGCTGTCGCTTACCGACGGCCGTAGTGAGATCACCGACGAGCTCAAGGACGTCGTCTTCGAGTGCACGCTGTGCGGGCAGTGCGATGTCAGCTGCAAGGTCTGCCGCTACGACATGTGGATCCTCGACGGCGCCCGGGAGTTCCGGTACTACCTCAACCAGAAGGGAGTGGTGCCGGACGCCTACCCGGGCATCATCGCCAAGCTGCGCGACAGCGGCAACATGGCCGGCGCCCCCCAGGCCAAGCGGGCGGACTGGACGGAGGGTCTGGGGCTCAAGCGGCTGGCCGCCCCCGGCGCCGCCGGCCCCGGTACCGTGGCCAAAGCGGAGGTCCTCTTCCACGCCGGCTGCCTCTATTCGTTCAACCCCACGCTCCGCAGCGTGGTGCAGGCATCGGCCCGGGTCCTGGCCAAGGGCGGCCTGGACTTCGCCGTCGACGGCGATGAGCGTTGCTGCGGCGGCAAAGCCTACGACATGGGTTATCGCGACGACTTCGCGGCAAGCGCCAAAGCCAACCTCGAGAGGTGGTCGGAGGCCGGCGTGAAGACCATCGTGACCCCGTGCGCCACCTGCTTCTGGACCTTCAAGCGTCTCTATCCCGAGGTGGCGGCAACCGCGGGCTACCCGGTGCAGGTCCCCGAAGTCCTCCATACCACCCAGGTGGCCGACCGGCTGATCAAGGAGGGGGCGCTTCGGCTGACGAAGACGGTGCCGATGAAGGTCACCTACCACGACCCCTGCCACCTAGGACGGCAGGGCGAGGACTACGTGCCTTGGGACGGCAAAGAGACCAAGATCTTCGGCCAGGCCGTGGTCTACGACCCTCCGCGCCCTCGCTACAACGGGGCTTGGGGGGTGTATGAGCCTCCCCGGGATGTGCTCCGGGCTATCCCCGGCCTGGAGTTGGTGGAGATGGAGCGCACCAAGGAAGCGGCCTGGTGTTGCGGTGGCGGCGGGGCCGTCCCCCAGGCCTACCCCGACTTCGCCGATTTCACCGCCTCCAAGCGCCTGGATGAGGCCAAGACCACCGGAGCCGACGCCATAGCCACCGCCTGCTCCAGCTGCAACCGCATCCTGGGCAGCGCGGCGGCCAGCGACGGCACCACCATGCAGGCCATCGACGTGCTCGAACTGGTCGAGCGGGCTCTGTAGAAAGGAGGGGACATGGCACTTTCCACTGAAGCGTACGAAGCCCTCCAGGCCATCGTGGGCGAACGCAACGTCACCCGCGACCCGGCCATCCTCGACGGTTACGCTCTGCAGATGCTGGTGGAGCTCGTCCGGCCCAACTGCAGCCACTACATGCCGCGGGCGGCCGCCATCGTCATGCCGGCATCCACCGAAGAGGTCCAGGCCATCGTCAAGGCGGCCAACAAGTACAACTTCGGGGTCAAGCCGCACGGCACCGGTTGGTACCACTGGGCGTCGCCGATGTACGATCCGGGCACTCGGTATGGCGACGAGAAGGACACCGTTCAGCTCGACATGCGGCGCATGAACTCCATCGAGATCGACGAGAAGAACGGCATCGCCATCGTCGAACCGTACGTCATCCATGCCCAGCTTCACGCGGAGGCCATCAAACGGGGCTTCACCTGCAACATCATCGGCGCCGGCTCTTCTTGCTCCGTGGTGGCGGCCGCCTGCGCCTACTCAGGGATCGGGGCCGGCACCATGTGGATGGGCGGCAACGCCGAGAACGTCTTGGGCATGGAGTGGGTCACACCGAGCGGCGAGATCGTGCGGAGCGGTTCTTTGGGCTCCGGCGATGGCTGGTTCTGCAGCGAAGGTCCGGGCCCCTCCGTGCGCGGCATCATGCGGGGCACCCTGGGCAGCCGGGGCGGCATGGGTGTCTACACCAAGTGCGCCATCCGGCTGGCTCACTGGCCGGGCCGGACCGACTGGCCGCTCTCCGGGACGGTGCCCGCCTATCGCCTGCCCGTCGATGAGACCTTCCGGGTGTACACCGTGGCCGTCCCCACCTGGGACGCTTGGACCGACCTCTACTACCAGATCTACGACAACGAGATCGGGTTCACTCTCCACCGGCAATACAACCTCGCCGGTGCCGAGCTCGCTCCCGCGTTCTGGCTCATGTACAACGATCCCACCAAGCAGCTGAGCGACCTGCCGGCGATGCTGGAAGAGCCGGGCATGGCCGAGCTCACCGAAGAGATGCGTATCTCGCTGCAGATCGTCATGGCCGGCCGCAGCGAGGCCGACATCGAGTTGCAGGACAGGATCCTGGACAAGATCCTCGAGGAAGTGGGTGGCTGGAAGGTCGAGAAATACTGCACAAAGGAGATGGCCGAGTTCACCAACGTCTACATGAACCGGCTCGGGCACAAGGAGATCAACTACGTCTACGCCGGCAACTACATCGGCAGCTGGATGCAGGCGGGCACTCCCGACTGGGTCAAGGGCTATGTCCCGGTGGCGGCCGCCGGCTACGAGCGCGACTACCGCAACGGGTTGCTAGTCCAGGCCGGGGGCGACTCCATGATGGGCACCGTGGGCGCCTACCCGGGCGGCGGCATCATGGGTCTGGAGCAGTTCGTGTCCTACGACGGCGCCGACTATGACTCCTGCCGGGCCGCCTGGTATCACATGGACGACGCCGTGCTCGATGCGGCCTCCATCGGCTACCCGCCCGGCAAGGAAGCACTCTATATCGAGATGCGCTACACCGATGAGCAGGCCTTCGACAAGTGGGCCGGCGCCAAGCAACCGTTCGCCTACGTGTTCCAGCGCAAGATCCGGGAGCGCTACGACCCCAACTACATCGGCGACCGCCAGTACAACTGGATCCCCGAGGAGTGGGAGAGGGGTGAGAAGCGGGCGAGCACACCCATCATGCCCGGGCCGGGGCGGCCCCAGCCGGCGCCGGAGGGGTACCCGACCATCTGAACCCGGCACCCTGACGGCCCGTCCTGGCCGGTGGCGGCCAGGACGGGCCTCGTTCTTGCAGGCGATCCCCTCGGCTAGGGCCGCGCTTGAGCCGGGTCGCGCGCCCGCTCTCTGAGGACGTGGTCGACCTCCTCGGTGCTCAGGCCTCGGAGGCAGGCCAGCAACGCCCAGCGGGGGATGCGGACCTCGCCGCCCAGGCTGATGTGCATCACCTGCTTGTCGAGGACCATCCGCTCGACCACGGCCTTCTCGACCTTGAGGATGTCCGCCGTCTCCTCCACGGTGAAGACCGCCCCGTCGGGGAGCCCGTCTACCGCCGCCGACCCCGGTGGGGCTTGTGTGTCCTCCTGCTCGGCGCCCGCGGCGGCCGGGCCGGGAGAGAGAGTGCTGAAGATCAAGTCGAGCAACCGCGGCGACACCCGCTCCGACCAGACGGACGCGACGCCCATGGAGCTCGCCACGTCTCCCGTCCAGGCCCAGCCGGCGATCAACCAGGCGATCAACTCCGGTTCATCGCCTTGGGCGAGTCCGCCCTGCTTCTTGAGCTCCTCGACGATCGAAGCCAGATAGGAGGCCGTGGCCTGTTCCTTCTGCCGCAGGGCCTCGCGCAGGCCTTCCTCGGGAGCGGAGGCGACGAACTCGAGGAACAGGTGGGCGTGGCTGGTCTTGTCCTGGTTGCGGACCTTCTCAGCATGGTGCTCACAGATCTCGCGCAGACGCTGTAGCGGGTCGGAGCTGCTGGAGGAGCGGAAGCTGTCGAACACCTGCTCGTACACGACGTCCAGAGCGGCGAGCAGGATGGCCTTCCGGTTCTCGAAGTGCGAGTAGAGGGCAGCTGGGGTGATGCCGGCTCCCTTGGCGATGCGGGAGATGGTGGCCCCCTGGACGCCGTGCTCGGCGATAGCGTCCAGCGCAGCCCGCACTATCTCCTGCTGACGGGCTTCCGTGCGCATCCTGACCGTCGCGACCGCCATGTCCTGCCTCTCCCTCCGCTTGTTCATGTCTACTCTAGCGCACCGCCGGGCGGACGGTTGACACCTAAGTGATTATACGATAGGTTATTGCTGAATGACCAATCAGTTCGGGTCAGTCGACTGCAGCGAGCGGGGGAGGCCGATCGATGGGAGAAGTCAGACGGTTCACCAACTGCACGACCGGGGGGCCGGTGTTCGTCGATGTGAAGGACGGCAAGATCGTCCGGCTTACCCCCCTCGAGTTCAACCATACCGATGCTCCCTCGTGGACCATCGACGCCCGGGGCCGGAAGTTCACTCCACCCCGAAAGGCGCTGGTGAGTCCCTGGACAATCGCCCACCGGTCGACGGTCTACTCGCCCAAGCGCATCCTCACGCCTCTCAAGCGTGTCGATTTCAACCCCAAGGGTGAGCGCAACATCCACAACCGGGGGACTTCCGGGTACGAGCCCATCAGCTGGGACGAGGCATGGGACATGGTGGCCGACGAGATCATCCGGGTGAAGCGGGAGTTCGGCCCCGGAGCCATCTACACCCAGCCCAGCTCTCATCAGATGTGGGGCAACATCGGCTACCGGTTCAGCTGCTATCAGCGCTTCTTGAACGCGGTGGGCATGACCTATATCGAGCCCAACCCAGACAGTTGGGAAGGGTGGCTGTGGGGCGGCGCCCACATGTGGGGCAACACCCATCGTCTGGGCCTGGTGGAGGGCTACGACCTGCTGGAAGACGCCCTGAAGCACACCGAGATGATCGTCTTCTGGTCCTCCGACCCCGATACCACCCAGGGCGGGGTGTACGCCGCCTACGAGTCGCAGCCGCGGCGCCGGTGGCTCAAAGACCTGGGGGTGAAGATGGTGTTCATCGATCCCTTCTTCAACCACACCGCCGGCATGATCGGCGACAAGTGGCTCGCTCCCCGGCCCGGCACTGATGTCCCCGTCGCGCTGGCCATCGCCTTCGTGTGGCTCACGGAGGGCACGTACGACAAGGAGTATGTCGCCACCAAGACCGTCGGTTTCGACGAATGGAAGGACTACGTCCTCGGCGCCAGTGACGGGCAGCCCAAGACCCCGGAGTGGGCGGAGGCCGAGTCGGGGGTGCTCGCCCGCGACATCCGGGCCCTGGCCCGCGAATGGGCTTCTAAGAAGACGATGCTGGCGGCGGGCGGGCTCGCCGGTCTGGGCGGCGCCTGCCGTTGTGCCACCGGGGGCGAATGGCCCCGCTCCATGATCGCCCTCATCACCATGCAGGGCATGGGTAAGCCGGGCGTCAACCTGTGGAGCACCACCTACGGCACGCCGCTCGACGAGAGCTTCTTCTTCCCGGGGTACACCGAGGGCGGCATCTCCGGCGACCTGGCCAACAGCGCCGCCGGCAAGGATTTCGTTTACCGCATTTTCCCGCGAGGTGGGGCCTTCTCCAACCCGATACGATCGGCCGAGGGCTCCATCGGATACCGGCTGAAGACCCCCGAGATCATGATGCACGAGCCGCACGAGTGGTACGGACGAGGCTTCACCGGTTCGCACATCGAGGCCCAGTTCCACAAGTTCCAGTACCCGGCGGCCGGCTACCCCATGGCTCAGATGTACTACCGTTTCGGCGGCTCGTTCTTCGGGACGATGACCGAGACCAACAAGCACGTCCAGGCCTACCGCAAGGGCAAGGTCCCCTTCGTGGTGTCCCAGGCCATCTGGATGGAGGGCGAGACCAAGTTCGCCGACGTCATCCTGCCGGCCTGCACCAACTTCGAGCGCTGGGACATCGGTGAGTGGAGTCTGGCCAACGGCTACGTCACCCACAGTTCGCTGATGTGCAACCACCGCATCATCGTCCTGCAACACAAAGCCATCGAACCGTTGGGCGAGTCCAAATCCGACTACGAGATCTTTCGGGGTCTGGCTGCCCGCCTCGGTCTGGAAGGCATGTACACGATGGGCCGGACCGAGTACGACTGGGTCAAAGAGACCTTCCACGCCACCGACCTGGCGGCGGTGACCACATGGGAGGATTTCGAGAAGAAGGGCTACTACGTGGTGCCGCCCCGCCCGGCCGACCGGAAGCCGACTCCGGGCATGCGCTGGTTCGCCGAAGGGCGAGAGCGTGACACCCCCGACTGGGGTCCCGCCCCCTGGGACCACGTGCGGGGCAAAGGATTGCAGACGCAGTCCGGCAAGATCGAGTTCGTCAGCAACAGTCTCAAGCGCGCGGAAGCCACCGGCCTGGTCGACCGTGAGCGCCCGGTCATGGGTCCGCAGTACATCCCCAGTTGGGAGGGCCACCGCACCGCCGAGCTCACCGGCAAGTACCCGCTGCAGCTCATCATGCCCCACCCCCGCTACTCGTTCCACACCCACAACGACCACAAAGACAGCTGGACCAACGAGATCAAGGACCACCGCGTGCTTCATCCCGACGGACGCTACTACTGGATCATGCGCGTCAGCGGCAAGGACGCCGCCGCCCGGGGCATCAAGGATGGAGATCTCATCCGTGCTTTCAACGATCGGGGGTCGGTGATCCTGCACGCCCAGGTGACCGAAAGGCTGGTGCCGGGCGTGGTGCACTCCTACGAGTCGTGCGCTGAGTACGACCCCATCGGCACACCGGGCGAGTCGGCCGATCGGGGCGGCTGTGTGAACGTGCTCTCCCCTTCCCGGTTCATCACCCCGATGTCCTCGGGCATGGCCAACAACTCCTGCTTGGTCCAGATCGAAAAGTGGGACGTCCCTCTGGACAAGGAGGTGGCCTGATGGCCGGCGTCAAGAAGTGGAACATGATCATCGACCTGGCCCTCTGCAACGACTGCAACTGCTGCTTCATGGCCGACAAAGACGAGTTCACCGGCAACGACTGGCCGCCTGTCTCTGTGGCCCAGCCCTGGGCAGGCCATCGCTGGATCGAGATTGAACGCAAGGAGCGAGGGCAGTTCCCGCAGGTCCAGGTCGTCTACCGTCCGGCGTTGTGCATGCACTGCGACGCGGCTCCCTGCATGGACGCGGCTCCGGCCGGCGCCGTCTACAAGCGCCCCGACGGGTTGGTGATCATCGATCCGCAGAAGGCCAAGGGGCACCAGGAGATCGTGGACGCCTGCCCCTACGGCGCCGTCTACTGGAACCCGGAGGCGGAGGTCGCGCAGAAGTGCACCGGCTGCGCCCACCTCATCGACGAGGGCTGGACGCAGGTCCGCTGCGCGCAGGCCTGTCCCACCGGGGCCATGCGCGTGGTCTTCGCGGCCGATGAGGAGATGGCGGAGGTGGCCGCGAGCGAAGGGCTGGAGGTCTACCGGGCCGAGCTGGGCACCGCTCCCCGCGTCTATTACAAGGACCTCCACCGTTGGACCAAGGTGTTCGTGGCCGGCAGCGCCTACTTCGCCGATACCGGTGAATGCGCGGAAGGGTGCGGGGTGACCGTGTCCCAGGAGGGGGCCGTCGTTGCGAGGGTGGCGACCAACAACTTCGGCGACTTCCTGGTCGACAGGCTCGAACCGGGCGCGGAGTACACTGTGGCAGTCGAGGCCGCCGGTTACCGGCCGGTGGAGATCGAGGCCACGCCGGGTGCCACCGGTCTGACGCTGCCGGCGGTGGCTCTGCAAAAGGCATAGGAAAGGAGAGGCACATGGCCGACGACCTGGAGGCGACGGTCCGCCGCCTCAACGATATCCACGAGATCCAGAACCTCATGGGCAGGTACGAGTTTCTCACCACGGCCAACATGTTCACCGAGACGGTGGAGCTCTTCGCCAAGACGGTGCCCCAGAAGATCGAGATTGGGCCGCTGGGCGTGTGGGACGGCATGGATGCCGCCTGGCGCTGCTTTCACGGCTTCCACAACTGGACTTCCAAGGTGGGCGTGCCCGTCGAAGGGCAGATGATGCAGCACACTCTGGCCACGCCCGTCATCGAAGTGGCCAAAGACGGCAACACGGCCAAGGGCGTCTGGATGTCGCCCGGTCATGAGGCCCGGGTGCTCGGCGGCAGGCTGACGGCCTTATGGGTGTGGGGCACCTATGGGGAGGACTTCATCAAAGAGCGCGGGGTGTGGCGCATCCGCAACCACCACGTGTACCTCAACATCATCACCCCGTTCGACGTGCCCTGGACGGCGGAGAAGCCGGGCGACCCCGGCGAGATCGGCGATATCTTCCCGCCCGGCCTGCCCGAGGAGTGGAAGCCCAACCGGCCCAGCACCTACAGCTGGATGTACTCGCCGTCGGCGGTCATGGAGTTGGTGCCGGCCCCGCCCGAGCCGCACGACACCTACGACCCCTCCACCGACTACGTGCAGTGATGCAGCTGCCGAGCAAGGTCGCTGCCGATACCGGAGGAATCGCCATGAGCGAACACAAGGAACTCACGCCTGAGGAGCAGGCGAAGCCGTACGCCAAGTACTACCATCTGCCCCCGGCTCCCCCGGCTCCGCACCACGCCCAGATGCTGGCCGACCTCAAGCCCCTGGACCCGGCCAAAGCCGACCGCATCCAAGACATCGACAGAATCCTGGACCCAGGCTACACCGAGGGAGAGAACGGCTACTGCGTGCTGCCCGACGGCAGTGCGTGCGTGGCCCTGCGCCATCCCATGCCCGGAGCCTCTCCGGAGATGATCGACTGGTGGTTCGCCTGGCACGGCCTGGAGGACCTGCGCTACCGGCTGTGGTACCCGGAGATGCACGTCTCGGCCCGGGTGGACCCCGAGGACGAGGCCAAGATCCTCCAGCCCGACCGGCCCCTGCGCCTCAAGTTCCAGGGGTTGACCCATCACGTGGTGGAAGATATCGGCGGAGGCGTTCTCAACGCTGTCGACATCAGCTTCCTCACACCCGAGGATTTCGGGTTCGACATGACCCGCTTCCGCCCGCCTTTCGCGGAGACGGTAGCGGCTGCGAACGTGATCGCCCGCGGGGTGGACGACCCTGCAGACGCTCCCGGACTGCCGGTGGCTTTCGTACACTTGGTCCGCCGGACCGAAGACGGCATCGAGGTGCGCAACCGCTTCTGGGTGGGATATCAGATCGTCGACAAGGAGCCAGTGCTGATGCTGCCGCCCGGCATGCGGATCCCCGAGGAAGCCGCCCAGGGTCTCTTCCTGCACGACGTGCAGGAGTTCGCCAACCTGGCCCGGGTCCTGCCCCAGCTCTACCGTGAGATGGAGGGCAAGGTGCCGTGAGCCGCTCATTCGAGACGGCCCCCGAGCCTATCCCTGAGTCTTCGATCAGCGAGACCGTCGACTGCGACATCGCCGTGGTCGGGGCCGGTATCTCCGGGACTCCGGCGGCCGTCAAGGCCGCCGAGATGGGGGCCCGGATCCGGGTGCTGGAGAAAGGACCCACGTACGGGACCCACCGGACCGGCGGTTTCGCCGCCTTCGGCACCAAGGCCCAAAGGGCTGCGGGGATCGAGCTCTCCCAGGCGCTTCGGGAAAGGATCGTCCTCGATCTGTGGAGCTCGACGATGGCGTTCCAAGGCCGGTTGCCCCTGACCGCTCTGTGGATGAGGCACAGCGCTGAGGTGGCCGATTGGCTCACGGATGTCCTCGCCGCCAAGGGGGTGGAGGTCCGGGCCGTCGACACCGGCGGCATCACCGGGCCCGGCCTGCAGACCTCTCTCGTCCGCCCCAACCAGTTCTGGAACGAGTACTGTCTGCTCCACCGCATGGGCAAGACCTTCCGGGAAGGCGAGAACGTCGACTGGATGGGGCCCCTGGTCGAATACGCGCAAGAGTGCGGCGCCGTCTACCACTACAACACCACGGCCAGACGACTGGTGCGGGCCGCCGAGGGCAGGGTGACCGCTGTGGTAGCGGAGGATGAGGCCGGCCGATTCGTCAAGTTCCGTGCGAGCAAGGGGGTCATCCTGGCCGCCGGCGACTTCATAAACGACGAAGAGATGGTGGCCGCTTTCTGTCCCCATCTGGCCAAGAACGTCAACAACTTCTCCAACAAGCACTGCACCGGCGACGGGCACAAGATGGCCATGTGGATAGGTGCCGACATGGACCAGATCGTGGCTGGGGATGTGTTTCCCGGCCAGACCATCACCGGCCGGAACCTGCACCCCGACGACCCTTACTACGCGCTCTACATGGACTGGTGGTGGTGCCCGGCCGTGGCCTCGATGCCGATGCTTTACGTGGACATCGCCGGCTATCGCTACGCCAACGAGAACCTGCCTTTCCAGCAGAACGCGGTGGCGGCCTTGAGCATGCCCGAGGGCCGGGCGTGGTCGTTGTGGGATGGCGCTTGGCAGACGAAGTTCCCCATGATCCCGGAGAAGACTCCGGCGTCGCGCAACACTCCGGAGCAGATCGAGATCGACTTACGGGAAGGCATCACCGTCAAGGCGGACACCCTGGAGGAGCTTGCCGCCAAGATCGAGGTGCCGGCTGAGAACCTGCTGGCCACCGTCGCCCGCTACAACGAGCTCTGCCGCAAGGGGCATGACGACGACTGCCTCAAGGAGCCCATGTGGATGCAGCCCCTCGACACTCCGCCCTACTACGCGGCCGGCATCGGGGCGGCCATCACCGGAACCCGGGGCGGGGTCAAGGTTAACGCCGACATGCAGGTACTCGACAAGAAGGGACGGGTGATCCCCGGCCTCTACGCGGTGGGCAACAACGCCGGCAGCTTCTACGGGATGGTCTACCCTCCGCAGCTGGAGGGTAGCGGCATCGGCCATGCCTTCACCTTCGCGTACCTGGCCGCACAGCACGCCGCCTCTCAAGAAGGGTGATCCCACCGGCAGGGGCGCGCCGGGTGCGCCCCTGCCCACCCGGCCCAGGTGCTGTCATACCGCGCGAGCATCGCTCCCCATCTGGTATACTCGTTTCATTCCGTGGTAATCCCTACCGTCACAAGGAGCGGTGATCATGTCGAACGTCACCATTGATCCCGTAACCGGGCTTCAGATGGTCGAATTGAGCCATGTCTGGGGCCACGGGGCACCCTCGTACCCCGGTCAGACCGACGTAAAGATGCACCGCGCGGTCAAGCATGCCCAGCACGGTGTGCTGGCCTGGCGGATCGTGACGGTGATGCACACCGGCACCCACATGAACGCTCCCCTGCACCTGATTCAAAAGGGCGCCGATCTTGCCGCCATCCCCCCGGAGCGGCTGTTCGGGAACGGCTGTATCCTCGACGTCCCCAAGAAGCCTTGGGAAGTCATCACCGCGGATGACCTCAAGAAGGCCAAGCCTGGGGTCAAAGAGGGCGACATCGTGGTGATCGTGACCGGCTGGCATCACAAGTACTCCGACGCCCTCGAGTACTACGGGGAGGCGCCCGGTCTCTCCAAAGAAGCGGCGGAATGGCTGGTGACCATGGACCCCAAGCTGGTGGCGATCGACACTCCCTTCATCGACCATCCCCTGGCCACGTCCATGGCCAACCACCGCGGCGGCCCGCAGATGAAGCGACTGGCCGCTGAATACACCAAGGCCACCGGTCTCGATCCCAAGAAAGAGCATCCCGAGTGGAATGCGGCCCATAAGGTCCTGCTGGGAGCCGGCATCCCCACCATCGAGCAGGTGGGCGGCGACGTCGACGTGGTCAAGGGCGGGCGGGCCACCATGGCCGCCACCCCCTGGAAGTTCGAGCACGGGGACGCCTGCCAGGTGCGGTTCGTCGCCATGTGCGACCCTAGCGGCAAGCTGCGCATCGAGCCTGGTAACTGATCATCCGCCGAGGCGAAAGGAACAGCCATGGCCCTCAAGATATATGACCTCAGCCACACCTTCACCCAGTTCATGCCCGAGTGGCCCTCGTCTCCCAGTGTGGATATCGATATCGACAAGTTCCACGCCAAGGACGGCGTCTACCAGGTCCAGTGGGAAGGCATCATGCACCGCTGCACCCACATGGACGCCCCCCTGCACGTGACCGAGAACACCCCCACCATCGGCGACTACCCGTTGTGGCGCCTGTTCGGCACCGGGGTGTGCGTGTCGATTCCCAAGGGCAAGTGGGGGATCATCACCGCCGAGGATCTGGAGAACGCCACCCCGAAGATCCAAGAGGGCGACATCGTCGTCATTAACACCGGTTTCCACCATCTCTGGGCCGACACCGACGAGTACTTCGCCTATGGCTGCGGCATCTACCAGGAAGGCGCGCAGTGGCTGGTGGACAAGAAGGTCAAGATGGTGGCCTACGGCTGCCAGGCCAACGACCACCCCATTGCCACCAAGCTGGTCAACCACGGGCTTGGCCCCACCCACCCGCACCTCATCGAGGAGTGGAAGGAGACCTACGGTCACGACCCGCTGGAGGACTTCCCCGGTTGGGAGTCGGCCCACAAGACCCTCATGGTCAAAGGCGGCATCCCCGGCATCGAGAACGCGGGCGGAGCGCTGGACGCGGTCACCGGCAAGCGTTGCACCTTCATGGCCTTCCCCTGGCGCTGGCCCGGCGGTGACGGCTGCATCGTCCGGCTGCTCGCCCTCACCGACCCCGATCAGACCTTCCGCTTCGAGACGGGGGAGTAGGCGTCCGCAGCCGCTCTCCCTGTCCCGGCCTTGAGTGCGGAGAGGCCCCCGGGGTAACCGACCCCGGGGGCCTCTTGTCATCCGCGGTGTGGGCGGGTCGCCGCTAATCTGCCGTCGTGTTCGTGGTCGGAGCCGCCGTGGTGGACGTGGTCGCCTCGTCAACAGGAGCCTCAGTGGTGGTGGTGGTCTGCCAGTCGGCCGCGTAGATGACGCCGATCTCGGCCTTGGCTTTGTCCAGCCAGTCCGACCAGGCTTTCGACTTCTTCTCGTCCAGAAGGATGTTGACGATGTCCTCCCGCACCTCTTCAAGGGTGTACTGCTTGGCCTCGTTGATGCCGGTCACCTGAAGGACGTGATAGCCGTATGAGGTCTTGATGGGCTGGGAGATCTCGTCCTTGGCCAGCGAGAACAGAGCCTGGTCGAACTCGGGCACCGTCTCACCTTTGGAGACCGTGCCTAGGTCACCCCCCTTGTTCTTGGAGCCGGGGTCGTCGGAATACGTCGCCGCCTCCTCAGTCCAATCCGCGCCCGCGATCAGGTCGGCCCGGACCTTCTGTGCCGTCTCGAGGGCGGCGGTCCAATCGGCCTGGGTGGGCGCCGCCGTGGTGGTGGTGGCGGCGGAGGTGGCGGTCGAGGAAGTCCCGGAGTCGTCGGTTCCCGTGGCGGCCGTGGTCGTGGTAGTGCTCGCTGTGGTGGAAGTGGTGCCGTCGGTGCGGCCCACCACCGGAGCGATCAGGATGTGGCGGGCGGTGCGGGTCTCGTCGACGAAGTAGTAGTCCTTGTTCGCCTCATAGTAGGCGGCGATCTCCTCCTCGGGAACGGTGGTGACGTCCTTGGTCACGGCCTCGTAGGTCTTCTGCAAAAGCAGAGACTCCTTGTAGCCCTTCTTGAGCTGGTCCATGGTCATGCCCTGCTCGGCCAGGGCGGCGTCGAAGGCGGCCTGGTCGCCACCGAAGGAGTCGGACAGTATGGTGTCGATCTCGGCCTGGACATCTTCATCGGTCACGGTGACGCCCACAGACTCGGCCTTCTGGCGGGCCACCTCATAGGTGACCATGTAGTCGAGGACGTCCTGCTGGAAGCTCTTATACCCCTCGGGGTCCGTGTCTTTGTTGGGGACGTATCCGGGATACTGCCGCTCGAAGTCGGCCACCTTCTCGTCCAGCTGTTCCTGGGTGATGACCGTGTCCCCTACTTTGGCGACGGTGTCATCAGACAACTCGCCGCCGCACCCTACCGCCAGACCCACCGTTGCGGCCAGCAACAGCATCAGGATGACGGCCACGACTCTCTTAGCCACAAGAACCTCTCTTATCTAGTTCGCAGACGGCGCCCGGGGAGTATAACGCCATTCCCGTAAGGATGGTGTTAGGAACCTACCGGGGGAACCAGAAGCGCCGCTCGTGCCGCCCGCCTTCCGACATAAGCGAGCGCTCACTACGGAGTTTCCCCGTACGATGTTGCGGTGCTAGGATGTTGCTATGGCCCGGGTAGGTTCCGGGCCGGAGTAGTGTGACCAGCGAGGAGGGGATATGGAAGGCAGGAGCGTAAGCCGACGCGAGTTCCTCAAGATAGCCGGTGTGGCGGGCGCCGTCGTCGGGGTGGGTTCGGGTCTGGGCGGCCTGCTGGTCGCCTGCGGCGAAGAGACCGAGACCACCACCAGCGCGACCGCCCAGGCGACGACCACATCGACCGCGGCTCCCGAGACCACGACCACGGTGAGCGCGGGCCCCGAGGCGGGCCGCGACATCATCCTGGGCCTCGTCTCTCCCAGCACCGGCCCCCTGGCCCTGTTCGCCAAGGCCGACGACTGGTGGGTGGATTACGCCATGAAGGCGGTGCCGGACGGCATCATCGGCGGCGACGGTAAGAAGCACATGATCGTCATCAAGCGGGCGGACAGCCAGTCCGACGTCATGCGGGCCTCCCAGGTAGCGGGTGACCTGATCAACAACGACAAGGTCGACCTCATGATGGCCTCCGGCTCGCCTGATACGGCCAACCCCGTCGCCGACCAGTGCGAGGCGTTGGGCTGCCCCTCCATCGCCAACTTCGTGCCTTGGCAGCCCTTCTATTTCGGTCGCGGAGCCACTCCGGACACGCCGTTCAAGTGGACGTACGCGCATGCTCTGGGATTGGAAGGCATCGTCAGCAACTTCATCGCCATGTGGGACCAGGTCGAGACCAACAAGAAAGTCGGCTTCCTTTTCGCCAACGATGCGGACGGCGCGGCCTGGACCAACATGGAGACGGGCCTGCCGCCGGCGGTGGAAGCGGCGGGTTATACCTACTATCTGCCCGACCTCTATCCGGTGGGTCTGGAAGACTTCACCGCCTATATCTCCGCCTTCAAGAAAGAAGGGTGTGAGATATGCTGCGGCACCATCATCACCCCCGACTTCACCAACTTCTGGAAGCAGAGTGTGCAGCAGGGCTACAACCCCAAAGTGCTCACCATCGGCAAGGCGCTCCTCTTCCCGCAGACGCTGGAAGCCATCGGTCCCATCGCCTACAACGCCACGGTGGAGTGTGTCTGGCATCCTTCCTGGCCGTTCAAAGACTCCATCACCGGCAAGACCTGCCAGGAGCTGGCTGAGGACTACATGGAGAAGACGGGCGAGCAGTGGACCGCCCCCATCGGCCAGTACGGCAAGTTCGAATGGGCCGTCGACGTCTTCAAGCGGGTGACCAACCTGGACGACAAGGAGGAGATCGTCAAGGCCGTCAGCACCACCAAGCTGGACACCTGTCTCGGCCCCATGGATTTCACCGCTCCGGTGGAGATGGGGACCCGCCACCCGGTGCTGAACGTCTACACGCCGCCGGTGGGAGGGGCTCAGTGGGTCGAGGGTGCGACCTTCCCGTTCGAGCCGGTCGTGGTTAGCAACGCCCTGGCGCCGGAGTTGGTCCCCACCGCCACGGTGCAGCTGATGGCGTACGAGGCCTGATCGATCCAGCAGCAGCCGGGCGAAAGTGCGGCTGTCAGAGAAAGGAAAAGGAGGCGGGGCCCCGCGCAGGCGGGGCCCCGCCTCGTGTTGATCAGGAGCCCCCGGCCGCCGCAGGCGGCGGGGTCTCTCCCTTAAGATAGAGGGTGAGGGCCCGCTTGAGCTCGCCGTAGAGCGTGACGTTGCTGATGCCGTAGTAGAGCTCGTGCTCCTCGCCGAAGATGAGACGGCCTCGGACCACTGCCGCGTAGATCCCGTAGGCCACATCGATGGCAAGGATCGGGTCGGGGTGCCCGATCTCGTCGCGGTGGGCCAGAAGGACCTCGGCGAGCGCCTCCCTGCGCTCTCTGTTGACGAGCTCGCCCTTGGCACGAAGCACCGGGTCGAACACCGACATGGTCATGAAGGCCCGAGACAACTCCCGCTCGGCCACGACGTTCCTGATGAGTACCTCGACCGCCGTCTCGACGGCCTCCGCCAGGCTGGAGGCCGAGGCGGTCTCCTCGGCCATCTGTCTGCGGATGATGGGCTCCATGCGGGCATGGAATCGCTCCTGAAGGGCGTGGAGAAGGGCGGTCTTGTCCGGGAACCGGGCGTAGAAGGCGCCCACCGAGAGCCCGACGCTGTTGACGACGCCGCTGATGGTGAGGGCCTCGATGCCGCCGGTCCGGATCTGGTCCTCAGCCGCCTCCAGGATCCGCTCGAGCGATTGCCGGCTGCGCTTCTGCCGCGGCGCTTTGTATGGGGTGGGAGGTACTTCCATGCTCCCCACTATATCGTGACAGGCGGTCCGGCGGGACCGGCTTTTGCTATCCTTGCCCCAAATACTGAGCGAGTGCTTACTAGCTCGACGGAAACCGGCAGCTACGGTCTTTCGCGGAAAGAGGAGCGACATGTATAAGGGCGGCTACACCGGCAAGGTCCTGCGGGTGGACCTGACCAGCAAGACCTATACAGAGGAGCCTCTCCCGGTGGAGGTGGCACAGGATTTCATCGGCGGGGCCGGCTTCACCGTCAAGTATCTCTATGACGAAGTACCGGCCGACTGCGACCCGCTGGGCCCCGAGAACAAGCTCATCTACGCGCCGGGTCCGTTCACGGGCACGACTGTGCCCTGCGCCAGCCGCATGGCCATCAACGCCAAGTCCCCGGCGACGGGGGCCATGGGGGTGGCCACTACCGGCGGGCATTTCCCGGTGGAGATGAAGCGGGCGGGCTACGATGTCATCATCATCGAGGGCAAGGCGGAGGCGCCGACCTACCTCTGGATCAAGAACGGAGAGGTCAAGTTCCGCGACGCCAAAGACCTGTGGGGCCTCACCAGCCTGGACACCCAGCTCGTCATCAAAGACGAACTGCACGACCAGAACATCCGCATCAGCTGCATCGGACCCGCCGGCGAGAAGCTCTCGCGCATGGCCTGCATCGTCAACGAACGGCGCGTGGCGGGTCGTAAGGGCCTCGGCGCCGTCATGGGCTCGAAGAACCTCAAGGCCATAGCCTTGCGGGGCGAGCAGCAGATGGCCATCGCCGACAAGGACAAGTTCGCCGAGGCGCGCAAGCGCATGCTGGCCGGGATGCGCAAGAGCCCCATCCTCTATCCGGAGTTCTCCCGCTACGGCACCTCCACCACCCTCGACCTGACCCAGGCTCTCGGGATCTACCCGGCCAAGAACTGGACGGCCACCGGGGTCTTCACCCCGGCCGACAAGATCGGCGGCTATGCCATCGAGGCTCGGGGCATGGGCAAGACCGCCTGCGCGAACTGCCCGGTGGGCTGCAGCCAGCTGCGCTTGGCCCAGGAGGGCCCCTATGCCGGCTTCTTCACCGAGGGGCCTGAGTACGAGACCCTCTACTCCTTCGGCGGGGTCACGGGGGTGGACAACCCCGATGCCATCATCGCCTGCGACCGTCTGGCCGACGAGTTGGGGCTCGACACCATGTCCGCCGGCGTCACCATCGCCTTCGCCATGGAGCTGTTCGAACGGGGCATACTGACCTTGGAAGACACGGGCGGTCTGGACCTGCGCTTCGGCAACGACGCGGCCATGACCAAGCTGCTCCACATGATGGGCGAACGGGAGGGCCTGGGCGACATCCTGGCCGAGGGCGTGAAGCGGGCCGCCGAGAAGATCGGCAAGGGCTCGGAGAAGTACGCCATGCACGTGAAGGGTCTGGAGCTGCCGGCCTATGACGTGCGCGGGGCCAAGGCTCACGGGCTCAACTATGCCACCGCCTTCACCGGCGCCGACCACAACAAGGGTTACGCCTTCCAAGAGATCTTCGGCATCCCCATTCCCGAACCCATCGACCGCTTGGCCTATGAAGGCAAGGGGAGACTCTGCAAGTGGAATCAAGACGCCCGCACGGCGCTGGCCGACTCGCCCACCATGTGCGTGTTTCTCATGGATATGGCCGTCGCCGACTTCATGTTCGAGAACACCGCCGACCTCATGGCCGGCGCCACTGGACTCACTTACACGCCGGCGGAAGTCCACCAGGTGGGCGAGCGGATCAACAACCTGGCCCGGGTCTTCAACGTCAAGGCCGGTTTCACCCGGGCCGATGACGACCTGCCCGAGCGGCTCAAGACCGAGCCCATCCCCGACGGGCCCTCTAAGGGCGAGTTGATCAGCCAGGCCGACCTGGACTTCATGCTCGACGAGTACTACGAGGCGCGCGGGTGGACTGTGGATGGCGTGCCTACCAGGGCCAAGCTGGAGGAGCTCCGTCTGGGCTACGCCGCCGATGCCTTGGACGCATTCGCCGGCGGCTCTGCGACCTGAACCGCCCGAGCCGGTAGACGCCGCGTGAACGTCAAGGTGCGCAGCATCGCCCTCATCCGCTCGCTGCTGGGCTCGGGCGAGATCGACTTGACTCTGCCCGAGGGTGCCACCGTCGAAGACCTCATCGGGCGGCTCACCGAGATCGGAGGCCCTCAGATCGCGCCCTACCTGGCCGAGCCGAAGGAGGAGAGCGCCCATGCGCCTCTCCGCATCATGGTCAACGGCCGTGACATCAGCGTCCTCGGCGGCCGGCGGACGGCCCTGGGAGAGGGCGACGACATACTCATCTTCATACCTATCGCCGGAGGCTGATCATTGAAGACCATCGACCTGGAGACCCACTTCGCCACTCAGCAGTGGGTGGACGCGATGTACGCCAACCCGGGTTACCCGCGGTTTGTGGACCATCCCGCCACCGGCAAGCGCCGCATGTACTACCGGGAAGACGCCTTCGAACCCCATGGCGACTTCTTGTTGAACCGGCTGCTCGACTTGGGCGAGGGCCGCATCGCCGGCATGGATGCAGCGGGCGTCGACTTGGCCGTGGTGTCGCTGACCTCTCCCGGCATCGACCATTTCGACCCCGGAGTGGGCACACCGTTGGCCCGGAGGTGCAACGACGAGTTGGCCGCCGCCATCGCCGAGTATCCCGGCAGGCTGGCCGGTTTCGCCGCTCTGGCGCCCAAAGACCCTGAAGCGGCCGCCGCCGAGCTGGAGCGCTGCGTCAAAGAGCTCGGCTTCAAAGGCTGGAAGACCCACTCCAACTTCGGCGACTCCTACATCGACGAGAAGAGGTACTGGCCCATACTGGCCAAGGCCGAGGAGTTGGGCGTACCCATCTATCTTCATCCGGTGGCGCCCATGATCCGGGAGCTGCGGACGTACGGTCTGCCTCTGGCCGGGGCGGCTTTCGGCTTCGGCATCGAGACGGCGCTGGCCATGATGCGGCTGGTGTTGAGCGGAGCCTTCGACGCCTTCCCCCGGCTCACCATCATCCTAGGCCACTACGGTGAAGGCCTGCCCTTCCTCATGCAGCGCATCGATCATCCCTTCGTGCGCCCGCACCTGAGGGCGTCCGACCCCGAGGTGGTGCCCGAGCTCAAGCGCGTCCCCAGCGAGTACTTGCGCGACAACATGCTGACCACCACCAGTGGCAACTACCTGCCTGCGGCCTTCAAGTGCACGCGGGAAGCGCTGGGCATGGAGCGCATCATGCTCGGCACCGACTATCCCTATGAGGAGATGGACGAGGCCATGGGCTTCCTGGAGAGCCTCGGCTTGACCGACGACGAGAAAGCGTATCTCTACCACCGCAACGCGGAAAGAATCGGAATGGCCTGAGATGGAACGACTGAAGTACCGCGACATCCTCTACAACGACGACCCCATCGGGCCGTGGCCCACGCACCTGCTCAAGCGGGTGGACAAGCCCACCAACAAGATCGTCGGTCCCATCGAACGGCGGGACGAGAGGGAGAGCGCCTTCGGCAAGTCGCTCTTCGGCGAGTACGGAGAGGAGATCCAGCGCGAGTTCATGCGCATGACCCGCCGCTATCCCTTGGGCGCGTCGTTCTGGGACCTGCAGGACCACATCAACACCATCGTGCGCAAGCTCAACCCGGTGGCCCCCGAACGGGCCCCCATCCCCGACGATCCTCACGTACTCAGCCGCCACGTGAAGCTGCTGGGGCATTTCCTGGGCGCCGATATGGTGGGCATAGGGCCGCTCAGCCAGTCTGCGGTGTACACCCACAACATGAAGGGTCGGGAGATCGAGGCCCCGTTCAAGTACGCCATCGTGCTCCTGTGCCGCAAGCACGACCCCACCATCTCCGCCTCCAACGGCTGGGAAGAGATCGTCGATCCCGCCAGCTTCCAGGCGTATCAGCGGTTGGCCATGCAGACCGAGACCATGGCCAACTACCTGCGCCGGCTGGGGTTCGAGGCCGAGGCGTCCAACATGAACCGCTACCGAACCCTGATGCCGCAGATCGTGCTGGACGCCGGTTTGGGCGAGGTGTCGCGCATGGGTATCATCCTGAACCCCTTCCTGGGCTGCAACTTCAAGTCGGCCTGCGTGCTCACCAATATGGAGCTGGAGATCGACGGCTACATCGATTTCGGCCTGCAGGAGTACTGCAACGAGTGCTCGCTGTGCGCCGAGCAGTGCCCGGCCCGGGCCATCACCCGGGGCAAGCAGATCCTCTACAACGGCTACTACACCTGGAAGCTCAACAGCAAAGCCTGCTCCGACTTCGATGTGCTCAACAAGGAGGGCTGCGTGTGCGGCCGCTGCACCAAGGTCTGCCCCTGGCACATCCCCGGGCAGGAACCGCGGGACTTCGCCGAGTGGGACGGGAGCATCGAATGGCTGCACAGGCGGGTGGACGCTCAGAAGGAGCGCGTGATCGCCGGCCGCTACGTCGACCCCACCGAGTCCACTCAGAAATGGTGGTTCCCGCTCGATGAGGTCGACGGCAAGCTCGTGTTCTACGACGAGCGCAACCCGCAGAAGATCTGCCGAGAGTACCCGCTGCAGAGGTAGCGGCGGCGGCCCGGCTCCCCGGGGGCGTCCGTCCCCGGGGGCGAAGCGTCATTCTGGAGCGGCCGGCCGGCGCCGCCCGCCGTCTAGCGGGCGGGTCCGGGTTGGAAGCTGGCCACCATGGCCGCGAACACCGGCTGGTTGGCTTCCCAGTTCTGGTCGGCCGCCTGCGTGGTCAGCTGGTACTCGATGTCTCCGTCGAAGAGGAAGTACAGTGTCGAAGTGGCCGGAGCGCCGTCCTTGGTGAAGGTGTAGGTGATCTCGAACCCGGGCATGCCGTTCACGGTGGTCGGGGTGAGTTCTCCCTGCATGTTCATGTCGGCACTCTGGGCCTCCAGCTGAGCGAGCACGCCCTCGAGCTCGGCCTTGACATCGGACATCATTGATTCGTCCACCGTGATGGTGAGCTCATATACGGCCACCTGCATCAGGTCGATGTAGACATCACCCGCCTTGGCCCCGTCGGGATCGAAGACGGCCACCGCGCCCGCCGCTCCGCCGCCGGCGGTGACTTCAGCCGTGTTGCCTTCCTGCAGCTTCCAATCTTCCGGATACTCGAAGCTGAAACCGTAGGTCTTGTCGGTGTAGGTCTTGACATCTGCGCCCGCCGCCGTGGTCCCGGTGCCGTCGTCTCCCTCCGACCCGCATGCGCCCGCGGTCAGTCCCAGCGCGATTACCAGGGCCAGGATCGCCGCCATCAGCAGCACGGACCGCCTGTTCGTTCTCACGATGCCTCTCCTCCGTTCCTGTCGTCTTGCGTGTCGGACTATTGTGCCACCCGGCCTATAGAAACGTCTCGACCAGCGTCCAGATACCGAAGGCGATGAACAGGCCTCCGGATATGCGCTTCATGAGCCGCTCGGGGAGCCGGCGGCCGGCCAGGTGCCCGACAATCACCGCCAGCGCGTTCGCGAGGATCATGCCGAGGGTCGCTCCCACCCACACCGCGAGCGAATCCACCAGGTCGCCCTCGTAGCGGGCGCCCAGGGAGAGGGTGGCCAACTGGGTCTTGTCGCCGATCTCGGCCACGAAGAAGGCGGCGGCGATGCCAAGGATGACGAAGCGGCCGCTGCTCTTGACCTCGCACTCCTCTTCGCTCTCGGCGGGTTTCTCCTTGGCCAGCAGGTTCCAGAGACCGAAGCCGATGAAAAGGACACCCGCGCCGATCTTGACCGCCGTCACAGGGATGAAGCGACCGGCCAGCGCTCCGATCACCACGGCGATGAGGTTGAGGAGCGCGATCGCGATACCCACGCCGATGAGGACCTTGCGGGCCGGGTAGCGGCAGGAGAGGGAGAGGGTGAGGAGCTGGGTCTTGTCGGCCATCTCCGCGACGAGCACGAGGATGAAGGACGTCGCGAATGTGGGCAGGAACGTGGTCATCCCCGGCATGATAACAGCCCTGAACACGCGCTCCCGGCGCAGATCGCCCCACCGGGCCGGCGGCCTGGGCTACACTGAAGCCGGAGCGGTCGGCGAGGGAGGCGGGTGTGGAAGCGCGCATAATCGGGCTGAAAGGTTGCGGCAAAACCACTCTGGTGGCTGCCCTTGCCGAAGGCCGGGGTGAAGGCCATGTCGCCACCGTTCACGTGGGCGACGCCCGGGTGCGGACCCTGTCGGAGATATTCCAGCCCAAGAAGACCACGTTCGCCGAGTTCAGGGTGCGCGAGGTGGCCTGGCCCGAGGCCAGCGCCCGCAAAGGGGAGATGGAGCGCTACCTGGACGCCCTGGCTGGGGGCCAAGTGTATGTCCACGTGCTGCGGGCTTTCGTCAGCCCTGTCCTGGGGGAGCCCGCCCATCCCGCCGCCGACCTGGACGAACTCGACCGTGAGTTCCTGCTGTTCGACATGATCCGCATCGAGCGGGCGTTCGAACGGGCCAAGAAAGCGCCCCTGCCGGACCTCGGCAAGAAGGCCCTGACCCGGTGCCAGGAGGCACTGGAGGCCGAGATCCCCCTGCGCGAGGTGGATCTCGACGAAGGGCAGCTCCCGTTCATCCGGGGCTACCAGTTCCTGACCCTCACCCCCCAGCTCATCGTGGTGAACACCGAGTCGGGTGCTGAGCCGGCAGGCGGGGCCGGGGCGGACGCGACGGTCGCCGGGCTGGAGGACGCCGCGGCATTGCAGGAGGCGGCACGGGGGCGCCGGGTCTTGGCCTTCCCGTTCCTCGAGGCCCTGGAGGTCTCCCGGCTGTCGGCTGAGGAGCAGGAGGAGTACGCGGCGGCGCTGGGGCTACCGGGCCCCGCCGCCGAAGTGGTCGCGCAGGCGGCGTTCGCCCAACTGGGCCTCGTCAGCTTCCTCACCACCGGCAGCGACGAGGTCCGAGCCTGGCCCATCCGGGCCGGGGAGACGGCCCGCGAAGCGGCCGGCGCCATCCACAGCGACATTCAGCGCGGCTTCATCCGGGCCGAGGTGGTGTCGTACGAAGATTTCATGCAGCACGGCTCCCTAAAGGCCTGCCGTGACGCCGGTGTGCTGCGGATCGAAGGCAGAGACTACGTGGTCGCGGACGGGGACATCATCAACTTCCGCTTCAACGTGTAGAGACCGCACCCGCGCATGCTCCCTGCGCGCGCCAAGACAACCGTGGGCGACATGCTCGAGAGCATGCGCGGGTGGGCGGCGGGGCGTGGCTATCCGGTGCTGGGGTTGGTGTGGGACCGGCCCCACCCGGGCTCCGATGTCTAGCCGGGCAGGGCGTGCCCGCCGGCGTAGCCGCGGGCGGCGTGGTACATCGCCTTGTCGAAGTACACCGCGAACCGGCTCTGCAGCTCCATGGCCCGGTAGGCGTCGACCGGGCGTTGCCACACTCCCTGCGAGCGCGCGTGGGCCCAGATCTGCTTCTTGAGCAGCATGATCGCCGACAGCATCTCGTGCAGCTCGACGCCCTGCGCCCGCCTGCGTCTCCCCAGGTCCCGGTAGAAGAGCCGGGTATGTTCCTCGGTGCTCTCCCCTTCCAACCAGCGTCCGAGCTGTTCCAGCCCGGTGGTGCATTCGGCGAGCAATTGGTCCGGGTCGAGGCGCATGTAGGAATCGGCCGTGGTGTGGTTGGAGCGGACGTCGGCCAGCCACACCCGGGCCACGTAGGGGATGCTCTCATTCACGAAGCCGATCAGCGTATCGGAAAGCATCTCCTCGCCCGCCCCTTCTTCCAGCCGCCTGAAGGAGTCATGGATGGCCCATTCGTCGCGGTGCAGGTCGGCACAGAGGCGGATGGCCTTCTCGTTGGAGGGAAAGGCGAGCGGGGGCAGTCCATCGATGGGGAAGTAGGCCACTTCCTCCGCGTCGTCGCCCGGGGCCTCGGCGCCCGCGACCCTTTCCACCTCGAAGGTCACCACCAGCAGGTCACCGTAGAACGAGCTCCTCCAGGAGTCGGCGTCGATGAGCCGGGACACCCTTCCTGCCAGGCCCGTCTCTTCCCGCAGCTCGCGCAGCGCCGCCGCGGCGATGGTTTCGCCCAGTTCGGCGAACCCGATGGGGAGGCACCACATGCCCTCGTTGGGGGGGAACTTGCGTCGTACCAGGAGGACACGCCGGTTGTCATCGAGCACCAGGGCCGCGGCTGCGGGCAGGGGGTTCTGATAGAAGATCGTGCCGCAGACGGAACAGACATCCCGCGGCCGGTCCCCCACCCTCTGCACTTCGATGGAACCGCCGCACCTTGAACAGAAACGCGCGCTCAGCTGATGGGCTCCTTGGTCGCCTGCATGAAGACGTGCGAACCGGAATCGTGGGTGTAGGGAGTGAGCCCGGCCCCCAGCCCGTTCGGGCACTCGCGCACCTTGCCCAACTGGGTCTTGCCGGCGGTGACGACCTCGCCGATGGAGACCACCGGCTCATCGACCAGAAGCAGCGATATCGTGATGCCGCTCATCTCCTCCGGCCGGATGTCGATCTGCACGTCATCGTACTTGCCATAGAGCTTGTATTGCTTGACGGCGGTCACGATGCCCGAAACGGGAGCGGTGATGGCGGAACCGGGCAACGCTCCCACCAGCACCGAGCTGGTCGGATCCCCGTCCTTGCCCTCCAGTAGGTAGTAGCGCACGGGGGCCTCCGCCGCGAAGAGGCCACGGAAGAAGCGGACCAGCGCGTTCGCGTTGGCCTGGTCGCCGATGGGCGAGAAGGCGACGGCGCGTTCGTCACTGAGGGGCCGGTAGGCGATGATGGTGACGTCGCGGGCCGCCACCGGCAGCAGAAGGTTGCGGTCTTCGAGACGGGCGAAGACCGGCCGCTCCTCTCCCATGGCGGCCACCGGGGCGGAGGGCGAGGGTTCTCCGTTCACCAGCAGCCCCTGAGCCGACACCTGCTCGGTCGAACCGGCTGCCGTGGCGGCGACGACAACCCCCGCCACGATCAGGCAAAAGAGCGCGAAGCCGGTGGCGAAGCGTATCCTCCGCCGCCGGTAGACCGTCGCTTGGCGGCGCTTGCGCCGGAGAAGGTCCTCCTGACGCACAACTTCAGTTTCGGGAACCATCTCTCGCATCGGCCTTACCTTACCACCTGGCGCTCAGGTTGCCCAGGAAAACGACCCGCGCGTCTCCGGGGAGACTGCTAATCTTTCAGCAGGGTGGGTCGTCGGGCGAGGTCTCCGGCAAGGAGGGCAGGTGCGCATCACCATTCCGCGATGGGCTCAAGCCGTCTTGATCCCTGTCGCCATCCTGCTGGCTCTCTACTTCTCCAGGGCCGCCAGCCACGCCGTCTTCGTGTTCCTCATCTCGGCCATCCTGTCGTTTCTTCTCAATCCGGTGGTGCTGGCCATGGGCCGCATCAAGTGCCCGCGCTGGCTGGCTGTGCCCGTGGTGTACCTGGTTTTCGTCGCCATCGTGGTCCTGCTCATCATCTTCTTGGGACCGCCCCTTGCGGGGCAGTTTCAGCGTCTGTTCGACGCCATCCCGGGCTGGTTGATGGACCTCAACCAGCTGTTGGCCGATCTGGAGGCCTGGCTGGCCGAGCGGAACATCGAGGTGGACCTGCAGTTCAACACCAACGACATCGTGCAGTGGCTCGAGACCAACGGGTTGCGCTCGGTGGGCACCCTGTTCTCGGTGGGCATGAGCATCGCCGGCGTTCTTCTGAACATCCTGTTCACGGTCATCATAAGCTTCTACATGCTCATCGACGGCAAGAGGATCTTTCGCTTCGGCTGCCGTCTCGCCCCAGGCCCGCCTGAGGTCAAAGAGCAGTATGTGCGCGGGCTCCAGACCGCGTTCAGCCGATTCGTGCGGGGCCAGGCCCTTCTGGCCGTCACCGTCGGCCTGGCCTGCGGCCTCGCCATCTGGATACTGAGTTGGGACGTAGTAGGGGTGTGGCCCCAGGGCGGCCAGTACGCCCTGCTTTTCGGCTTCTGGGCCGGAGTGACCGAAGTGATCCCCTACATCGGCCCCTGGCTGGGCGCGGTGCCGCCCGTCATCGCCGCGTTCTTCCACTCGCCCACGGCCGCTCTCATAGTCATAATCGTCTACTTCGCCATCCAGCAACTGGAGAGCCACATTCTCGCCCCCAACATCGTGGGGAGTTCGGTGGGTGTGCACCCTCTTGTGGTCATCTTCGCCCTGCTTGCCGGGGCCCAGATCGGCGGCATCCTGGGGATCATCGCCTCCCTTCCGCTGCTCGCCATGCTCCGGCATACCCTCACTTTCTACGACATCAAGATGTCCAAGGCGCCCTGGGCGGGCGATGACGGCATCGCCCTCATCCCGGCCCGGACCGGCGCGCCCCCACCCCGGCGGGTGAAGCCCCCAGGCGTGCCCGAAGACGAGTGAGCCCCGACGCCGGTGCCGCGGCTTGCGGCGAGGGCCTGATGCGGGCCGCCGGGGGGCCGGCCCGTGGTTTGTGGGCGCTAGGGGATACTGTTACAATCGCCACTTGTAATGGAAAGAATCCGCCAGTTTTTCGGAACACGGCTACGCGACGGCTTCGTGCCACTCCTCCGGGCGTTGCAGCGGATGGGCGTCACGCCCAACATGGTCACCGTCTTCGGCACCCTCCTCAATTTCGGCGTCGCCGCCCTCATCGTCTTCGACCATCTCATCTGGGCCGGCATCCTGGTCCTTGTCGCCGGCTGCTTCGACATGCTCGATGGGTCCTTGGCCCGTCACACCGGCAAGGTGACTCCTTTCGGGGCGCTGCTGGATTCCACCCTGGACCGGGTTTCGGAGGGGGTGGTGCTGGCCGCGGTGTGTTATCTGTTCGCCAGCGAGGGGCACGCGGTCGATGCCGGCTTGGTCGCGCTTGCCCTACTAGGCAGCCTCTTGGTGAGTTACACTCGTGCACGAGCGGAGACCCTCGGCCTCGAATGCAAAGTCGGGATCATGAGCCGGCCCGAGCGGATCATCCTGATGGCCATAGGCCTCTTCTTCGACGTATTGCCGTATGTGATCTACGTAATGCTGGCTCTCACCGCGTTCACGGTGGTCCAGCGCGTCGTCCACACCTACCGCCAGCTCGGCAGGGAAAGGGAACAGGGAGGATCCGTTGAGCGATAAAGTTCGGGTAGCCATCATCGGGGTCGGCAACTGCGCGTCGTCCTTCGTGCAGGGCGTGCATTTCTACCGCAACGCCAGAGCCGATGAGTTCGTCCCCGGCCTCATGCATGTGAACCTCGGCGGATACCACATCTCCGACATCGAGTTCACCTGCGCCTTCGACATCGACAAGACCAAGGTGGGCAAGGATCTGTCGCAGGCCATCTGGGGCGGCCGCAACTGCACGGTCAAGTTCTGCGAAATGCCCGAGTTGGGGGTCAAAGTCTACCGGGGCATGACCCACGACGGTCTGGGCAAGTACCTTTCGGAAGTCATCGAAAAGGCTCCCGGCCCCACTGACGACGTGGTCGGCATCCTCAAAGAGACCAAGACCGACGTGGTGGTGAGCTACCTGCCGGTGGGCAGCGAGATGGCTACCAAGTGGTACGTGGAGCAGATCCTCGAGGCCGGTTGCGCCTTCGTCAACTGCATCCCGGTCTTCATCGCCCGGGAGAAGTACTGGCAGGAGCGCTTCATCGAGAAGGGCCTGCCTGTGATCGGTGACGACATCAAGTCTCAGGTGGGGGCCACCATCGTCCACCGGGTGCTCACCAAGCTCATGCGCGACCGCGGGGTGCGGCTGGAGCGGACCTCCCAGCTCAACGTGGGCGGCAACACCGACTTCCTCAATATGCTTGAGCGGTCCCGTCTGGAGAGCAAGAAGATCTCCAAGACCAACTCGGTCACGTCACAACTCGACTACGACCTTGGCAGCAAGAACATCCACATCGGCCCCTCCGACTACGTGGAATGGCTCGACGACCGCAAGTGGGCCTACATCCGGATGGAAGGCCGTACCTTCGGCGACGTCCCCCTCAACATCGAGCTCAAGCTCGAGGTGGTCGACTCGCCCAACTCGGCCGGTATCGTCATCGACGCCGTGCGTTGTGCCAAGCTCGCGCTCGACCGGGGCATCTCGGGCGCGCTGTTCGAGCCGGCTTCGTACTTCATGAAGTCGCCGCCCATCCAGTACAGCGACGACGAGGCGCGGCGGAAGACCGAGGCCTTCATCGCGGGCGAAGTCGCCTGCGAGTGAGGTAGCAGACCCAGCGGCCGAGGGGGGTCCGAGCAGGGGGCGGCGGGGTCGCCGGCCCGCCGCTCGGGCCCCTGTCTCTGCGGAGGGGGTTCGTGGCGGAGAGCCTCCACATAGCCCTGGTGGCGCCGTTCTCGTGGAGCACCCCGAACGCCGTCAACCAGCACATCGCCGGCCTCGCCCGCGCCCTGAGAGCGCGGGGCCATCTGCCCGTGGTGGTGGCCTCTTCGGACGAGCCGGAGGAGAGCGCGCGGGTGAGGGCTCTGTTCCAGCGGACTCGGGGGCAGCTCGTCTCCCTGCTGGCCGACTATCGGCACGGCGGTGCTCCCGACGCTCTGCTGCTGCCCCCGGCGGGGTCCGGACCTCTCGCTCCCGAGGACTCCATCCCGGTGATACCGGTGGGCTTCAGCTTCCCCATCCGGCTGAACGGTGGAGTGGCCAACTTGGGACTGCCGGTGGACGTCACCTCCCGTCTGGAGAAGCTCATGCTGGGGAGCGAGTTCGACGTGGTACACGTCCATGAGCCGCTGGCCCCTTCGCTGAGTTTCACCGCTCTGCGGGAGGCGCGGAGCCCGGTGGTGGCCACGTTCCACCTCACCCCGGTGGCGGTGGCCGCCTACGAGATGACCGAGTCGGTGCTGGAGCGTTTCTTCCAGCGGTTGGACGCCCGGGTGGTGACCTTCCCCGACGGCCGCCGTCTGATGGAAGAGCTCTACCCCGAGGAATACCAGGTAATCCCATGCGGGACCGACCTGGAGCCGGCTGCCGCGTCCGCGGGCGAGGCCGGGGAGCAGGGGACGGCGGGCGCGCCCTTCGCCCTTACCGTCTATCGGGGAGACGCCCGTCGTTCGTATCGCGCTCTTCAGCGGGCCCTCTTGACCGGCTTCCCCCCCGGCCTTGAACGCATCGTGGTCGCCTTTCACCGTCCTTCCGCCCAGCGCTGGGTGCCGCGCACCGTCTCGCGCAAACTGAGGTCGCGCTTGTCTTTGGTGGACTTTGAATCTCCGACGGAGCTGGCCGGTCTGTACCGCGACGCGTCCGTGGCTATCCTGCCCTTCCTGGGGGGCGAGTGGCTGTGCACCTCCATCGCCGAGGCGGCGGTCTGCGGCTGCCCGGTGGTGGGCCCGGACCTCCCGCCCGTCCGCGATTACCTCAAGGGAGCGAGTGGTCATGGCGCCGAGGGACCGGCGGCGCGGGGCGCGGTCTTCTCGCCCAGCGGGTCGGGCTCGCTGGCGGCGGCGGTTGGCGGGGGCCCCCCCACCCCCACCCCCCCCCCCACCCCCCACCCCCCACCCCCCCCGAGACACCAACGGGGCGGGGGCCCGCC